>JBBRTY010000001.1:0-91281 GCA_038248285.1 Aggregatilineales bacterium
GCAAACAATTCTGGCGCAAATCCGACAACTGCCCCTTGTGCCGCATAAAACTCGTTGACGACAAACAACGGGATATAGGCGACATCTTCCAGTAATTGCCGATTTGCCTCCTGCCATGCTGCCGCGCGCGCGTCATAATCACATTGCGCCGCCGATGCTGCTCGTTCAAATGCGGCGTCCACCTCAGCATTGGCGTAAGAAATGATATTGGCTCCCTCACCCACCCGATCTTGTGACTGGGCAAACAAGGGTGACCAGTCGGCATTGAGGGGAAATTGTCCCGTCCAATCCATCAAATAAACATCAAACTGCTGCCCAAGCAGCATTGAGCTTGTGCTAAAATCATCGAGTAAATAGCTATTGATCGATCCAAATCCGACCGAAGCCAATTGCTCCCCCAACATCCGCACCATGATCTGAGTATTCGGATTTCCCCCACGGCTATAGACCATGTTGAAAGTCAATTGCGTTCCGGTTGCCGCCGTTTGACAACCGCGACATTCACGGATGCCATCCCGATTCCAGTCCCGCCACCCTGCCTCATCTAGCAACCGTCCCGCCTCAATCAAGTCGGGCGATAGCGTCGTCAAAGAATCATCATATGCCCACGACCACGGAAACTGAAGTTGAGTCAGCGGGGTGGCATTCCCCAACAACGCAGCACTGCTAAGCGCGTCCCTATCGATCAGCAAACGCATCGCCTCACGAACCCGTATGTCTCCAAATACAGGATGAACCCCCTGCTCAATCGGTGCGCCTGTTTCAGCATCAAATGCCGACTGCGGCTGATTGGGGTTCGCAAAGTTAAACAACAACGCATAACCCCGTGCCCCAGCGGGTTCATAAATCTGAACATCCGGCAGCGCCCGCAATTCTTCGCGTCGCTCCGGCGGCGGATTCACAATGACATCAATATCTCCTTTAATGAAGGCATCGACAGCATTGCTGCCACCCGGAAGCCACGCATTGATATTTAATCCGTCTACCTCAAAACGCTGCACTTCATCCGCGCGTCCTTCGACAAACCGAAGGTCGCCGGGGGCAACAGCTTGGGCGAGGTCACGGCGTTGTGCATACCCCTGAAAACTTGGAAAATCCGCCAATTGTTCCCACTCCCGCACCTCGTCCAACCAATTGCCCGTACCCTCGAACACAGGAGCGGTTCTACTAGAAAATTCTGGGTTGAGGATATGTGCCGGGCGAATCGTTTGGTTAAGCGCCTCCAAACCACTGCAATTACGGCTTCCAAACAAGAAGGTTAGACGGTGTTCATCTTGCGGCGCGAACAAACGCAATTGTTGAACCCAAGCGAATAATTGACCTTGTAAACTAGGTTGCGCTGTCTGAAAGTGCAACAGACTAAAAAACACATCATAAGCGGTGATGGGCGCGCCATCCCGCCATGTCAAATCATCGCGCAACGTCAGATGAATCATCATCTGCCCGCTCAACGATCCATCTGTAGAAGCGAAATCACCGTATTCAATTGCCCATGTCCTAACCAAGCCACCTGTCGCATCCGTCGCTGGGATCACCCGTCCCTGTCCATCGGTCGCAAATAACATTGGGTATAGCAGACTGTCAGCGTCATCCCGGCTCATGATGATGTTCAACGCGCCGCCGTCATTGTCTTGGGCAAAGCTGGGGGTCACCCCCCAGACCATCAGCATGATCCCCACAAGTGCTAAACGCCTGCCCCATGCGCGTACCGTAAAATCCCAATGAGCAACCATCACTCACCCGCCGGGCGCAAGAGTGCGACCCAATCGCCATAATTTCCGGTCAACGCGCTACGCTCAATGGCGAGATACAATGACGACGGTGCGCCACCGGGGATGGCAACGTTGTCCCCCGCCAATGCGCGAAACTGCCCGTAGCTTTGTGCCGCCAACGCCAAATACACCGCCCCCACTGCCGCGTGCAAAGCCGGATCATCAGGTGCGATCATTAACGCCAGCATCAAATCATCCATCGCCAAATCGTAATTGAATTCTGCCGCGTGGACGACAGCGCGATTTTGCAAGGCACTCACGTTATCGGGTTCCAGCGCCAGTGCCACCGTCAAGTCCCCAATCGCCAGCGCAAAGTTCCCCTGTCGCATATAAAGTGTCCCACGACTGACGTAGGCATCAATCGACGTTTCATCTAGCGCAATCGCGCTATTAAAATCTTCGAGTGCCCCCGGCTCATCCCCTTGTATCGAGCGCGCAAACCCGCGCGTCACGTAGGCAGGCACGAGCGTATCATCCAATGCCAAGCCGCACGAAAAAGCAAGGATAGCGTCGTTATAAGCTTTAGAGGCGAAATAAGCTTCGCCCAAACCGACAAAATAGATCGCTTCACTCACAGTGTCACAGGGGGGCGACTCCTCTTGAGCCGCCTGTGTGACGCCAATACCGAAACTCATGCTCAAACTGAATACGAGCAACAGCCGAAGAATCAATATCATCACACTTAGCCTCCGGGGATAAAGTCGGTCGCCAAATACCACGTACCATCATCCAAGCGTAAATCGAAGTTGAAGCGCGATTCCAACGCCCCCGATGCGCTCTGAATGCGCAAGTCGGCATTGCCCCCCAACAGGTACAGGTAATCTTGATAGTTCGTCAGGGCAAAGCGCGAATAGATGATCCCCAACAGGCTATAGGCACGGGCATCCTCAAAGCTGTACACCGGTAGCGGGTCTGTCCCCAAACGGTTAGGGCGGCGTAGTTCAGCCAGCGCATCATCGACTCCCGACAAGGTGATGACATTTTCCAAATCGGCAATCGCTGCGGCATAGTCCCCGCGCAGCGCATACAACACACCGCGATTGCTTAGGGCAAATCGATAATTACTATCGATGTCCAGCGCCCGATCAAAATCTGCCAGCGCCGCGTCATAATCGCCTTGCGCTGCATACACGATGGCACGGTTGTTATAAGCACCGATGAGCGAGCTGTCGAGACCAATCGCCGTAGCGTAGTCCTCAAGTGCGAGGGTATAATCGCGCCGGTCCGTAAAAACGACCGCCCGCGCAGTGTAGGCATCCAGATAATTGGTGTCGATTTGCGTGATAATGCAGCTAAAGCTATCGGTGGCGCGTTGCAGTTGCCCCGAACGATAAAATGCCGTCCCTTCCCCCATATAGTAGCCCGTGCGGATGGCATTGGAACTGCCCTCAAATTGATCGCAAATCAGCGGATCGCTATAGCCACGCGGCGTCTGCGCGTTCACGATAGCGGTCATATTGACCATCATCAACCCAACCACGACGATCATGGTCGCCAGAAAAAGAATAGAGCTATGTCGTTTGTTCATGTCCTGCGCTCCTTAGTCAAAAGCAAAATGAGAAGGTACGTCTGAAAACTGCCTCATCTAGTCACCATCAAATAGTCACCATCAAAAGTGAAACCCGACTGCGTGGCTGTTTACTACCCACCCCGACTGTTGATCACAATCGGGTCGCGCCGTTCTAACGAAACGGCGATGGCACCCGCCAACACCAAATTCCGACGGGCGCTATTCAAGTCATTTAGCGCGGCAACTACTTCCTGCGGCAACAGGTAAAATTGGTCTTCCGGGCGATTGCACGCCTCTTCAAATGCCACAATCGCCGCATTCACATCGAGAATTGCCTCGTCGAGCGAGTCAGCAACGGGGGCAAATACCAATTCCGTCGCAATATCGGCATCCCGCGCTTGTCTGCGGGCAAATTCCGGAATCACCCCACACGAGACTTGTCCTCCCGACGCCAAGCGCAGCCAAATACCCTCAATCGTCGATAAAGTCCCGCTCACCGCATCAAAATCGTTGCTCATTTGCCGTGCCAAGCGGGTATAGACATACTGAACGGCGGCATCTAGGGTGTAAACATATTCCGAGTCATAACTGATTTCCCAAGAACGCACCCAATGGGGTGTCCCCAGATAATCGACTTGCAACCAGATATACGCCCCGCTGCCCAAGCGCCCGATCAATTCAACTTCCGAGGACACGGACGCGGTCGTTGTCGGCAGGTAACGACTGTCATAAAACTGGGTTCCCGCCTCTACAAAGCCAATCGCCCCCGTGCGCACTACCCGCACCTGTTCTTGCATGGTCGAAACCGTGAGCGAAGTCACATTCCCCGTCCACACAAGATAACGTGACGAGACCCACCCGCGCCCACCCTCATACACGATCTGCATCCATTTGCCATCGGGCGACCGCCCTACGGCTGGAGCCGTCACTGCCGGGGGAACAACCTTGATACGACTAAACGCTGCACCGGGTCCCATGCGCAAGGCGAGAAAGTCTTGCGTCGTCACATACACCCCAAACGGGGACACCGTGTTGGGATCAGGCGTTGCTTCGGGCGTAGGCGCGCCATCTTGCGCCGCGATTCCCCCCGCCAGCCCCATGAGACCCAAAAGAAACACGCACACGACCATGAGGTGCTGTCGGGTCATTGTGCCACCTCCGTCCATAACATCAGTTGCGTCATCTCGGCGGGCATCTCGACCACTACACCCGTCGCCCGATCCAAGATATATAACGTGTCATAACGACGCACCGCTTCCGATTGATCACCCCGTTCCGGCGCGGTCATCGCCACATAGCGCCCATCCGGGGATACTGCCACATTAAAAACATCGCGCCACTGCGCAGGGGGGCAATACAATCGTTTCAGTCCGGTATCGAGATCGGTAATCGCCAAAGTTAATTCCGGCACCCCCACAGCGGGAAAATCCGCCACGTAGCGATTCAATACCGAGTGGTCATCCAGCATCATCCCAGAAAGATCGCGGGCAACGTTCGGGTCTAAGCGGGCATGGACACCGGTCGCGACATCGTACACATAATCCGAGTCTAAACGGGGTTGCTCACCAGAAAAACGATTGCTGATCGTCTCGGACTGTAACCACGAGGGCGAGTAATACAGCTTCGTTCCAGCCGCATCCCAGAAAAAATTAATCGACTGGTCGAAGTCGGTGCGCGCAAAATACGTCGCTTCATCGGTAGCCTCATCATAGAGGTAGTATTGCAAGCCCGTCCCCCCCGGCAAGTTCACCGGTGTCGTGACCACAAGCAACGTCCCGCCGTTGGGCTGCGCGCTGATGATCGAAGTCGGCAACTCATTGACTCTGACCTCTTGGATGAGGCGTTCAGGGGCGCTCCAAGTGCCCGTGGTCGTATTATAGAAGCGCGTCAACAACACAGCGTCTGCGCTGCGCTCTGGCTGAAAACCTTGATAACGCAAGATCAACTGTTCGCCATCAAACCATCGCAAAGAGTCGAACACCGAAAGATCAGACGCCGCCACGATGGGTACCTGCTCACTGCCATCCGGTCGCGACAACACCGGCGGGCTGCTCTCAATGATCATCCACGACCGATCAAGATTGTACGTACAAGGCACCCCCACCCCACACAAGGGAATCGTCTCATCGGGGTAAAAACGTCCACTCTCAGCATCGAGTACCCACATTTCTGGGTGATTCCGAACCATGCCGATCAGCCGCCCCGTCGGGGTAAAGGTGGTGGGGCGCTCCGCAAACGAAACTGTTTGCGCCGGGCAGATCACCTCGGTTTGTCCTACCTGCGACAAGGGCGCAGTTTGCGTCGCCAGTGGCATCGCTGTCGGCACAAAAGTGGGCGTCATGGTGGGCTGAGTTTGCCCAATCTGGTCGGGGATGGTCGTACTCGCCGGCAGCACCCTGATAGCATTGGGGTTAGTTTGTGCGGTGCCGATAGCAATCGCGGTTGCCGCTAACGCCAAGTCTTCATAAGGTTTGTTCAACTGATAAATCGAAACATGTCCCCCTGTCGTCGCCACTGCCAACCGTGACCGATCCGGGCTTAACACCGCATTCGCTGGCGTAAAACCAAATTGACTCCGAAATTCTTGGAGAACCAGTTCCAGATTCGGGCGCACTTCACCATCGAAGCGGACGGGCAAATTCGGGATACGCACCCGTGCGCCGTTCTCGCGGTTGATGGCATAAATCACGCGACCATCCGGCGCACTCGCTTGACTCACCTGTTGCACCGAAACCGCATTGCCCACATTACTGACAGACCCCAAGCCCTCACACAGCAGAGACGCAAGGTTCTCGGTTTGTTCCTCAGTTAGCCCCAATGTCAAACGCCGCCAATCACGCGCAAACGCTAACGCTTGATCGGAATACCGTTCGGTTAAACATGAAGGAACACCCGTGATTCGAGAAACCGAATTTGCAGCCTGTGGGATCGATGTCGGTCTCGGCGTCGGCGTATACAACTGCTCAACTGCCTCGGCAGACTCGGCTTGGCAAACCGCCAATGCCAAGCGCGCCAAATCATCAGCGGGTTGATAATATGCCAACCGTTCCCATAACTGTGTCCAATCGTCTACTTGTGCCGGGTATCGCTCCACAAGGCACTGGGGCACGCCCGATGGCGCATATGCCACCCCCACGACTCGATCTGGCACTGCACCGCCGCCATCCCCCACCGCATAGATGGTCTCGGCATCCAACCAGCCGACATCACTTAAAAAGCCACTGCTTGACGGCAAGTCGGTGCCCGCCATATACCAGCGCAACCCTACGCCGACGGTATATAAAGCAATTGCGCCACCGGGGGCATGTTGCGTGCCGGGTAAGGCGCTATACGTAACGATAAAATGTTCCCAATCGGCGCTAGGGATAAAATTCTGCAACGTCATATCGCTAGGGATGTCGAAATACAGACGCCGCCGTTCATCCTTGCCAATCTCGTATAACTCAACTCCCCGTACTGACTCGGTACTGACATCTAGCAAGAAACGGGTCGCATCGTCAGACACCGCGATGACCGGTCCCGAAAAGTCCAAGACCTCACGGCGAATCACTTGATCGGTTTCGATATCCCACACCCACCAATTATTCCCCGAAACCGTCACCAGCCCGCGACTGTCGGGCGTGAAATAGGTACCGACACCCCCAAAGGTATTGCTGCTATAACCGGGGTTATAATCGAGGCGCTCATAAATAACCGCACCCGAATCGGCATCATACCGTTGATACCCGGCGACTAGTGCCTCTGCCGTTTCATTAAAGGCGAATAAATCATCCCCCTCGGCATCTGTGAGCGTGGTGTCAAAACTCAAAATCGGCAGCCCACTATCGAAGTTATAAATCGTAACCGGCGAGGATTCGCCCATCTGTCGCAATGCCACCCGCCGCCCTTCGGCATCAATCGCCATCGGTGCCCCATTGCCCGGACGCACAAATTCGATAGTGCCCTGTCCCAATTCCTCATCAAACACATAAATGAGCAAGCCAATATCATCGGCAAGCGCGGTTTTGGGGGTCAAAACATCCAGCAAGAAGATACTGAGCGGATGATAATTCCAATCGGCGCGATAATCGTAGCCAAACCATGCCACCAGCAAAGGATTGAGTTCTCGGCTCAGCGGTTCGCCGATCATGCGGGCATTGCCCCCCAACGGAAATTCGTCAAAATTCCGGAGCGAACGGGCACCCAACATCCGCCCCAAGGGAATTTCAAATAAGCGCTTGGTACTCGTATCGACCTGCATGATGGTGCCGGTATCGTTTTTGAAGACATACATCAACCCTGCCGAGTCGCTGAACCACAAAGTCACTGGGTCTTCCTCAAAACGATTGGTCTCAAACTCCGCCACGACGGGCAAGCCCGCCCCATTCACATCGATCACCTCAAATTTTCCCGGTCGTGCCGCCAATAAGGTGTTGTTGGGACCAAGATACATGAAGCCCGTGCGATAGTCGAAGAAGGCGTAAGCGCTCACCCTGCCGGGCAACCGTGAATCCGCAAGATCGCGCGCGGCATCCAAATCCCATAGCCACGGCAATAAGTCGGTATCATTTTCACTTCGGCGGGTTGCCTGCGACGCCGCCACCACTGCGGTGAATAACAAATAACTGTCGTCGTCCGAAAACATCAGCGGACCCGTCACGCTGTTGGCACCGTCCGGTTCTATCGTCAACGACAAAACACCGGTTTGTGTGTCCCAAATCTCTAGCCGCCGATCAATCGCCAGCGCCAGCCACTGTCCATCATGACTAAAGTTGTAAGCGTTATATGTCCCAGTCTCATAGAGGACGCTGCGGGTGGTATACGTCGCTGCATCCACTAAAAGCAAGCGCCCGCCATTGGTCACAAGGGCAAATTGATCATAAAGAGGTTCATAACGGATATTGACCGGCGCTGATGCCCCCAACTGTCGATAAAAGGTAAAACTCTCTACGATTGGGGTTTGCCCCAACACAGCGCTGGCGAACAGCGCCCCGCCCATCAGCGCCAGCACACTCAATAGCCATAATTGCACGCCTGTACGCCTCACGACTCCCCTCCTTTGCGCATCATTTTCGATAACGATTCAGAATCATTCAATAACTCCTTATGACACGTTGGCTTACACCCTGAGTATATGTCAGAACACATGACAATAGAGATCAACGACTACCCCACGACTACACGCCGTCCGCCCCACTACCCTACATTGCCCTCTGTAGAGTGCTGCTATAGTGTACATAAGGTTATGCAGCTTCATTTATTTTTCTGTCGGCAGCGGGGCAATTTTGCGCCGCAATTTTTGGCGGCACAGCTTAAAAAGGGTCTATTTTCAGGGGAGCGCAACAAATTATGAGGACAATGCTCAAGCGTGTATTCATCATACTGGGCGTCATGACGATCATCGGCGTACAAATAGCATCGGCACAAGGGAATGACTCCTGCCAAACGGGAGTCTTGCTATCTTTCGCGCGGACGGCTTCCGCCTGTGCGACTACCGCTTTAGATGAAGCCTGTTTTGGCAGTGGGCAAATCAGTGGCATCACGTTCGACGGCGAAAACGCTTTCACGCAACCGGGCGAACAGTTCTCAGTAATGAACCTCCAAAATATCATCACCACCTCTAGTGACGAGACATGGAGTGTCGCTACTATCTCCTTACGCGCGTCTTTGGATCGCTCGGTGCGTCCTGCCATTACCTTCTTGGTCTTCGGAAATACTCAACTGACCAATGGCGTCCCGCCCATGCCCGAAATCACCGTGACGACTTCCGGTTCCGCCAATCTTCGCATCGACCCGCAAGAAAATAGCGCTATCCTCGCCCAAGTTGGCGTCAATACCACGCTCATCGCCAATGGACGCACGGCAGATCAAGCATGGCTCCGTGTGTTCATCCCCAACATGAACGCCATTGGGTGGGTCTCTCGTCAAGCGCTGAGCAATGCCGACCTCACCCCATTGGTGACTATTGACGGTACGCCCTATCTGCACCCGTTCCAAGTCCTCAATTTTAGTGCCGATCCCAATACCCCCGCCTGTGATAGCACGCCTCCAAGCGGCATGATCATCCAAACACCCGATGTCACCACGCTGATCACCCTGCGTTTCCAACCCGATACCACGTTACAGCTAAGCGGCACCGCCTTCATTCAACAGGAAATTCAGGGCGGGTTGACGATTCAAGTTGTGGATGGGGTCGCCACCTTGCAAAGCGCCAACGCCGATGATCCCGTTCTCGTCCCCGCCGGCGCACGCGCCTCCTTCAATATCCAAACCAATGCCAGTAGCGCCACTTCTATCACTGCCGCCGAGCCATATACGCTGGAACAAGTGCGCACCCTGCCGATCAATAATCTCCCCTTCCGTTTGCGAGCATTGCCAGAACCCTTGACCTCAGCGGGCATCGCCGCCTTTATCGCAGATTCCCAACGCGCCCAAAATCCGCCTACTCCCGCCCCTGCCACCCCCGACACCACTTGCCGCCGCGTCGTGACCAGTGATAGTGATTTGCGCGCCGGGGCGGGCACATTTTATGAGATCGTCGGTTCCATCCGCAGGGATACTCTTGTCCGCCCCATCATCCGCGCAACCGACCCTGATGGCGTCGATTGGTGGCAAGTCGAAGGCAATCGCTGGGTACGCGCATCCGTTGTTGCCGAAACCGGTATCTGCCGCCCTGTGCCAGTTGTCAATAATGCCCCAGCGCCCACCACCAACACCCTCATCTTGGAAACCTGTTACCCGACCAATGGTCCCCTACGCCCCGGTCAACAAGTCACCTTGGAATTCACCCCGCCATCATGGGAGACACGCGCCCAAGCAGAGAACGCCCCCCAAATTGACCCCGGTCGTATCCGCGTAGGATCGACTCGCTTACAGGTCAGGGCAGGGGATGTCCAGCAATTGACCGCGAGCGCCTATGTCCGCACCTTTCGGGCAACATGGGCGGCAGAAGTCGGCAACCAAAGAATCACCGGATTTCGTTTAGGCTATACTGTGATTTGTGATCTCACCATCGCTGCCGGGGGGTGATGTCACCAAAACCTTCGGACGATGCGATGCTTCACTATCGCCCCCATTGTGCGAGGGTTTTGATCTACCCAAAGCGAGCTTTTCATTTATGATTATCACGATATAACATCATCCTATCGGGACAAGAACGAATGATTCACCTGAACTCGACCGTTATAGCCACTAATCAGCAACTTTCGACGGACATGGCAGACGAAACCGTCATCTTAAATATGCAAGACGGTATCTACTATGGATTAGATGAGGTAGGCACATTTATCTGGCAAAACATCCAATCCCCGATCTCGGTGACGACCCTGATCCAGCTTTTGCTAGAAGCGTATGCCGTTGATAAAGCTACAGCCGAGCGGGATATCATGAGACTCTTGAACGATCTTCAGCAAAAACATCTCGTTAACACTATCACTTAAAATAGGTTTCACAGATTTTTTATCGAAGTTTAAGGGGAAACCGCATATGCGAAGTAATGAATTTTGTGAAGGTTTTCTAAAATACCGTGACAAAATTCAGGAATGCTAGTATACTGTCACAAGTGAGCTATCGCGCATGAATTTAACGTGTCGAATGACAATACTGGAGGATATGACACATGCAACAAATTGCACAGAAACTCTATGTTTCTCCCAATCTGACCACCTATGGTCGTTTGGAAAACCTGACGTTGATTTGGGACAACCCCACCGCGGTGGATAATAACTGCCCTGGGGCTGTCGGCAGCGAAAACCTGAACTCCGGCGCATTTTGCCTATCGGGTAATAGTAATAATGGGGTCGTTACACAAGGAACCGGTACCCAAGCAGGTGCAGCCGATACCAGTAGCGCTGGTAGCTCTTCGGTTGGCGAAATCGTCATCCCGCAAATTGTCTTGCCAGAACTACCGGCTCAAGAACTTCTGGGCGGCGGCTAGGATTTAATAGTTCCAGCTAACTTACCGTCTGGGACGATACACTTTTTTGAGTTCGTCATTATCCTCCGGCAAAGACATTTAGCTGTGTCGCATGGCAATCATGTGGCACAGCTTTTTTAGAGTATTGTGCCCTTGTTCTGAAATCAAACTGTACGCGGGAATATGCTTCACCAGCATACTGATGTCCTGAAATGCGACGGCATCGTTGTAAATAGTTGTGATATGACGGGTATAGACCTCACGCAACAATTTAAACAGGGCATCGCGTTCGGACATTGGCGTAATCACTATCGCATCGCTCCGCCCCTCTAAGAAATAGATTGCTGCCAATGGCAGTCCCAACGGACTGGCTTGGGCAGTTTTCCACTCCACAGCGTACTCCCGTTTATCAGCACGATGAGGCGAAACTTCATAAGGCACCATCTCCCCATATAAGGCTTGCGCTGCATCCGCCAACAAGCGAATACGTGGGGAACCGGGCGGGATCATCACACCCGTATCTGTGAACGTCAAGACGCATAAATCATCCGATAAAATCGGGTACCCCAATTGATCAAAGGCAGCCGCCAGCGTCGATTTCCCCGATCCGCTTGCCCCCACAAAAGCGACTGCTTGCCCCTCAATCGCAATCACGCTGGCGTGCAATGGGGTGATTCCGCGCAATCGCAACACAATCCCCATCATCGGTCCCATCACATTAAATGCCCGCAACGGTTCATCAATGCTGGTCGACCATGACACCCACACGCGCGAACCATCCAACGCAAAAACGACTGTAATTTGACCTTCATAAGTCAATTCTAAATAGCCACCATCGCGCCATTCACGCAAATATTGCTGCGCAGCATTCGCTGGGGCATCTTCGGTAACACGAAACTGGTGGGGGGCAACCCATTCTAGCGAGTCTGCCGCCAATTCAACCGGGATCGCCCCCGAATAAATAGTCACATCAGCCCGCTCACGAATGACCGTATGGGTCAATCCGTAAATCGGCGCATTAATCTCAATTTGCAACCCATATAACACATAATCATACCAATCAGGCATGTTCACGTCCCTTTAAGCGCAATGGCTTTAGGTAGATTTCTGATGAAATACTTCCGTCTCAAGCCATAATTCCAATGTCAGCGGGCGCAAATGGACAGCTTGTGAGGCATCAATTTGGGCATGAGTTCCAGTCACAGGGGGCACCTTGTCCCGCACAACATACTGCTGCATGAACGCCATTGGTTGCCACGCATCAATCCATTGATTTTCGGGTTTTGCCAACAGATACCCTGTGACATCGCCAAATATTTGTTTAGGTCGATGCACCACCGAGTCCGGCAGTATCCCGCTCATCGCCCGTCGCCCCAAATATTTCTTATAAAACCACGGCAAGGTGGGTAAGCTGGTCAGTAAATCGATGACGCGCAAATCGGCAAACGGATCGACCGTATCGACAGGGGTAAAATCGATGGCATCGCTTTCATCATGGGCATGAAAATCATAACCGGTATATAACTTTTGCAAATGAGCATTCAACATCAACGGGTTGGTTTTGTTTTTTTCTGCCCAATACCCCTGCCAGCGCTCCACCAATCCCTGCCGTTGGGCAAAGTCCGGCGCGATCCATGCTGGAAAAGGATAAGTTATTGACTCCGATCTCGCCACGCCACCGCGTGCCGACGAAAAAATCCCCGACCCCAACGCCGGTCGTTTACCAAAAAATCGCCCTAACTCGGCATACATCTGGGCGAAGGCGATGGGATTCATCTGTCGGAGCGCCTGAGCAAGGGGCGCACGACTGGAGAGCGCATCGCCCAAATAGCCAAAAATCGCAACCTTACCGTGTGACGCCATAAAGCGTTGAAAATCCACCCAATTGCTCGGGGAGAAATTGGAGTGAATCGCATTGGCAATACCGGCATAAGGACGGAAAAACGGCGTTTGTTTCACCTCATAAAACACATGACGATCCTCAAATTGAAGTTTCGCGGCAATTTCGCGCGCATAGGCTTCTTCAGGATCAATAATCCCGCTGAAAACACTCGTCATCGCGACAGTTTGCGCGCTTACCTCGCCCGTACTCACCAAATCAAACGCCAGCGCCGCCGTAGATGAGGAATCCATGCCCCCACTTACGGTGACGAGGACACGATCCGCCCCCATGCGATCTTTAACCGCTTCTCGCAGCGTGCTGCGATACTGCTCAATAATTTCACCCTCGCGCCGCACCCCCAAAGACAGCCACGCGCGTGCCGAAATATCCTTCATCGGCAACGTCCAATAGCGCCGTACACGGTACCCATCGGGCGTCCATGTCAAGGTGTGGGCAGGTTCTAAACGCCGTATATGAAGGAAGGGCGTACTGCTCTTGTCGATCCAAAACCCTTCCCCTAGCATCAAAAAATCGCCGATATAGCGTTCATCCAAGGTGTCAGCGCTATGGGGGATCATTTTTAGCGGACGAAGTTCATTGCTGAAAGCAAATACCCCGCCCGCTTGGGTATAATAAAAATCGCGCTTGCCGATTTGATCGCGGGCACAAAACAAAGTTTTGACACGTGCGTCCCAAATGGCAAACGCAAAGTCGCCGATCAAATGATCGACACACGCCTGACCATAGCGCAAATAGGCGCGCAGAATCAACTCGGCATCTGGTAGCCGTTGATCTGTTTGAAGTTTGCTGCCTAGCTCCGCCCGCCCGTCAATCCGCGCATCACACACAATCGTGCAATCCGACAAAGTTAACGGTTGACGATGCGGCGCTGGTGCTACGGTCAAATTGGCGAGCAAATTGAGCGTGTGAACCAAGCCGACATCAGCATCCTCAAACAATCCTTGACCATCACGCCCGCGATGCGCCAATGCTGTTTGCATCTGATCAAGCCATGCCCGCCGCGTCGTCACATCATGAAACTGGGTGATACCTGCGAATCCACTCATATTCTAAATTATTGCGCATTTGGGCATATAACGCCTATAGGCAATATTGACCTCAACGATTACAATATCAACTGAAATGTCTGAATAGGAGTAAGCGCCCAATGGATCTCTCGACATATATTCGCTTAGCGCGAAAATGGGCGTGGCTGGTTGTACTAGCTGCGTTTATTGCTGGTGGCATTACCTTTATCCTCAATACCGGCACCCCCCCCACGTATCAAGCATCTGTCTTGCTTGCCATTGGCAACGCCACAAATTCAGGCAATCCCAACGCCAGCGATATGCAAATAGCGGGGCAATTGGCGGAGAACTATATTCGATTGCTGCGCACCTATGAAGTTCAACAAAATATTGTCGCTGTTGTGCCCGGCTTAGAAGGTTTCCCTCCAGAATTTTTGGGTAGCATTATCTTTGCTAGCCCATTAGAGGGCACAACCTTTATGACCATTACGGTCTCGTATATAGACCCCGTGATGACTGCCGCCATAGCCAATGAAGCCGCTACCCAACTCATCCTCCAAGCGCCGGGGTTAAGCGCTGGCGAGCAACAACGCCTTCAGTTCGCGAATGAACAGGTCAGCCAACTGACAGTGCAAAACGAAAACCTCCGCACCTTGCTTGATGAAACCAATCAACTCATCCAAACCACCACCAATGAAGCAGCGCTCGTCACGCTCAACGAACGACGCACTGCGATCTTGTCCCAATTGGCTCAATTCACCAACACCATTGCCCAGTTTACACAACAAAGCAACGACCTCGAACAACGCAGCAATAAGCTAGAAGTAAAAGAAGCGGCACGCATCCCCACCAACGCCCGTACCGTCAATCTCTTCAGCACAACTATCGTCGGTGCCCTGATCGGTGCTGCCCTCGCATTGGTTGCAATCATTTCCATTGAATATCTGGATGATGTCATTCGTTCTAGCGAGATTGCCGTGCAAACCCTCGGCTTACCTGTCTTGGGGGCAATCATGCACATCGGCAAGCGGACGGATAAATACAACGACCGTCTTGTCTACAACTATCCCTCAATGTCCCCGGTTGCAGAAGGCTATCGCACCTTGCGTACTAACCTCCTGTTCTCGACCGACAATCAAAACAAGGGCGTCTACGTCATCACCAGCCCCAGCCCCGAAGAAGGCAAAAGCATGACCACCTCCAACCTTGCCATCACGATGGCATTGGCAGGATTGCAAGTGGTCTTGATCGACGCCGACTTGCGTCGTCCTAAATTGCACGAGATTTTCCAACTGGAAAACAACGTCGGTTTAACCACGTTGCTCTTTGCAGAACCCGATGTCGTGGAAAATATCAGCGCCGCTGATAGTGATGAAGCAAAATTGCCAGCGAATCTACGCCAATGTTTGCAAAACACCTCCGTCCCTCGCTTGCGGGTGATCACAAGCGGGTTCATCCCATCCAATCCCACTGAAATCCTCGGTTCATCGCTGATGCAACGCTGGATCGCAACCTTTCGCAACTCTCCCGGCATCGATATTGTCCTTATCGATAGCCCGCCCACGTTGATGGTTGCCGACTCGACCGTGCTGGCTGCCACTGCCAAAGCGGATGTACTGTTGGTCATTGATGCCGGTAAGACACGGCGCGGTGCTGGCATAAAAGCCAAAGAACGCTTCACGCAATTGGGCTTGGAGGTCAAAGGGGTCATCCTCAATCGGCTTAACCCCCGTGATGAAACTTACGAGTATACCTATTCCTATGGGTACTATTACACGCCAACACCCAAAGCCAATCAACGTGGCAAAAACGGAGGCTCACGTCGTGATGCCAAGTCTGTTGAAAAACAGACCGAAGTCAATATAGGCACAACATCCCAACCTGACAAAGAGTAGCCGTCATTCTACAGGGTGCGAGAAGGCTTAAGTTTGGAAAATGGTGCTATCCGTTTAATTTGTCCGGATAAATGGATATCTTGTTTTTCAAAATTTAAGCCTTCTTTTGTATAATGTAAGTGAAATCTGTGGATCTAGGCAATGCCCTAGCCTCACAATACAATAGACAACCTTTGCCATGAGGTTGTCCCACTGATGCCAAAACGCAGTCTAGTCTGCGCAATGTTATATGAGGACGATGAATGCAAACAACAACCCCACGAGATGATAGGTCGCGGTTAATGCTTCGGCGTATCACAAGGATTGCCACTGGCGCACTCGTTGATGCCGCTGTGGTAGTCGCAAGCTACCTAATTACCATCGCCCTCCTCACTGTGAGTGATCCTGATTACGAATCGTTTAACGCTGATTTCGTACTCCTGCTGCTCATTGCCTTGTGCATGGTGGCTTCGTTGTATGCGTTTGGGGTTTATAAGCGCCTTTGGCATCGCACCAGTGGCTATGGTGTAACCATCATCATCAATGCCGTTGTTGTCGCAACAGTGGCGATCATCTTTGGCATCCTACTGCTTGCCCCCAATGCTCTGGCTATCCAACTCATTTTAATTGGCAATGGCTTTTCGATGGTGATCTTTGTCGCGCTTCGCTATCGCTCCCGGCTGATCAGCGGTTTAAGCTGGCGTTGGAATGCCGTCATACGGAGTGAATTCCCGCATTCAACCACGCACGTTTTAATTATCGGCGCAGGCGAATCGGGACAAGTCTTGGCGTTACGGCTCAAGCATCGCTATAGAAGTGCCCATAATCGTTATAAAGTTGTCGGCTTCATTGACGATGATTTGAGCAAACAAGGCTTATATGTCGAAAGTTGTCCGATTATCGGTACACGCCATGACATCGTAAAGCTTGCAGAAAAACACAAAATTGATTTGATCGTCGTCGCAATCCACAACATTAGCGGTCCCAGCTTTCGCGAAATCCTAACTTATTGCGAAAAAACGAAAGCGCTCATCAAAGTTGTGCCTGACCTGCAAGAGATGGTCAACGCGCGACAGACGACCGATGTCCTCCGCGATGTCCAAGCTGAAGACTTGATCGGGCGCTCACCAGTTACCCGTTATGAGGGCGTAGACTTGTCCCCCGTGACAGAAAAAACCATCCTCATCACTGGTGCCGCCGGTTCTATCGGTTCGGAACTCAGCCGCCAAATCATGGCGTATCGTCCCACGAAAGTCGTTATCCTCGACAATAATGAGAGCGGTCTGCACGATCTCTTTATCGAACTGCAATCCAAGCATCCAGAGTTAAATATCTTCGCCGCCTTGGTCGATATCACTATTCGCCCGGTGTTACGCACGATCTTCGAAACCCATCAGCCGCAAATCGTCTTTCACGCTGCGGCGTATAAGCATGTGCCGATGTTGGAAAACTATCCCCACGAGGCGATCCGTGTCAATGTGGTCGGCACACGTAATCTGGCTGAACTTGCCCAAGAATACAATGTTGAACGCTTTGTGTTGATCTCCACCGATAAAGCGGTCAACCCATCCAGCGTGATGGGCGCAAGCAAACGCCTATGCGAGTTGATACTCCTTGCACTCTCCCAAAACAAGTCGAAAAACACGCGCTTCGCCGCAGTGCGGTTTGGAAACGTCCTCGGCAGCAGGGGCAGTGTGGTGCCCACCTTTAATCGTCAGATTGACAGCGGCGGTCCAGTCACGGTGACGCATCAAGAGATGACGCGCTACTTTATGAGCATCCCCGAAGCCGTTAACCTGATTATCCATGCCGCCTGCATGACCAATGGACACGACATCTATGTCTTACAAATGGGCGAGGTGGTGCGCATTGTCGAACTCGCAGAACGCATGATCCGTCTTCGTGGGCTACGCCCCTATCAAGATATCGAAATCAAATTTACAGGGATTCGCCCCGGCGAAAAAATGCACGAAGAACTCTTCAACGAGATCGAAAAGCCCGGCGAAACACAGCACCCCAATATTATGAAAGTGGATAACGATAAAAGCTCAATGATGGTTGATCATTTCTGGTCAAAAATCGACACTTTGATTGAAGAATCTTTTGCAATGGGCAGCACAGCGCTTCATAAAATGACCGTCATTATTCAGGATGAACCATCGCCATCCTTGAATGGTCATCACGGCGAACCCATTCCGAGTGAAATCCAATTCCGTACACCCTGATTTCCTAGTGGAGCAAGACGGCGTTGTTCGACTCTACACCACACTCTAAACTTGCGAATTCAATTCCAACAGACTCCTATAAGGTTTTGATATGACTTTCACACCTGATCCACTATCCCCCAATGAGGGTGAACAATTGGCAGTTGTTGATGCCAATTCGCGCTATGTAGAAGCTGAACCTAGACGGCGTGTTCGGAGACGGCGGCGCAAAGGGGGTATTGTCCGGCAGATTATGAAACGCCTAGGTCTTCGCCGGCAGATCAACGGGGTTTTGATCGCTATCGTGAGCCTGGTCGTGATCTCATTGATAGTCTTTATCGCCCTGATCGTAGACTCCTTTACAAAAATCAACGCTTCCATCAATGGCTTAGAACAGGTTTTGAATGCTGTCCAGAATCGCTCAGGTGCCAATATCTCCCTAAAAGATTTTGAAGATCTTCAATTAGGGGTGATTCAAGTCGGCAATCAATTGGAATTGGCGCAAAATCGGCTCAATATTATTCGCCCTTTCGCCACCGCCAATCCCGATATTGAACTCACCTTTCGCAGTTTGGACATTGCTCGAAGACTGACCGATGCCTCCGAAGCCATGTTGAGTGGCTTACAACCCGCTTTGTTTTACCTTGTTGCAGGGGAAGACGAAAACAGCAATTTGACGCAGATTTCGTCGGGCGACCGCCTTGTTGAACTTTTGGATGTCGGGCGTGAACAATTCCTCAAGGCGCAGGAACAACTCGCCGTAGCCCAAACCCTTTTGGCGGAACTCACTATCGATAACCCGCCCTTAGAACTCCTGCGCACGACCGAACGGATCATTAGTTTCAACGAGCAACTCACCAGCATCAATGATGTGCTCTTGAACTCCACAGATCTTCTCAACGTGGTGTTAGGTCTCAATGGTCAGCGCACCTATTTGATCCTTGCGGTCAATAATGACGAAATTCGCCCATCGGGTGGGTTCCTCAGCACATGGGGGTGGTTTACTGTTCGCAACGGGCGCATGGTGGATTACGACTACAGTGCTTCGACCCGCACCAGTCCTACCCCGCCCGATACGAGCTTGGCAAACACTTTCAATATCCCCTACTGGTGGATTCAATACCGTCAACCTATCTATGCCGCATGGGATGGCAGTTGGAGCGCCGATTTTCCATCTACTGCATCCAGAGCCATGTGGTATTACAACGAAGGCGGAAACGAGCACGCCCCGATTGATGGTGTCCTGTCAGTGGATATCACCGCCTTTGAATATATTCTCGGAGTCTTGGGGGAAGTCGAAGTCGCCAATGAAACGGCGGATGAAGTCGTCACGGCGGCAAATTTCCGCGAAATCGTCTACGACATTCGCGCCTATAGCACCGGCGCAGAACCACACAAAGCCTTTGTCGCCGCCACCTATGCGGCAATTATGCAAGAATGGCAAACAGCCTCGCGCGATCCAGAACTTAATAGCCGGATTCTTGAAGCCCTGTTGCGCGCTGTTCAAGAAAAACACATGATGATCTACCTCGCCAACCCACAACTCGATAACGCCATTCAATTGTTAGGGTGGTCTGGCGACCAATATGAAGAAGCAAATAGCGACTATCTCATGGTTGTGGATAGTAACTTAGGCAATAAATCGAATAGCTCCGTCTTGCGCAACTTGACTTATGATGTCGATATTCAAGCCAACGATGTACTCTCCAAACGCCTCACCATCGGCTATGAGTATCCGGCTTCATTGGCGGATCTTGACCCTGCCGTCGATGCTGAATTTCATGGACCGCTGGATTATTCGACAATGGTGCAAGTATACGCCCCAGCCAATACCGAACTGGTCAGCAACAGCACCGATATCATGCTGCCGATTGTGGACGCACAAAGTGAACTTTGGTTGGCATCAACATCTTTCGTCGTTCCCTTCGATGACTCTCGCCGAGTCCAGTTCAGTTATACCTCGCCCAATCTTATCCCTCGTTTTGGGAATTATGGGCGTTATAAGTTGTTGATTCAAAAGCAACCGGGGACAATCGGCGATACTGTCACTGTGCAAGTACTTCTACCGCCCAATTCCAAAGTTGTCGAGTCCAATCCAGCACCCGTTGCCACTTTTGCCCTTGACCGTCCCATTGTCGAATATCAATTCACCTTGACGGTCGATCAAGAAATCGACCTAATTTTTGAATACAAACCGGATTAACGAACTCAATCCGTCATTCACCTTTTCCAAATAATGCAGCACTGTGATGGACAAAATCATGAAAAGTGCCCATCACAGCGCTCATGGACATCCTAAGATTAAGGATATTTTGCGTTAAGTTGGGATAAATTTGGGATAATCAGGGGATATTATCGCAAATCACACTCGAATCGAGGAATTATGAAAGTGCTTGTCACAGGCGGTGCCGGGTATATCGGCAGCCATATGGTCAATGTCCTACTGGAACGCGGTTATGAAGTGGTCATCTATGATAGCCTCGTCACTGGGCATCGGGAGTCTGTTCCCGCCCAAGCAACATTGGTAGTCGGCGATCTGCTCGACCCTCAAGCCATCGAACAGTTGTTTAATAGCCATCAATTCGATGGTATCTTCCATTTTGCGTCCTACATCATTGTGCCCGAAAGTATGCAAAAACCCTTTAAGTATCTACGAGATAATGTCGTCGCTGCCTCCAATCTACTCGAAGCTGCCGCCGCCCATGGGGTTAAGCGTTTTATATTGTCTTCTACTGCTGCCCTGTTCGATAAACCTCAGCGCATTCCCATTGATGAAAAAGAACCCGTTATCCCCGGTAGCCCTTATGGGGAAAGTAAAGCGATGATCGAGCGCCTGCTCTACTGGATGGATAAAATTTATGGGCTAAAGTATTGCGCTCTACGCTACTTTAATGCTGCCGGTGCCCATCCGAACGGACAGATTGGCGAAGATCACGCGCCCGAAAGCCACCTCATCCCGATAGTGCTGCAAGTGGCTTTGGGGCAACGTGACTCGTTAACAATTTACGGAGATGATTATTCGACGCCGGACGGTACTGCCGTGCGCGATTATATCCATGTGCTAGACCTTGCCGCTGCCCATATCCTTGCTTTCGAAGCCTTAGAACATGGCGAAAGCCGTGCCTATAATCTTGGCACCGGCACCGGTTACTCGGTCAAACAAGTGATCGAGTACGCCCGCGAACTGACAGGGCACCCTATTCCGGTGGTCTATGGTCCGCGGCGTGGTGGGGATCTAGCAGCATTAGTCGCAGACTCGACCGCGATCAAGCAAGAGCTAGGATGGCAACCTGCCTACCCAGACCTACGACAAATCATCGAAACGGCGTGGAACTGGCATAGCAACCATCCAGCAGGTTACGCTTCGGCAAACAAACCCGGATAAGGCAGGTTTGCCGATTGCGAGCGTTCCAACCATTGCGCCAACGGTTGCGCCTTCGTATCACGTTCCGAAAGCACAGGTTCTTTGACGGGCCAATCAATGCCGATGTCGGGGTCATTCCACAATACCCCAGACTCGTTGACACCGTTATAGGAGCCTGTGCATAAATATTCCACTTCGGCATAGTCCGACAAAACACAATAACCGCGCGCAAACCCAGCGGGTGCCCACATCTGCTTGCGATTTTTGTCCGATAGTTTTTCGCCATGCCACTGACCGAGGGTAGGTGAACCTTTACGCACATCAACAGCGACGATGAAGGCTTCCCCCTGCGACACCCGCATCAGCTTCCCCATCGGCGGTTCCCACTGAAAATGTAATCCTCGCAGCACATTTTTCGCAGAACCCGCTAGATTTAACTGCACAAAAGTGGTCGGCAAACCGACTTCCGCGTAAATATCATGGCGATACACTTCCATAAAAAACCCGCGGTGATCGTCAAAGTATTCGTGCGAGAACACTTTGACTGCGCCAAAATACACGCCTTCGACATGGATCTTCATTCGATTAGAAATCTCTTCTGGATAGTTAAAATCAGCCAAAGTGTAGTCGTTTCCCAACAGAAAGACAACGCATTGCTTAAAGACTATTTGTTTTTCCAAATCCTGTGCCGATTTCCCCGCGCACTTCTAATTGATAGGATATAATGTCAGGAATCATGTCTCAATCCATGTAAAAAATTCCGTTGTAATCGCAGAAACTATGTCGGATTAGTCAATAGAGTATCGAACGATGCAGCAAATCATCACCCACGATCAATGCAAGCGTTGTCAAGAATGTTGCCGTTTTCGCGAGAATCGCCAATACTTTGCCCCTGTTTTCACCCCTGATGAGGTCGAAGCAGCGCGTACTGCCGCACCCACCGTCAACGCCACCTTCAAACCTGTCGATGGCGATCTGTTTCAGATTCAACTCCAACCCGCCTTATATCCTGATGAAAATTATCAGTATGTCTGTCCCTTCCTTGATGAAGCTGGCTATGCTTGCACCATCTACGAGGTCCGTCCGTTTGATTGTCGAATCTGGCCCCTGATCATCCTAAAAATCCGTGAGACGGGCAAGATCATGCTGGCGCATTTTACGGGGGAAGTCTGTCTTGCCATGCGCGAGGTCAGCGAAGCGGAATTGCACACCTACACCACCGAATTCGCTCGCTATGTGCGCGGTGCTAAATTCATTGAATTTCTAAAACTGCACCCCGGCTTAATCTGGGAACATCATCCAGAAGGTGGCTACATCACGGTTTCCATCGATGACCTCACCGCGCTGTTTGCCGAGAAAACTTCATGATTACCAGACTCGCAGAGCGTTTCTTCAAAATCCGCCCCGATGAAATTGGCTTCGTACTCACAATGGGTGCCATCTTGTTTATGAACGCCCTAACATTGCAGATCACCAATGTGGTGTCGATCAGCGGCTTCCTCAATGAAGTCGGTGCCAATCTATTCATCATTTTGTGGATAGTCGAAATGATCGTGATCATTGGCACTACGGGGCTTCATAGCTTGATTGTGGACCGTTTTGATCGGCTCTCGCTGCTCAAACTGATCAGCTTGTTTTTTGCGGGCTTGTATCTCATCTTGACGTTCATGTTTCTGATCGGTTTGCCGGGGTGGTTGAATTATTCCCTGTTGTCACTTTTTGTCGATCAACAACTCTACTTCTTCCCGATCATTTATTGGATTCTAGCAAACGACCTCACGCACCCCAGTCGATCAATTCGTCTATTTCCAGTCATCGCCAGCTTCGGCATTATGGGCGACATCGCCGGTTTAGGCATAAGCGCGGGAGCCCCTGGGGTACTGGCAGGACTGGCACTGCCCAATACCACTCTGCTCATCCTCGTAATCATCGCCTACCTCGGCATTTTCGTCGTCTCATCGGGCTTAAACAAAATCCCACGCCGCGAAGTGCAACGGCAACACGAAACCGTTCGCGAAACGCTTAAAGAAGGACGTGGTTTTGTGCAGGATGTCCCCGCTTTTCGTTATTTGATGTTTTCGCTATTTATTATCGCCGCCGTGATGACAATTATCGAATATCATTTCTTAGCTTTAAGCGAGTCATCGTATCAGAGTATTGATCAATTTCAGACTTTTTACAGCGTTGTCTTTCTGATCCAAACGATTGTCGCTATCGTCGTTCAGTCCTTGCTGACCAGCCGCATCATCAATTGGTTAAATCTGAAAAACACATTCCTGCTAATGCCCGCCACTGCCCTATTCGTCACCATCGTTGGCATGATTTTCCCCGGCATTGTCAGTGCCACCTCAGGCTATTTAATGGCTAAGCTGGTATTGAACGGCATCGATGATACTTCGCGAAAATCATTGCAGGCTTTCGTTCCAGAAGAACGGCGCGGTCGGGTAAGCTTATTTATGGATAGCTACCTTTATGCCAGCGGCGTTATACTTGGGTCTATCATTCTTGGGTTCACGCTGATTGTCAGCGGGGGTATCGCGTCATCAACCTATATCATCATCGGCATTCTGCTTTCAGCACTCGCATTGAATTGGATATTACGAATGCGCCGCTCCTATGATGCCAGCTTATTTAACTGGCGCTTAAAACGTCGTCAACACATGTCCTCCATCCTTGATAAACTGGGCTAGTTAAAATAATGAGTTGAAGAGTAAGTAATCGTCCCTAGAAATGTCCTACCAGAACGATTTATCACGGAGCGGTTAACTTACCAATGGCACGCTATGCACCTGTTGCATCCGTGATTCGCTAAATTTGTCGTCGTTTCACGATCCCCCTATTTGGGAATAGTTTGGAGAACTGAAAAATGACACCCGTTTCATCTGATGCGCAAGGTGCTAAAGCTAGGTTTATCTCTATTCGTATCAAGTTGGCTTTTGGCTTTGGTCTCGCCTTTACGCTCATTTTTGCGGCAATCTTCTACTGGTTCTATGGTTTTAGCATCAATGTCGCGCGCACGCAAATTGGGGAATCCCTTGTCGATGTCCTCACTGCCACAGCGCTTAAAATCGACGGTGATGTTATTGTGGATCTTTATAACAACTCCGAACCGACGCTCTATGATGATCGCAACGACGAGGACCCCGATAACGATGTTTATTTCACTGATGACCCTCGTTTTTGGGAAATTGCCCAGTTTCTCTATAGCGTTCGTGAGCTAAACCAACACGCATTTCATTATATCTACGTTGCCAGCACAGACCCCGAAGACGAAAATGATTTCTACTACGTCATTGATGGCTTAGCCCTTGAAGACCCACTCCCAGAATGGATGGTCAGCTTCAAAGAAGGGGACGTGACAGACAGCGGCTTGATCCTGCGCGGGTTGGATGGCACAGTGACCGGTCTAAACAACCCCTACGAATGGCGCGATGAGTGGTGGGTTTCGGGCTATACACCGATTTATAATGCGCAAGGGCAAGTGGTCGCGGGTCTCGGTGTCGATTATCTAGCGGGCTACCTGCGCGAGGTTGAACGCAACATCCTCACCGTTGCCCTGCCGGTCGTTACGGTGACTTTTGCGGTCATGTCTGCGTTGGTCTTCTTCGTCTCCAGCTTTATCAGCGCGCCTTTGATCAGGCTTTCCGTCGTTGCCGAAGAATACGGTGAAGGGCATTACGATGCTGTACTCAATGCGGAACCCAACACCTCCTTCCCCGATGAAGTCACCACCCTGCAAACAAACTTGGTGCGCATGGCGGACAAGATCGCTCAGCGCGAAATTAAACTCAAGCAAGAAGTCGAAGAGTTGCGTATTCAGATCGACCATTCTCGCCGTGATGAACAAGTCAAAGAGATCGTTGACGATGATTTCTTCCAACAATTGCAATCACGCGCCGGACAACTCCGCGCGCGCCGCAAGAGCGAAGCAAATGACGACTCTGCCAAAGGTATCTCCGGTATCTCCACGACCGATACTGCCAATACTGAGAAAGACCGCCTATGACGCCACCTCATTCCCATGTCCCCATTGTAGCGATTTGCAATATCGCTGAAGCCTTTTATGATTTTCTGATTAGGGTGCCCGATTCAGACTCCCATCTCAAGGGCGAAGCCTATCGCGGGGATCGCGCTATCGTCTGGATCGGTGCCGCCAAACTGGTGATCACCAGTTTGGCGATCCCGCATGAGCCGTATCTCAAACAGCACGCGGGCTATACGGGCACGCGCTCGACCAGACCCGCCACCAATAGCCATCTGCTCTGCAAAGATATCGCCAACGATCCAGCGGTACTGGCTGAGATCGTCCAATTTGCCGGAGCAGGTGCTACCATTCAGGTGGCACCCTATGCTGCCACGCGCGAATTTTACGATCTGGTAGACCTGCTGCGTACCGACTATCACCTCACCGTGCTGTTGGCAGACACCAACGAGCGCGATCACATGTGGGTGCGCGATTACATCGACACCAAAGCCGGTTTTAGGGTTCTCACCGCACGCTGGTTGCCCAATGCCGAAGACTTGCTCTTAGAAGGCATCGTCTGCCCCAACAAAGCCGAAGCCGCCCAAGTAGCCCATTGGTTTATCAATCGTGGTCAGGCGTGCATCGTCAAAAATGATATTGGGGAAAATGGCTTTGGCAATGTCATCATCCGCCCCTCTGAGTTTGCCGACAAAGCCGCTATTCTCGATCACCTCAATGCCTCCACCGTGTTGGGGGTGCCGCCACTCACAGTAGAAGCGCTCGTCGCAAATATCGGCACTAGTTCCCCATCCTTTGAGGCGTTTGTCCCGCCAATAGGGCAAGGCGCACCCTATTTGACCTACGTCTCGGATCAACTGTTTCACGGATTTGGCGATTTTTGCGGCGTGGTCATCGGTCATGAACTGACCGAGCGCGCATGGTACCCCACTTTGGTAGAGAGCGGTCTCCGCATCGCCCAAGGCTTACAAAAGATGGGCTATGTCGGCTTTTTTGACCTAGACGCCATCTGCGACGCCGATGATCGGATTTATTTACTAGAGGTCAACACCCGCAGGACAGGGGGCACCCATACCCACGACTTCGCCCACTTCTTCTTTGGTGCCGATTACCTGAGCCGCGTCACCCTGTTAAGCGACGATACCTTGTCCAGCAGCGGCATCCAAGACGTAAACCTGCTCCACGAGGCAGCAAGTGCGTTACGCTATCCTATTGGCGATGAAGAACGCGGCATCTTCATTACCGGCACGTCCGCGCTCGAACGTGATGAATTCGGCGTGATCATTGTCGGGCGCGACACTGCCGATTGCGTCGCCCTACAAAGCACCCTCGTCGCAACAGTAGCGCGTTTCGCCAATACCCAAAAATAAACCGGATACGTTTAAGGCGTATCCGGTTCCAAAAACGCTTCAGGGCACGGTCTTTCGTGTCCTCAAAGGAATCTTGCCACCTCTTACTACACAGTTTCGCTGGTGGGCATGTCCTCTTCCGGTTCTTCCACAAATTGCCGGCGATAGAGCTGGGCATAGAGACCGTTGAGCGCCAACAATTCCTCGTGATTGCCCTGTTCCACGATCTCGCCCAAGCGCATCACCAAAATACGATCCACTTCGCGGATGGTGCTTAAACGGTGCGCAATCACAATACTGGTGCGCCCCTGCAAAATCCGATGTAAGCCCGTCTGAATCGCTTCTTCTGTTTCGGTATCAATATTACTGGTCGCCTCGTCCAGCACGAGGATGCTATGGGGGTGATGCAGCAACGCCCGCGCCAGCGCAATGAGTTGCCGTTGCCCCTGCGACAAGTTCGCCCCGCCCGGCATCAGCATCGTATCGTATAACTGCGGTAAGCGCTCAATGAACCCATTAGCACACGCTGTTTTCGCCGCCTCGATCACTTTCGCACGCGGGATTGAGTCATCGAATAAGCTGATATTTTCGGCAATCGTGCCTGTGAAACAATAGGGATTCTGCGGCACCACCGTCACCGAATGGCGCAAATCATCATTCGACAGATCGCGCACATCAAAACCACCGATACGCACGCTCCCCTCGGTCACATCATAAAACCGCCCCACCAGCCCCGCCAAAGACGTTTTGCCCGCGCCTGTCGCCCCTACAACCGCGACACGTTGCCCCATCGGGATGACCAAATCCAAATCATGAATGACGGGATGCCCGTTCTCATACCCAAACGTCACTTCATCAAATTCCACCGTCAGCGTTTGCACTGTCGGCTTCACCGGGTGATTTGCTTGTACAACTTCCGGTTCGACATGCAGCATTCGCGCGATTCGTTCGCCCGCCGATAGCGCCGTCTGAATCTGCGCGATCTGTTCTGATAAGCTCACAATCGGCTCAAACATGCGTCGGGTATACTCGACAAACGAGATCAACATCCCCAACGTCGCCCATCCCATCAACACGCCTTGCCCGCCCCCATACAGCACAAAGGCTAAGCCAATGGTGGTCAAAATTTGTAGCACCGAGGCGTAACGAGTGTATTGGTCGCGCAGCAAAGTGTGGACTTCGCGGTATTCAAGATTCTTTTGGTTAAACCCTTCGCGGCTGATGGGCTGGCGGTTGAAAAGCTGCACGATCAACATGCCACCAAACTGCTCGTTGATGTATGACAGTGTTTCTGCCACGACCCGATGATAACGCCCCGAAGACTCGCGTAGGCGCTTGCGGAAGTAAATCGTCATGTAAATCATCACAGGCAAAACGATAAAGCTGATCAACGCCAAACGCCAATTGATCAGCAGCATCGCCACGATAATGCCGACCAAAGTCATCATGTTGCTTGCCACCATCACGATACTGGTGGACATCAGTTCGGTCAGGGCTTCGATGTCATTAGACATGCGCGCCACCAATTGACCGACAGGCGTCACGTTGAAGAAGCGCATATCTTGACGCATAATGTGCGCGAACAAGGTCCGCCGCAAATCCAGCAGCGCATTTTGTCCAACGGTCTGCAACAAATAGATATACCCAAAACGCAAGACGAAAATTGTGATCACCACCACAAAATAAGCGATACCAAACGGAATCACCTGATTGATATCACCACTCGTGATCGGTCCATCCACGACCAACTGAATCAGATAAGGCAGCACGACAGACAATACCGAAACTGCCAGCAAGCCCACAAAGACGATCCCGATCTGGAGTTTGTAGGGGGATAAAAATTGCCCCAACATGCGCAGTAGGTAGCGATCGGTGATAGATTCCTGTTGCAACTCAGTCGCAGTGAGTCGTTTCATCCCATTAACTTGAGGACCGGACGCGCTCAACTTCTTCCTCCATCACTGGCTCTGCTTCTGACACCGCAGCATCGACACGGCTATCCCCACGTTCACGGGCTGCCATGTGCGCATAAACCCCTTGTTGAGCGATCAAAGCGGCATGGGTGCCTGATTCCACGATCTGCCCATCATCCATCACCAAAATCAAATCACAATCTTTCACCGTCGAAATCCGGTGCGCGATGATCAAACTGGTACGCGCTTGCAAAACCGCACGCATATCATGCAGGATGTCAGCCGCAGTGCGCGTATCCACGCTCGATAGGGCATCATCCAAAACTAAAATCGCTGGGTCGCGCACAATCGCACGCGCGATAGCGACACGCTGCTTTTGCCCGCCGCTCAGCATCACGCCTTTTTCGCCAACCAGCGTGTCCATGCCGTGTGGAAGCTGTGCCAAATCATTGCTCATGCGCGAGATATGCGCAGCACGAGACAATTCTTCGTCAGTAGCTTCGCGCTTGCCCATACGAATATTTTCGCTCAGCGGTGCGCTGAACAAAAAGGTCGATTGCGGTACATAAGCAATCGCCCGCCGCAAATCTTCTAAGTCCAGTGTCCGCACATCATGTCCATCGACCAAAACGCGCCCCTCGGATGGGTCAAGAACACGCGCGATCAAACTGACCAGTAGCGTCTTGCCGCAACCAGTCGGACCAATGATGCCGACGACCGTCCCTGCGGGGATATCAAGGCTGACGTTGCTGAGCAAGGTCGTCCCTTCCATTTCGACGCTGACATGCTCAAAGCGCAAATCCCCGTGCGGCGCTGGCAATGGAACAGCATCAGGTAATGAAGCGACCTGTGTCGGTTGGATCAACACGGTTAACCTTGTCAGCGCCCCGCGTGTCTGTTGGTAGCGTTGATAGGTCATGCCAAGTTGCAACAGCGATTGGCTGATCCAACCAAGATAAAGCAAAAACTGGGTGAAATTGCCGAGCGTAAATGTCCCTTGCACCGCCAAAATCCCGCCAAACAAGACCACCACGCCCATCGTGGATTGGCTGATCATATTCGGCAACATGCCCACCGGTTCGTTGCGTCGTTTGAAGAATAACCAACGCCGTCGATATTCGATATTTTCGGCAGCGAAACGGGCGTTGATGCTATCTTCACGTCCGAAGGTCTTGATTGTTTGAACACCGCTGATGGCATCTTGCACCAACGACGCCATTTTTCCCGCTTGATCTTGAACCTGCTCAAACATCGGTGTGAGCGCAGCCCCCGCCCGAATTTGAAACGTCGTCGACACCAGCAGCACCACAAACACTAATGCCGTTAGAGGCAAGTTGACGAACGCCAACAGGACAAAGATTACTAATAGGTTGAAAGAGGCACTGAAGGCGCGATTAAACCCAATCGCCAACAACCGCCAAATCATCTCAGTATCGCTGTGGATGCGTGAAATCAGATCGCCAATCGCTTGGCGTTGATAAAAACTATTGTCTAGTCTCAGCAAGTTTTCGTATAAGTCTCGGCGGATATCGTAATTGACCGCATAAGCGATGTTGCCGCTAAAGTGGCGCATCCCAAAAAACGCAACAATCGCTATGATAGCAATACCGATCATGAGCGCGATGTCGCCCCACATTTGATCAAAACGAACCCCTTGCTGAACATGATCGATGATCACACCGATGACAAAAGGTTCCGCAGCGGTCGCAATACCGCCCACCACACCTGTGAAGAACGCCCCCACCGCGTCCCATCGATGGCGCATAATATACGCCCACAACCATCTCATATCCGCAACCGGCACCTGAACTTCATTCGAAGCGCCAGACACCACAACCCCCGCGAGATCACTCACGACAGACCTCACTCCTAAACTTACAATTTGCATTGAGAGAGTGTGAAGTGTACCCGAAAATCTAAGACCATTACAGACCAATTGGTCTGTAATGGTTAATCAAAACATGCGAGTTTTTGGTGAGGGCAATAAACAGGAATGGGATTCGACTGACAAGGATTGGGCAGGGGTGCCCTTAGGGAAGCACCCCTGCATAGTGAAAAAAGCTTAAAAATCTTTCCGCTCAATCAAAAAAGCAGGCACCAACGAGCCGCCCCCTGCCGTGACATTCAAAAGCGATACCGACGACAAACGGGTCAAGCATCCATGCACCGTGCGGCCATAGAAGACATAAGGATCGGCATCCACATGACGGGCGCTGATATCCAACTGCCCATCCACCCACGAGGGAAACTCGCGCGTGATCGACTCCACCCGTTCTTGCACCACAAAAGGTTCAGTCAACGCATGTTGTAGGGCGCTACTCCAGTTCTCTGCTTCACATTCCCACCCCAAAACCACGCCTTTACCGCCGTATTCGTCATTCGGCTTTAACACCAGTCGGTCGCGATGATCGGTCACAAAAGTGAGCAAATCCACCTGCTGCCCCTCATACTCGGTTTTGCGGTCGCTTACCAAACGTGTCCATGGGATATGCAGCGCAATTGCCTGCTGCTGTTCCGGCGTGAACAAATGCGCATTCCGCTCATCACTGATAAAGGCAAAACTGGCTTTCTTCGCCATCAGCTTGCAACTGAACGAATTAGTTAAGAAAACGGCATGGTCACGATATGCCTGTACAATCGGGTTATCGACACCCATCCTGTGAATCAATTCACTGATGAGGACGCGCTTGTAGATCACATCAATTTTCCGACTGCCTGCCCATAATGCGCCGTTCCGATATTCGACTGCCCGCGGATCAATCAGAAAAGACGAGGTACCCGCCCGCTCAAACGAAAATCGGCTGATCTCGTGTTCATTCAGCGTCGGCACATCTTGCCAATCCATGATGGCGATTTGCGGGTTGGCGGCAGTCCCGCCCCAATCGCGATACCCTTGCAACAACGCCTTTAATAGCTCCGCCAACAAGGGCATGGATTGAACATGGTAATTTGTCTCAAATCGCTTCATCGGTTCAAGTCCGTGAAACAGATCATTGAGGACATCGCCATAGCCCATGCCAGCGGGCGTTTCGGCATTATATTCGACAAATTGGAGGATACCGTCATCAGCTCGAAAAAAAGAGTCGAGGCGCGAAGTCGTCCACGGGATGGCACCGCCGATATCGAGGCTAAATAACTGCTCTTCGTAAGCCTCCAACGATAACTGCTGACGCAGTTCTGGGCTATATAAACATGCCTCGTGCGCACGGCTAAAAGCACCAAGCAAAATTTCTGTCTCTTGTTTCAGATATGCCCATTGATCGGTGAAATAGAAATGGGGACGCAACACGGTACAGATCGGGCGGTTGCCAAAGTAGAGACCCAGCTTGTGCAGCATACTCCGCATTTCGCCATCAGTATCCGCCGCGATCTGATCATTCAGCAGTTCATGATAAATCTCTATCGCCTCGCGCAGCATGAAGGTTCCCTTCTACTTGGTGTTTCCCTGTGAATCAAGCTCCTGCGCAAGCCGTCCCCACTCATACCGTGTCCGCGTTTGGGCGGCAGGTTCAAGGGCATAGCCGATACAAACATCCGCCATCGTCTTGACCATCCAATCGAAATGCCCGCGCCCCAACGAATGGGTATCCATATCCGGCGCTGGATTCATGAAGTCAATGGCATAAGGCACACCACCCTTGATCGCAAATTCGACAGCATTCATATCGTACCCAAAAGCACGATTCAGCTTAAGGGTTGATTCGACCATCAAATTCACCAATGCCGGATCAAAATCATGCTCCGGCAAATAATTATTGCCGTACACCGGACGGGGGGTGTATTTCATGACATGGACATGTTGCTGCCCCAGCCCCATACAACGCCCATAATTGTCCCATTGAATGAACTCTTGCAAGATCATCGTCAGCAGTCCACTATCGTTGTACTTCTCAAAAAGCTCATCCCACGAATGGACGATATGCACCGCTTTCCACCCGCCGCCATGCGCATCCTTCAACACCAGCGGGAACCCTCCCAGATATTCGACGATATCGCTCCATGGCACGGGATAAAGCAGGTTGCGCAAACTCTCTTCATGGACGATGCCGGGCACATATTCCTTATTGGGCAATACCACCGTCTTGGGGTGGGTAATCCCCATCTTGTCCAGCAAGGATGCCCCAAAATACTTATCGTCACTCGTCCACATAAACGGATCGTTGATGACCTTACAGCCTTGTAGCACCGCATTCTTGAGGTAACTGCGATAGTAGGGAACTTCGTGCGAAATCCGATCCACAATCACCCGATACGGCGTCGGTTCATTCATGCGCGTGCCGCCGATACTCACATATTCGGCAATCACCCCCGTGTCCTTCGTCCGACGGTTAACTTCATCAATAAAGGCGGGGGGCCACGACCATTCACGCCCGACAAACACGCCCACCCGCTTCAACCCTGTATCCACCTGATTTGTCATGATGCTTCCTTTATCCATAAAGGCGCACAGGCGTACAACCTGTGCGCGCAAGCGCTCAATCGATCAAATAACCATTAATCATGCCCGAAGATATACTTCGGCACTACGCGCTGCCAGTAGGGCCAATCATGAATCCAGCCGTCCCATTCTCGCAAAGCATTGCCGATTCCTTTATTCCACAACATGCCGCTAAAGTCGCGTGTCCATTGCAATTGCGGATCACCCTTACCCGCCACAAGGATAATATCTTGCCGGCGCATCGCTTCTAGGCGACCCCAATCATGTTCGTTCGGGACAAACTGCATGGGGTTGTACTGATAGACCATCTCGTCGCTGTACCCCCCCGTGAAGCTGCGAATATCATATAAACCGCAAATCCCAATCATGCGCTGAACCTCATGCGGGTAGCGGAGCGCAAAGCCAGCGGCATGGTACGCCCCAAACGAAGCGCCCATCGTCATCGTGAAGGGGTTCTGATTCTTCCAGCGCATAAAGGGCAATACTTCATTGTGCAGGTATTGAAAATACAAGTGATGCCGATACGCCCGTCCGCCCGGATGCGCCCACCAAGCGTACCAAGTTTCCTCGTCAATGGCGTCCACACAAAATGCTTGCAACCATCCCCGTTCCAGCGGTTCGCGCAGCGCATCCCACATCATGCTCCGGTCTTCCCATTCGTAATAACGCCCTTTGGAAGTCGGGAAGATGATGACCTTCGCGCCAGCATGTCCAAAAACCAATAGCTGCATATCTCGGTTAAGCGTCGGGCTGTACCAACGATGATGTTCTCGATTCATGTTGACCTTTGACCTTTGTTTATGCGCCAATTTTGGCGGCACGCAAGGCGGCATCGACTGCCGCAGTGGGGTGAATAGCGCCAGCCCCCTGTTGATGACGTGGGACATTCGACAATGGGGTGGCAGTCGCCATTAAGATGGAACGAATCTCAGTCGGCGTCAAACTGGGATTCGCCTCGATAAGTTGCGCGACGACCGACGTCACGATTGCCGCCGCGACCGAAGTGCCATCCACATGTTGGTGTCGCGCATCGATCAATTTGTGTCCATTAATGCGTGCTTGCAGGGTGGCATACAAACGAGCATCAGGACGTTGCGTTTGTTCGCGCGGCAACCCCAAATCGCCATAACCGCTCATCAGTAATTTCTTGAGCGCCCGCTCGCCTTCCGTTTCCAACAAGGGGCCAAGCCAATACGCCTCACGATCTACCGAAGAACCGGGCAAGATCGGCGAAGCGATCCACCGTGCTGGGGCGACCACATCTGGTTTCTCGCTACCGTCTGTGGCGCATCCATAATTGCTATGAAAACCCATCCAGCGCGACCGGTCGGCGGTGTTGCCATCGTCATAGCCCCCCACCGTAATCGCCTCGGCAGCACTGGCAGGGGGCAGTATCTCGCCCACCCCACGATTGCCCGATGCGGCGATCACCGTCATACCCATCGCCGTCAAACGAGCGACAGCTTTGTGCAAAGGGTGTTCGGGATCGGTGCTGACGTAATCACCGCCGACCGACAAATTGACGACACGCACGCCGAAACGTCGCCCCGCATCCATCAACCAGCGCAACCCCCGCAAAATATCTCGCTCTTTGACGTGACCGCGAGGCGTACTCACCTTGATCAACACGACCGACGCCGCCGACGCAATACTCCGATAACGCCCGCCCGACACCGCGCCATCCCCACACGCGATTACACTGGTCATCTGCCCATGCCAACTCAGATCGTCCACTTCCTGCACAGTCGGTTGCTCCACCACATGCTGCGTCGAAGCATCGACATGTATGAGAATGCGCCCCTTGAGATCAGGGTGCATATAAAAACCAGAGTCGACAAAGGCGACCACCACGCCGCGTCCCGCATAATTCGGCAGTGCCCCCAACCGTTCCGGCGTGGAAAGGAGCGTCGGCGCAACAAAATCATCGTGTGGAAAATTTGAGTGAAAGATCATGACGATACGGTACTCGATGCTGAAGTCTCAGCCATAAAAACCACGAAAACAGATTTAGCCCGTTTGCCCCGTGCGGGTCGCGCCCATCGCCGCAACCGATGTCGAAAAATCCTGAACGAATCGTTCTACATATTGTCCCACCAATGCCTCAACCCGTGCCGCATCGGGCGACACCACCACCAAGACCGCATGGTAGGGTTTATCGACACGCCAGACAACTTCGGGGTCGTTGTACGCCGACAGATCCGGGTATTGTTGTTTTGCCAAAGTCACCAAAATACCACCGTAATCCCCCCGCACCTCCGGCAACACATACGCTTGTCCCCGTAATTTGCCGATCTCTAAGCGCGCCCATTCCCGCCACAAATTGATATTCGTCGCTTGCTCAATCATATCGCTGAGGAATGCCCCCCCCACGCGCGCGGCGATCTCCAAGAAATAATATTGCCCGTCCTCGTGCGCCTTGATGAATTCGGCATGAGTCACGCCATCCACTAAGCCGAGCGCTTTGATCACCCGCTTGTTTTCGGCGATCAAGGCGACGGTATCTGCCGAGTCATGCGGCAAAATCCGCGAGTTGAACACCCCACCCCCTTGATAGACATGCAAGGGGGGTGCGCCATATTTTTGCACGCTATTAAAAATTATTTCGCCATTGACGGTCAAGGCATCGACATGAAACACATCACCGGGGACAAATTTTTCCAGCAAATAATACGACTGCTGATCCCCCAGTTCATCCAACGCCCGCCACACCTGCTCGCTATCCGCCGTCTTGCGGATGCCCATCGATCCGGCTTCCATACGCGGCTTCAGCACCCATGGCGCGTCCACTTGTTCCATGTAGTCCCGCAGTTGATTATAATTTTTGACCCCGATGAAGGGCGGCACCAAAATCCCGGCGGCTTGTGTCATTTGTCGCATGGTTAATTTATCGCGAAACGCCCGTGTTGCTGTGACCCCAACTCCGAGTAGGCGCAAATGCTCGCGCAAAAGCGCCGTCAACTCCACTTCAAATTCATCCAATGGCAAAATATAATCGATCACCTGCCCACGACACATCCAACTGACGGTGTGGATGACATCTTGATAGCGCCGTAAATCGGGCACCAATTGAAGTTCATCAATACTCTCGTGGGGCCATGGTTCGTCCCGCAGGTTTTCTTGGATCAACAGAATGACTTTGCAACCGAGCGCTTTCGCGGTCTGAAGCATGACATCACCCTTGTAGGCGCTCGAAAGAAATAAAATTGTCAGGGGTTGGCTCATCGTTATTACATCACCTTACGCTCGTGGCGAATCTCCTTAAGAATATATCAAGAAATGTCCCTCTTGCCTAATTCAAATGACATTCATTCTCCTTATTTAGAGGCATTAACGTCTAGCGTTCCAAGCAGAGTTCCGTTATAGTAGACATGTTGCCGATTTTTCATTCAATAAGCTATCCATAATCTGCACATGATCAGCCCTAAAGTTTTCTCATTATTTTACGTCGCCGTCATTTGCGCCGTTGTAATGCGCTACTTTCGTCGCTTACTAGCCCTCATAAAATCCCAACCAATATCCATCTACTCAAATCGACAAAGCAGACTACACTTCTGAAACACACATCCGCTCAACAATCGTTAAGGACTCCACTGTGAACCGCGCTCAACAATTTGTGCTGGCACAATTCGCACTTTTCGCGCTTTTTGGCATCGGCTTTATCCTGTTGCCCTTCACTCTCGGCGGCGATCTCCGCTGGATGGGTGGTGTGCTGATCGTCATCGGCGGGGTGATCTTGGCACTCGCCATTTACGAACACAATGTCCGCAATCAAGCCTTGCCCAACATCGAACCCACCCCCAATCAAAAAGTCGCGTTGATCGACTCTGGTCTTTATAGCCAGATTCGCCACCCCATCTATACCGCCGTCTTGACCGTCGCCTTCGGCATTGCGCTATTTCACGGGCATATCGCGTTACTCGCGCTGGCGTGCGGCATGGTCATTTTCTTCACCTACAAGTCGATGTATGAGGAAACTTTATTGACCCAAGCGTATAGCAAGTATGAAGAATATGTGAAACATACTGGGCGGTTCTTGCCATTTCTATAGATTTGCGGTGTAATCTGTATGGGGGTGGTTTCTCATCAGCAGCATCCACCCTTTCACTCTTAATATTGGTGACTACTCAGGTATAGAAACAGAATAAAATAAATAGGGAGGCATGAAGACGTGAAGAAAAACAGGAAAATACCCCTCGAAACGTGGATGTAGGAGTGGATTAGGCGCTTGTCAATCGTTCGTTAACATGAAGGTTTGTGCGCCGATCCCACCCATTTACCGCCAATGGTCATTTCTTCCTTTATTACCGACCGTTTTTCAGCCTGAGCAGTTACTAATATTGTTTCATTTTTCTGAATCCAATTCTCATCAACCCAAGTTTTTATCCAATCATCTTAAGGAGCAACTCATCATGAATGTGCCCACACTTCCGGGAATCACAGCCCAAACTGTGACGACTTCTCGTTTGACGACGCGCGTGCTGTTCAGCGGGCAAAACGACGCCACAGCTGTGCTGTTCTTGCATGGTAACGCCTCGTCTGCCACCTATTGGGAAGAGACCATGCTGGCATTGCCCAATGGCTATCGCGCCATCGCTCCCGACCACCGCAATTACGGCGATGCCGACCCATCCGTGAAAATCGATGCGACGCGCGGCATGGGCGATATCGCCGACGATGCGATTGCGCTTCTTGATCATCTCGACATCGCTCGTGTTCATGTCGTCGGGCATTCTATGGGTGGATCGATTGTTTGGCGATTGTTGATGGATCACCCCACACGCTTCATCAGCGCCACCGTCGCGGCACCCGGTTCCCCTTATGGCTATGGCGGCACCAAAGACCTCGCAGGTACCCTTAATTTTGACGACGCCGCTGGCTCTGGCGGTGGAATCGTTAACCGCGACTTTGCCGCACGTATTGCTGCTGGCGATACCAGCAACGACAACCCCGGCAGTGCCCCGCGTGTGGTCATGAACCAATTTTATTGGAAACCCCCCTTTGTGCCTGCGCGTGAGGAAGACCTGTTGCTCTCGCTGTTATCCACCCACATTGGCGACCAAAATTATCCCGGCGATAGCGTCGCTTCTCCCAATTGGCCCTTTGCCGCCCCTGGCGTCTTTGGTCCCTCCAATGCTTTATCGCCCAAATATGCGGGGGATGTGACCCGCCTCTTTGCCATTGATCCCAAGCCGCCGATTTTGTGGGTACGCGGTGCGGACGATCAAATCGTCGGTGACATGTCCTTATTCGATGTCGGCACGCTCGGCGCACTCGGCTATATGCCCATTCCCGGCTATCCCGGCACCGATGTCTTCCCGTCCCAGCCGATGGTTGGGCAAACGCGCGCCGTGTTGGAGCAATACAAAGTGAGCGGCGGACACTATACTGAAGTTGTGTTCGAAAATTGTGGACACACTCCTTACTTAGAGCGGTTCGAGGAGTTCAATAGTCTCCTCGCTCAGTTCATCGGGGGAAATCGTGGGTAATCCGGGGCATGATATCCCCGTTAGCGTTACCATTTAGTGAATTTTTCACTGCTACCTTTTAGGAGTTTTTTCATGATGAAGAAAATGGTTTTACTTGCCCTCGTGGTTATCCTCGTGATGGGCGCAGGGTTGGCGGGGGCGCAAGACGATACCCTCAAAATTGGTCTCTTGACCGACGAATCCGGACCACTGACAATTTATGGATTTGAGCTGGAATATGGCTTCAAACTAGGGCTGCTGTATGCTGCCGGGATTGACCCGATGGAATACGACAGCATTGATGCCGCGCTTGCCGATGTCGTCATTGGCGGGCGTCCTGTCGAAGTCTTGGTGCGCGACAACGCCAGCGACCCCGACACCGGTGCCAGCCAAGCGCGCGAACTGATCGAAAATGAAGGCGTCGAAATCTTAGTGGGCGCGCCCAGCAGCGGTGTGACCACCGGTTTGCAGCAAGTCGCCCTCGATTACTCGGTCGTCTTGTTCGCCGCCCCCGGCGCTTCGCCCGCCATTACCGGCGCAAATTTCAATGTCAACACCTTCCGCGTCTGCCGCAATACCTTCCAAGACTTCTTGGCGTTCGTGCCTTATGCCCAAAGTGAACTTGGCACCGACTTCGTAATTTTGGCGGCGGACTATGAATTCGGTCGTGCCTCGGCAGCCGCAGCCGAAACCGTCCTGGGTGGTGGTGGCATTAATTTCGTCGTCCCGACGATTTACGCCCCGCTGGAAACAACCGACTTCACCCCCTACCTCCAACAAGTTTTGGACAGCGGCGCAAATGCCGTCCTCCCCATTTGGGCGGGCGATACCAGCGTGGCATTGTTCCAGCAAATCGAAGAACTCGGTGTGAAGGATGAGATGGCGGTCGTGGCGGCATTCAACTCCAACGACATCGTTGCCGTCAGCGACCCCAGCAATATCGGCAACTCGTCGTGGATCGTCTATCACTACACCCTGCCGCAAAACGAAATCAATGACTGGCTCGTGGAACAACACATCGCCGCTTATGACGATGTGCCTGACCTGTTCACCGAATGCGGTTTCGCCACTGCCCAAGCGTTGGTTGCCGCCGTCACCGCCACCGAAGGCGATACCCTGCCCGACTCCTTGATCCCTGCCCTCGAAGGCTTGACCTTTGATGGTCCCAAAGGCGAATACATCATCCGCCCCGGCGACCATCAGGCGCTCGTGACTATGTACATCGTGCAGTTGGATAACCTTGATGACCCGGATCAGAAGTTCTATAGCCTGCTTCAGGAAGTCGCCCCGCTGGACAGCGCCCCCCCGTGTCAAGCGCCAGAGGATCGTTGTGCCATGAACGAAGAGTTTATGGCGTCCATGGGGTCGTAACACCCCCTCTTTGTTGTTTTAACGCTCCCCGCCGAACCAATAAGACGGTTTGGCGGGGGGCAAGGGTCGCTGATAACGAAACACCCCTTATCAAACACAGCACATAAAGAAAAATCACGCCTTATGTCTCAAAAAACTATCCTTCTGGAAACTCAAGACTTACGCAAGTCATTTGGTGGGTTGGTCGCGGTGGATGGCGTCACACTACAGGTGGAGCGCGGCAGTCTGCATTCGATCATCGGACCCAATGGAGCTGGCAAAACCACCTTTTTCAATTTACTCACGGGGAATCACCTCCCCACCAGCGGCACGGTTCGCTTTCGCGGACAAGACATCACGAACACCCCATTGCATCGCCGTGCCCATCTGGGCATGGGGCGTTCTTTTCAAATTACCAATATCTTCCCCAACCTGACAGTTCTTGAAAATGTCCGCCTTGCCGCCCAAGCGCTTGGCAAAGACAATTTCACCCTGTTTCGCCGTGCCGACTCGTTCAAGCCTTATATTGATCGAACGCTGGCAGTCTTGGAATTGGTCGGCTTACGGGATCAAGCCCTCTCGCCTGCCAATGTCCTTCCACATGGCGGCAAACGTAAGCTAGAACTCGCCATCCTGCTCGCGCCCAATCCCGAACTCCTCTTGTTGGATGAACCCACAGCGGGCATGGCGTCGGAACAAGTGCCCGAACTCATCGCCACCATTGACACGATCCGTCGTGAGGGCGGCAAAACAATTATCATGGTTGAACACAATATGGGCGTCGTCATGGGGGTGAGCGACCGCATCACGGTCATGAGCCAAGGACGAGTGCTGGCAGAAGGCATCCCCAGCGAAATTGCCGCCAACAAAACAGTGCAAAATGTCTATTTGGGTGACTTATACGGTGATCTGAACGAAGCAGCAAGGACAGGTCATGGTGGATAACCTCCTTGAAGTCCGTAATATCGAGACTTTTATCGGGCAGTTTCACATTCTCGAAGGCGTCTCCGTCAGCGTGCCGCGCGGCAGCATCAGCGTGCTGCTAGGTCGCAACGGCGCGGGCAAAACCACCACCCTCCGCAGCATCATGGGCATCACCCCACCCCGAAGCGGCGATGTGCTCTTTGAAGGCAAACGCCTTAACGGGATGCGCCCTTTTGCGATTGCCAAATTGGGCATCGGCTATGTGCCCGAACACCGTGCTATCTTCAAAGGCATGAGCGTGCGCGAAAACCTGCAAATCGCTGAACGCAAAGCCGGCGATCTCGCCCGCAAAGAAGCGTTTATTTACGACTTATTTCCCGACTTGGAACGCTTAATCCAGCTTGCAGGCGGCAATCTCAGCGGCGGACAGCAACAAATGTTGGCGATTGCGCGCGCCTTGGTGCCCGACAATCGTCTGCTCTTGATCGACGAACCGAGCGAGGGACTAGCACCCGTCATCATCGAACAACTGATGACCGCGATCCGGCGCTTGTCCGGGCAGACAACCGTTCTTTTGGTGGAGCAAAACTTTCGCATGGCAAGCCAACTTGCTGACCGCTTCACCATTATCGAAGAAGGGCGCAGCGCCGTAGACGGGCAAATGTCAGTGCTGAAAACCGATAGCGCTTTAATTCAGAAATATCTCGGCGTCGCATAGCCATCACGTAGCAACACACCGACTCGTGAAAATGACCAGACCGTACATTTTGAAAGAAATTCAATGAGACCCAATGCCTTAATCGCCGGACTAATCGCCATCGGGCTATTGGTTTTCGGCTTTCTGACCACACCCGATCTCGGCAGTTTCGGCATCACCGTGATGTCCGGCTTGTTTCAAGGGATGCTCCTCTTTTTGGTAGCATCCGGGCTATCCATTGTTTTCGGCTTGATGGATGTCCTCAATTTCGCACAAGGTTCCTATTTCATGGTGGGCGCTTATGTCAGCTATGCCATTCATCATGATCCGAGCGTCACCGCCGCTATCCCCAATGCCGACCTACGCTTTATAATCGCCGTTCTCAGTGCGACCGTCATCGGCGCGATTTTAGGGGTATTTTTAGAGCGCGTGCTGCTGCGTCCGCTCTATTCCCGTCCGATCTTCCAAATCGTTTTGACCTTCGGCGTCGCCATTGTCATGACCGAAGCGGTCAAGTTTGTCTGGAGTACCACCCCCTACAGTTGGACGAGTTTATTCACCTTGCGAGAAGGCTTCTTTGAGCTTTTCGGACAACGTTTTGCCGTCTACCGCCTGTTTGTGATCGCCATCGGCTTTATTTTGATCATCGCCATTGGTCTCTTGCTTCAACGCACGCGCATTGGCATTATCATCCGCGCCGGTGTCGAAGATCGGGAGATGGTCGAAGCGCTAGGCATCAATGTGCGGCTGGTGTTCACACTTGTGTTCACAATGGGCTGCGCGGTCGCTGCCTTTGGGGGTGCCATCGCCGCGCCCTTTCTAGGGGCATCCATCGGCTTAGCCAACGCCTTCCTGCTCTCCGCTATCGCCGTCGTGGTCTTAGGCGGTCTAGGTTCCTACGGAGGCACTGCCATCGGCAGCTTACTCGTTGGCTTAGCGGTCGCCGTCGTCGCCAATTTCGCCAGTTCCCCCAGTATTGGTTTGCCTGTGTTGTCCAGCATGACCCCCATGCTGCTCATGATACTGGTCTTGCTGGTGCGCCCTAGCGGTTTATTTGGCAAGGGAGGCTAAACCCATGCTCCGTCGCACATTAAACTCCAATTGGTTTTACATCCTGCTCTGTGGCTTTTTGATCCTCTTGCCGCATCTCATCGGCTGGCTCACGGGGGACAGCCCATTAGGGGTGCGTGGTCGTCCTGTGGGGCAATCCATCTATTGGCAAGGCATCTTCATCGAAGTCTTCATCTTGGCGGTCCTAGCGATGAGCTATAACCTCATCTTTGGGTTTACTGGGGTGATCTCATTCGGGCATGCACTCTTCTTCGGCATTGGCGGCTACATCCTCGGTCTGTCATTGGAATATACCGATATGACCGCCGAGACGGGGTTGCTGGTCGGCATCGTGATTACCCTAATTGTCAGCACTCTTCTGGGCTTGGGGATCGGGCTGGTCTCGCTGCGGCTCAAAGGCGTCTATTTTGCCATGTTTACGCTGGCGGTTGCCGAAATGTTCTTCATTTTCTTTGGTCGGTTCGCCCTCACCCGCGCCGAAGATGGTTTCTCCCTCACCGAACTCCCAGAGTGGATCGATCCCACGCGCAATCGGTTGGTCTTCTATTACATCGCGATGACGCTCTTCGTGTTGACCTTTATGTTCATCCGGCGCTTGATCTTCTCGCCAACGGGGGCTGTCCTGTTGGCAATTCGCGAAAACGAAGACCGCGCGAAAACCATTGGCTTCAATACCCTCGCCTTCAAGCTGCTGGCGATCACTTTGGCAGGGGTCATTGCCTCCCTTGCCGGCATCTTACAGGTCATCTTCAATAAAAAGGTCGGTCCTGAACTGCTGAATGTCAGTTATACGATTGACCCCCTCTTGATGACGATCATCGGCGGCACCGGCACCCTCACCGGACCCATCGTCGGGGCAGCGGGTCTGCACCTCAGCGACCGATTGCTGCGCGATCTAGTGGTCACCGTGGGTGACACCAGCATCGATATTGGCGCAAACTGGACGCTCATCTTGGGCATCATTTTTATCGTGGTGGTGCTTATCTTCCCTTATGGCATTGTCGGCACGGTTAACCGCTGGCGCGCCAAGCGACGTGCCTAAGCTGTTATACCCATTCTCGGATGCAATAGACCCATAAAAATAACGGGAGCGTCGATCATGAATATCACGAACGAACAAAAACACCTCGTTCAAAAGACATTTGGCGAAATCGCGGATACCGAACGCCTTGCCACTCGCCTCTATGAACGCTTATTTGAAATCGACCCAACGACGCAAACCCTCTTTATGCGAAATATGGCAGAACAACGCACCATGCTCCTTCTGGCAATTTCCACAGTGGTCTACGGTATCAACGATATCCCCGCTATCTCCCCTGCCATCCAACATCTCAGCAAGCGACACGTCGGCTATGGCGTCACGCTTCAACACTGGCATAATATGAGTCCAGCTTTGATGGGGGCGCTCGAAGATATGTTAGGCACAAGCTTCACGCCCGAAGTCCGCGATGCTTGGCTGGCTGCCTATGGGGTGATTACCCAAATCGTTATCGACACCGCCTATCCTCATGTCGGAAACACGTCCATGTGAGCATCTTCGCATCCTGTTATGCCAGTGCCTCACGGCAGAATCCGCTTCTTCACATCCTCAGTGGAAGTACATCTCATCCGTACTTCCACGTTCATTTCCCCACCAGTAAACGCTATATCGTTTTCCAAATCAACCTTATTGATATTAGGTATCATCACATGAATTTGGTTAAGCATTAACATCATCTTACTAATAATTTTAATCCTCACTAGATACCATGAATTTTGGATACCGTTCGAGGTATTCAAATCTGTTCATAAAGTCCATGTTCTTTAGAGGAGTTCCCATATGAATTTCGCACGCTTCTTTATGCGTCGCAGCAGCTTGGCGTTGGTCATCATCGCTGTCCTGTTGCCGTTCGCATCGGTTACCGCGCAAGATGCGGTGCCGGTTCTGATTTTGCCAGTGGATCAAGCCAATTTCCTGCCCGGCGCCCTGTTTGATTTCCGTGTAGAAATCCACACCGACGCGATGCCCGAAGATGTCACTGTCACTGTCAATGGCACCGATGCCAGCGAACTATTTGGCGCTGAAGCTACTGTCGAAAGCTGGTCGTTCGGTTCTGAAGAGAACCCCACCCCCGCTCAATCGATGATTTGGCGCGATTTGACCGCCCCCGAAGCTGGCGAATACGTCATTGAAGTCACCACGGGTGGCAACACCACCAGCGTCACATGGACTGTGCGCGAAGCTAGTACCGAACGTGTCGCCCAAAACGTTATCCTCTTCGTTGCTGACGGCATGACCGTACAAATGCTCACCGCCGCGCGCTTGGCGCGTGGTACGGTGCAAGGTCTGCCCACCAATCCCTTGATGGTGGACTCGGCTCCCTTTATCGGTTTGTCGCACACGAGCAGCATCGATAGCCCGATGTCAGACAGCGCCAACACCGCCAGCGCCTTGAACACCGGTCATATCGGCAGCATCAACGCCACCGGCAGCTATTCTGACACTTCGCCGGATAGCCTTGATGACCCCCGCGTCGAAACCTTCGCGTCTATGGTCAGCCGCGTCTATGGCATGTCCGTCGGCGTCGTCACCACCGCCGATTTTAGCGATGCTACCCCCGCCGCTGTGTGGGCATCGGGTCGTAATCGTGGCAACGGCAACCGCAACGCTTACCTCGTACAAGCTTTGGAAGCTGGCTATATCGACGTTCTGATGGGTGGCGGCGCACGCCGCTTGATCCCGATGGCGACCGAAGGCTCGCGTCGTGAAGACGAACGCAACCTGTTTGACGAATACGCTGCCGCTGGTTACACCATCGTCACCACGGCTACTGAGCTGGACGCCGCCGCTGACGCCGAACGCCTGTTGGGTGTCTTCAACCCCAATGATATGAACGTTTGGTTGGATCGCAACGTCTACACCAATAACCTCGGTGACTTCACTGACCAACCCGGTCTGGTGCAAATGACGTTGGCTGCCTTGAATACCCTCAACCAAAACGAAAATGGCTTCTATCTTTCGGTCGAAGCCGCCAGTGTTGACAAACAAATGCACCCCTTGGATCAAGAACGTGCCCTCAGCGATTTGATTGAATTCGATCAAGCACTCGCCGCCGCCGCCGCTTGGGTTGCTGAAAACGCTCCCGACACCTTGATTGTCGTCACCGCCGACCACGCGCATGGCTATGAAGTCTTCGGTACCGTTGATGTCACTGCCTTCAACGCCGCCGCCGATGATGCCGGTCGCCGTGATGCCATCAACACTTATGCCGACGCCGAATACCCCAATTACCCCGATGCCAATGGCGACGGTTTCCCTGAATGGGCGGATGCCACGATTGTTTTGGCGGGCAACGTCAATAATGGTCCCGACCGCACCGAGAACTTCCAAGTGAGCGAAACCCCGCGCGTGCCCGCTATCAGCGTTGACGGTATCTATGTCGACAATCCCGAAGATGACTAGAACTGTATTTTCGTCTCCGGCAATTTGCCTTTGGGTAGCGGTTCCAGTGGCGTCCACACCTTGGCAGATAACCCGATCTTCGCATGGGGACCCGGTGCCGAAGGCGTCAGTGGCGTCTATCACCAACGTGAAGTCTTCTTCATCATGGCGAACGCTTTGGGTCTCAACCCGGCTGCCGCTGAATAACCATCCAAGGTAAACTATCCGGTGCCCTTCTCATTAAGGGGCACCGGGTTCCTCCCCCCAAAAATAGATTTACGAACATAATTCTTGATACCCGTCCAACTCCAAAATTATCGAGGTCTGTGCAATGCCTATACGATTTTTTGCCCTAGTCGCCATCAGTCTGCTGGCAGCCTGTTCACCCGCCAACAATAGTCTACAACCTGTGACCCCTCTACCGACCAGCAACGCGGAAGCCACGATTGCCCCTACCGTTGAATCAGCGTTGCCGACATCCACCCAAATGCCAACGGATGGGGCAGCAATAGGGGCAGCCACCAGCACCCCGCTCACCATTAATTTGAGCATGGGCGAAGCGCGCGCTATCGCCGCCGCCACCGACGCCGCCCTGCAACCCACACCGCGCCAACCGATACTCTTTGACTCCGAGCCGGTCAGCATCCAATTTGATGAATTCTACGATGGTTACAACATGCGCACGGGTTTAGTCTTGTCTGACAAATTGGTCTCGCTCGACGGCAGAACGGCGATCCTTGAAGGCTATATGGCTCCTCCTCTGAAAGCCGAGCTTGATTATTTTGTTGTGACGCGCATTCAATTATCATTTTGCCCATTTTGCAGCACCGCCGCCGATTGGCCCGATGACATCGCTCTCGTTTATATGCCCGAAGGGCAAGGTGCCCTCGCTACAGATCGCCCCGTCCGTATCATCGGACGCATGGAAATCGGTCGGTCGGTCGATCATGAAACCGGCATGGTCAGTCTTGTGCGTCTGTTCGCTGACCGGGTGGAGATCATCGGTTGATCCTGCGCCTCGAAAACCTTACCCATACCTATAAAACAACGGGGCTAGAGGCACGTACCGTCCTCGACATTGGCATGTGGTCACTCGGCGAGGGTATTCAACTCTTGGTGCGCGGTGTCAGCGGCAGCGGCAAAACTACCTTGTTCAACATCATCGCTGGGCTGTTACGCCCAACAACAGGGGAAGTTTATCTTGGAGAGCAAGCCCTCTATAGGCTGCCCGAAGCTGTTCGGGATGGCGCACGTGCCCAAAAGATTGGCTATATTTTCCAAACTCATCATTTGCTACCCGCCTTCACTGCCCTCGAAAACGTCATCATGCCCTTGCAATTCGCAGGCACCTTGCCTGCGTCTCATCGGGCAGAGTGGGCAAAGCAGCTCCTCGTTCAGGTTGGTTTAGGTGACTACCTCCATCATCGTCCTAGCCAACTCAGCACCGGACAGCGTTTGCGAGTTGCGGTCGCACGGGGACTCGCCAATCAGCCGTCGCTCATCCTCGCCGATGAACCTACCGCCGCGCTTGATCCCGATAACGGCGCGGTGATCATGGATTTATTGCAGACCGCGTGCCGCCAAACCAACGCCACCCTCATCGTCGCCAGCCATGACCCCGCACTTGCCGACCGTTTTGACCAGCAAATCAACCTGCACGCCGGCAAGATCACCGCCATGCCACCGATTGGGGAGAGAAAACTTCATGCGCTATGATTTTTTCCTGGCATGGCGCGGCTTACGTGCCCGTCCAGTACAAACCCTGATCACCATCCTGATTATCGGGCTGGCGGTCGGCTTACCATTAGCGGTACTCAGCTTGGGCGATGGCGCACGTCAAGGCATCATCCGCGCCAGCGACCCATTCGGGGTTTTGGTGGTGGGTGCCAAAGGCAGCGGACAACAACTCGTCCTTAGTACCATCTTGTTACAAGGCAATCCCGTTGGCAATATCCCCTTCACCGTCTACACCGACCTGCAAGCCGATCCACGCGCGGCGCTCACCGTCCCTATCGCGCTAGGCGACAATATTGGCGGGGCGCGTATCATCGGTACTTCTGTCGATTTGCTTGAACTGCGCCCCACTGTCAACGACCCACCTACATTTCGCATCGCCGCTGGGCGGTTTTTTACAAGTGACTTTGAAGCCGTCCTTGGCAGCAGTGTCGCGCGCACGCTGGGCTTACAGCTAGGCGACACCTTTTACGCAGCGCATGGCACCGGACGCGGTTTAGCCACGGATCTCCACGATGAAGCCGCCTATAGCGTCGTTGGCATCTTTGAAAATACGACCAGCCCCTTTGATAATGCCGTCTTCACCTCTGTCGCCAGCGTATGGGAAGTTCATGAAGAGGAAGAAGGGGCACCGCCATCTTTGCTCGACAATTTAGAGATTGGCGCAGCCGCCGAAACCGACCAAATCACAGCGATTTTGGTCAAACCGATTGGCTTCATTGAAGCCAATCAATTATGGCAAACTTTCGCAACCGGTACGGTTGCCCAAGCCGCCTTCCCCGGTCAAGAGTTAGGTGCATTGTTTGATCTTTTAGGACAAGGGGAGCGCATTTTGACCGCCGTCGGCATCCTCGTCATGGTCATCGCCGGCTTGACGGTCTTCCTGTCGATGTATAGCGCCATTGCCGCCCGCCAACAAACCATCGCCATCATGCGCGGTCTAGGCGGCAACCGTATCACAATCTTTCGCGTCGTCATTATCGAGTCACTCCTCGTCATGCTGATCGGCACCTTGTTTGGGCGCGTCGTTGGCTATGGTGCGGCATTCATTGTGGCAGCAGCCTTGTCTCAACAATCGGCTATCCCTATCCCGCTCCGTTTCCTGCCTTCTTTGGAACCCCTATTGTGGCTATTGCCGCTTAGTCTCGGTCTATTCGCCAGTCTAATCCCCGCCTATCAAGCCTATCGTGTCGATGTCGTTGAGCATTTATTCCCGTCATGACTGCCCTCCTAGCGCTGGCATGGCGTTGGTTGATCCTAATCGTGTGGGGGATCGCGCTGTCTGGTTGCGCCCCCTCCCCACCGCCTGATCTCGCCGCACCGACCGCCACCGAAGCCCCGTTTTATGCCCCAGACTTTACCCTCATGACCTCAGACGGGGAGCCTGTGACGCTCTCCGATCAACGTGGTCGCTGGGTCATGTTGAACTTTTGGGCGACATGGTGCGTCCCCTGTGTGGCAGAAATGCCCATCCTGCAAACCCTTGCCGATGAACGTGCGGATCAGATCGCCTTATTCGGGATCAATGTCCGCGAAGATAGGTCCCAAGTCGCGGACTTCATCGCTGCCCATAATCTCACCTTTCCCATCCTGCTCAACCCGCCGGATAGCGTCCTCTCAGATTATCTGGTCATGGGGTTGCCCCAAACCCTCGTGATCGACCCCAATGGCGAAATCCTCTGGCGACAATTCGGACCGCTCGACCTTTCAGCATTTGGGGAACTGCTCGACTCGCTCATCGCCTCACGACGCTCAAATCCCTAGCCCCCCCCTTATTATTTTTTCGCATCCGTGTTAAGTTCATTAAAATTGGCGCGTGATACCTCTGTCTTTAGACATGGGGAGGGATAGCGCCTTTTTCCTTTCAAGTCCTTGATATTTCCAAACGAATGTATTACACTTCGGCTATGAAACTAACTGCGATTGTGAAATTGTTGCCGACCGACGAACAACGGCAAACCCTGCGCCAAACGCTTGAGCGTGCCAATGCCGCTTGCAATTGGATTAGCTTGCAAGCGTGGGACACGAAAACGTTCAACAACGTGGCACTGCATCACTTGACCTACTATCCGGTGCGTGAACAGTTCGCGTTGTCGGCGCAAGTGGTGGTGCACTGCATCGGCAAGGTGAGCGATGCGTACAAACTGGATAAGAAGGTGCAACGCACGTTCAAACCGCACGGGGCGATTGCCTTCGACAGCCGCATCCTCACATGGCACATTGAGCAGCGAACGGTTTCCATCTGGACGCTTGACGGTCGCGCCGTGATTACCTTCCAAGCGGGTGAAAGTCACATCGAACTGTTGAAGTTTCAACAGGGTGAGAGCGACCTGGTGTATTGCAAGGGCGCGTTCTATTTGTATGCAACGTGCGATATTCCCGATGCAACGCCGATTGACCCTGAAGGCTTTCTGGGCGCGGACATGGGCATTAAAAATATCCTTGCCGATAGCGATGGCACCATCTACAGCGCCAAACATTTGCTCAACGTGCGTCACCGCCACCGCCGTTTGTGCAAGAAACTGCATAGCTGGTCGTTCGCACAGTTGAGGGCAACCATCGGCTACAAAGCCGCAGGCGCTGGCGTTAGATCTGTCGCCGTCGACGCCCGCTATACCTCTCAACAATGTTCGTGCTGTGGTCATACGTCTCGCTCCAATCGTCCTAATCAAGCTACTTTTTCCTGTGTCGCGTGTGGTTTCGCTTGCCACGCCGACCTGAATGCGGCTCGTGTCATTGCGAGTCGGGCGGCAGTCAATCCGCCGTACGCAGTGTGTATCTTGGGCTTCGCGCCCGTCACAACTGCAAGCCCCTAGCTTTAGCTACAGGGCTGTTGCAAAGTCGAAAGAGGACAAATTCAATGAATAGCAGATTTGATAATCCCCACCCCGTCCGACCGAAGGTCAGACGGGGTGGGGATATGCTTTGTGATCCACTGAAATTGTTTCACACAAGACTTTGCAACAGCCCTGCTTTAGCTATGGGGTCGTTGACAGTCAGCAGTCTGGACTAGCCACCTTCGGAAAGATAACATCATGCCGTTATTTGATCTGCCCTTAGAACAACTTCAAACCTATCTGCCCCCCCGTGATGAACCCTCAGACTTTGATAGTTTTTGGGCAACCACCCTCGAACAAGCGCGTGCCTTTCCCTTAAACACCCGCTTTGATCTGATTGATCAAGGCATCCGCCAATTTGATACCTATGATGTCACCTTTAATGGCTATGGCGGTCAGCCGATCAAAGCCTGGTTCATCCTACCCAAGAACACCACTACGCCGTTGCCCTGCGTCGTCGAGTATCTCGGTTATGGCGGGGGGCGGGCTTTCAGCTTTAACCATTTGCACTTTCCCGCCGCCGGCTACGCCACCCTCTTGATGGATACCCGCGGTCAAGGCAGTGTATGGTCCAATGGCGATACCCCCGACAATGTGCCTGATGGCGGTAATCCTTTCTATCCCGGCTTCATGACTCAAGGCATTCTCGACAAAAACAGCTACTACTATCGCCGCGTCATGACCGACGCTGTACGCGCGATTGAAGCTGCCCGTTCGCATGATTTGGTGGACGCCTCCAAGATCGCCGTCGCTGGCGTCAGTCAAGGCGGGGGGTTAACACTCGCCGCCGCTGGGCTGATGCCTGATGTCGCGCTGGCAATGCCTGATGTCCCGTTCTTATGTGGCTATCGTCGGGCAACGACTATCATCGGCAGCGCCCCCTACAGCGAAATTAGCAATTTTCTGAAAACGCATCGCGATAAAATTGAAACCATATACACCACCCTTAGCTATTTTGACGGCATCAACTTTGCGGTGCGGGCACAAGCAAAAGCGCTCTTCTCGGTGGGCTTGATGGATGAAATCTGCCCACCCTCCACCGTTTATGCCGCCTACAACTACTACGCAGGCGCAAAAGAAATACATGTCTATCCCTTTAACAATCACGAAGGCGGCGGTTCCTATCAACGCTTGGAACACTATCGCTTCTTGCAACAGGCATGGGGCTAAACAAAAGTGCGATGGGTTCACCTATTAAGAAATAGGTTTTCAGGCTTTGCGGTATAGTCTCGAATTTTGGTGCCATAGGCGGTATGATCACCGCAAGACCCTCAGACTTATTGGGAAAAATTCGATGACGTTTTGGAACGATTTCACCGGTCCCAATGCAGCTTATGTGATTGAGCTGTATGATCGGTATCTCAAAGACCCGACTTCGGTCGATGAGGCGACGCGCCGCGCCTTCGAGGGATCAACCCAGCCCACGCCGGACGACTCTGCCGTCTCATCCTATTCATCAGCACCCGCCACCGCCATCGCGTCGGTGGACATGCGCAAAATCGCCGGTGCCGTCGCCTATGCCGCTGCCATCCGCGAATACGGTCACGCTGCCAGCGCGCTTGACCCGCTAGGCACGCCACCCCCCGGCGACCCAGCCCTTGATCTGGCTTTTCAAGGCATCACCGAAGACGACCTGCACGCGCTTCCGGCATCGCTCGTCGGCGGCAAAGGCGTATCCGCCTATGATGCTTGCGAAGTCCTAAAATCTATCTATTGTGCGACCACAGGTTATGACTTTGACCACATCCGCAATCCATCCGAACGCGATTGGTTGCGTGCGGCGGTCGAATCGGGCGATTATGCGTCCGCCAGCAACCCAGTAGACGACGTGGCGGTCTTGACCCGCCTCACCGAGGTGGAAAGTTTTGAGCTTTTCATCCATCGCCGTTTCCCCGGCAAACATCGCTTCTCGATTGAGGGGTTAGATGTCCTTGTACCCATGATGGATATGGTCATCACCGAACTGGCAAATCGCCGTGAGCGCAATATTTTGATCGGCATGGCGCATCGTGGGCGCTTAAATGTGTTGGCGCACATCCTCAACAAGCCTTATCGCCAAATTCTCGCAGAATTCAAAGACCCGGTGCGGCGCGAACCAGGGCGGGATTATTTTGGTTGGACGGGCGATGTGAAGTATCACATGGGGGGCGAGCGGCGCGTGACCGATGTTCAAGTCGATCTCGACATCAAACTAGCACCCAACCCCAGCCATCTGGAATTCGTCAATCCGGTAGTCGAAGGCATGGCACGCGCCGCTGGTACCGATGTTAGTCGTCCGGGCGCGCCCACTTTTGATGCCGGTGTCACTCAACCCATCCTCATTCATGGCGATGCGGCGTTCCCCGGTCAAGGTGTCGTCTCGGAAACGTTCAATCTTTTCAATCTGCCCGGCTATACTACCGGTGGCACGCTCCACATCATCACCAACAATCAACTCGGCTTCACGACCGACCCCATCGATTCGCGTAGTACCCTTTATGCCAGCGATCTCGCCAAAGGCTTCAAACTGCCGATTGTCCACGTCAATGCGGATGATCCTCATGCGTGTTTGGCGGTGGCGCGGTTAGCAGTGGCATTTTTGACTGAGTTCCAGCGGGACTTTGTGATCGACCTCATCGGCTATCGTCGTTGGGGGCACAATGAAGGCGATGATCCGGGCTTCACCCAGCCGCTCATGTATCAAAAAGTCACTCAGCACGAGACCGTGCGCCGTCTGTGGGCGAACGCGCTCATTGCGCGCGGCGTGATCACCGAAGCGGATGCCAGTGCCCTCGTCGATCAAAAGATGAATGCCCTGCAAGCCGAACTTGAATCGCTCGATCCTGAAAAAGACGCGCCCGATCACCGCCCGCGTCTGCCGGAACCGGGGATCGCCCGCCGCTCCAAAACGGCTACCTCGGCAGAACGTTTGCGTAACCTCAATCGCGGCTTACTCACCTTCCCCGATGGTTTCGAGCAGCACCCCAAATTGGCAAAGGCAGTTGCCGCCCGTTTGGAAAGCCTCAATGATGCCGACGCCCCCACCATCCAATGGGCAACCGCCGAAGAATTGGCATTCGCCAGCCTGCTTGAAGAAGGTGTCCCCATTCGCTTGACAGGGCAAGATGTCGAACGAGGCACTTATAACCAACGCCATGCCGTTTTCCACGACTACAAAACCGGCGCGCGCTTCACCCCCTTACAAGCGCTGCCCCAAGCCACCGCCGCCTATGAAATTCATAACAGCCCACTCTCCGAAATGGCGGCACTGGGCTTTGAATACGGCTATAACGTGCAAGAACCATGCCGTTTTGTCTTGTGGGAGGCGCAGTATGGTGATTTCTTCAACAGTGCTCAGGTGATCATCGACGAATTCATCGTCTCCGCCCGTGACAAATTCGGCTTAACGCCATCGTTGGTGCTGCTGTTGCCGCACGGCTATGAAGGCGCGGGACCCGACCACTCCAGTGCGCGAGTGGAACGTTTCCTGCAATCCGCCGCCAACCTCAATATGCGTATTGCCAACCCGACGACCGCGGCGAATTATTTCCACCTGCTGCGCCGACAGGCTTTGCTCCTAGAGACCGATCCGCTCCCGTTGGTGGTGTTGACCCCCAAGAGCTTACTGCGGAACCCGCTGGTCGCCTCCAGCTTGAACGATCTCGCCAATGGCACATGGCAAGCGGTGATCGATGATGTGCGCGCCGTGCCCGAAACCACCCGCCGCTTGATCTTGTGCAACGGCAAGATATACATCGACTTGGTGAGCAACCCCCTGCGCGAAACCAGCACAGCGATTGCCATCGCCCGACTAGAGCAGTTATACCCCTTCCCCACTCAAGACCTACAAGCACTCCTTGACCGCTATACACAGCTCGAAGAAGTGATTTGGGTACAAGAAGAACCTGAAAATATGGGGGCATGGGAATTCGTCCGCCCGCTCTTGCAAACCATGATCGACGGGCGGGTGCCCCTGCGTTATATCGGTCGCGGGCGTATGTCCAGCCCGGCGGAAGGTTCTGCCGCTCTCCATCAGCAAAATCAAGCGGCGTTGGTCGCGGGCGCGTTAAGCCGCGATTTGGTCGTATCGGCACAGGATATTGTGATCAAATAAGGTCTTACACAAGCGAAGGAATGAACCACATGGCGATTAACATCATCGTGCCAGACTTGGGCGAATCCGTCATCGAAGCGACGGTCGCACGCTGGCTGAAAAAAGAAGGCGACATGGTAAACGTAGGTGAGCCAGTGGTCGTGTTGGAAACCGACAAGGTTGATCTCGAAGTCGGGGCTGATCGCGGTGGCGTGTTGGCGAAAATTGACCAACCTGCTGGTGCCGATGTCAAAATCGGCGATGTCTTGGGCAGCATTGAGGAGTCGGCGGGGACAGCCCCCGCGGCGGGCGCAAGCGCCGCCCCAAGCGCCCCGGCACCCGTCAGCAAACCAGCGCCAGCCCCTGCAAGTGCGCCCGCCGCCGCTCCGGTTGCTGCCAGCGCTACCCCCGTAGCGCGGCGCGTCGCCGAAGATCAGCAGGTCGATCTGGGGCGTGTTGAAGCCAGTTCCGGCGGGCGGGTGACCAAAGCCGATGTCGAACGCTTTGTCGAAGGGCAAAAAGCCACCCCTGCCGCGCTTACCGCTGCCCCAACACCGATGGCGGCACCTGCGACCGTCCCCATCAGCAATGTCCATGGTCGTGCCGAAGAGCGTGTCAAGATGTCGCGCCGCCGCCGTACCATCGCCCAACGCTTAGTCGAAGCACAGCACACCGCCGCCATGTTGACCACCTTCAATGAAATCGACATGACGGGTGTCCAACAGATTCGCGAGAAGCACAAAGAACGCTTTAAGACCGAATACGGTATCGGTTTGGGCTTGTCGTCATTTTTCGTCAAAGCGGTGATTGGCGCGCTCAAGACGCAACCACGTTTGAATTCCGAACTGCAAGGGGATGAAGTTGTCCTCAAGCACTACTATGACATTGGCATGGCGATTGGCGCGGAAGAAGGGCTGGTCGTGCCCGTGATACGGGACGCCGACAAACTCTCGTTTGGGGACATTGAAAAAGCCATCAAGAAATTTGCCGCCCAAGCCAATGACGGCTCGTTGTCGCTGGACTCGCTGCGGGGTGGCACCTTCACCATCACCAATGGCGGCGTCTTCGGTTCCTTGATGAGTACCCCCATCTTGAATCCGCCCCAAGTCGCGATCTTGGGGTTGCACAAAATTCAACAGCGTCCGGTAGCGGTCAATGGCGAAGTCGTCATCCGCCCCATGATGTATACCGCCCTCAGTTATGATCACCGCGTGGTCGATGGGCGCGAAGCCGTGCAATTCCTCGTCCGTGTAAAAGACTTGCTGGAAGACCCAGAACGCCTCTTGATCGAAGGCTAAGGCGTTTATCTGATTACAGGATACGGGCATGATCACTCATGCCCGCATACCCTTTATAGAGCGCACCTACTAAGCAGCTGCCTCAGCATCCGTCTCAGGAGCCATCTCACTATAAAAAGCGAACGCATTGCCTTCGGTATCCCCAAAAATGATAAAATCTCCCGCGCCACCCATCGACTCTTTGGGCGCAATCACCTTGCCCCCAGCAGCGATCACCCGTTCGGTATAGACCGCCAAATCCTCGCTGGCATTATAATAGACCAATTGCCCCTTCGCCGTCGGCTCAAAATTCGCGGTCTGATTTAGACTGATCCCCGGAATCTGCGAATCCTCTTCAGAAAACAGAACCGCCACGCGGCGCACATCATCCACATAGGGCGTCACGGTCGCTAAACCAAAAACATCTTGATAAAACTTCACGGCACGGTCAAGATCAAGGACGGGGATTTCGATAAAACCAGCATGAATCATGAGACACTCCTGTGACGAAAGAAGAACAAAATTTCTCATTCATCTTACGCTCATTTGTGCGCATTGTCAACCTACCCGAAGATCACCGACTTGTTGTTGTAGATCAAAATTTGACGGCGCAGATGGTGCCAAATCGCCCGCGACAACACCAATTTTTCGATATCGCGCCCCTTGCGGATCATGTCTTCGACCGAGTCTTTGTGATTCACACGGGTGATATCCTGTTCGATGATCGGACCGGCATCTAAATCACCGGTCACATAATGGCTGGTCGCGCCGATGATCTTCACGCCCCGCGCAAAGGCGGCATGATAGGGCTTGGCACCCACAAAGGCGGGCAAGAACGAGTGATGAATATTGATGATCTGGTTCGGGAACGCCTCGACAAAAGACGGCGACAAAATCTGCATATAGCGCGCCAACACCACAAAGTCGATCTTATATTCCCTCAACAGGGCAATCTGCGCTTGCTCTTGCTCGGCTTTATTGTCTTTGGTCATGGTGAACAATTTGAAGTCGATGCCAAAGGTGTGCGCCACCGCTTCAAAATCGGGATGGTTGCCAATGATCACGGGGATATCAACATTCCATTCGCCCGATTGATAGCGCGCGAGGATATCGTACAGGCAGTGCCCATACTTGGAGACAAAAATCGCCATCCGTTGGTTGCGATCCGAAAAGTGTAATGACCACCGCATCCGAAACTGTTGCCCAATCTCGCCGAACACCGCATCGACCGACTCGCGCGGGATCGCAAACCCTTCCATGCTCCATTCCACGCGCATGAAAAAGACATTTTCTTGGGCATCCACATGTTGGTCAAGATGTAGGATATTGCCATTATTGCGAAAAATAAAGTCGGTGATAGCTGCGACGATTCCCCGCTGATCGGGGCACGCAATCAGCAACGTCGCCGAAGGATAGGCTGATAAAGTCAAAAGAATTTCTCCCGAAGATGACTGCGAACACGGGCTTGCATCGCGTGATTATAGCGGGGCGTGCAAGGCGATCAACATGAAAACGCGCCCGCACGAATTTGATCGTGGGGCGCGCTAGATGTGCGCTAACGAGGCAGCACTCCCGCGGTCACTAGCGCGGTCACTCCCCCCGGTACGCCCGCGCTTGCAACCGCCCCCGTAAGCCACTAAAGCGCTCCGTCACACGGTCATTGCCCACCGCCATGCCCACCGCCTTGCGCGTGCCCACCAACACCACTATCTGTTTAGCGCGCGTCACCGCTGTATACAACAAATTGCGCTGAAGCATCATGTAATGCTGCGTCAACACCGGCATGATCACCACTGGATATTCCGACCCCTGACTGCGATGCGTGCTGATGCAATAGGCATGGATCAGTTGCTCAGCTTGGGCATAATCGTAATAAACCGTCTCACCCTCAAACTCCACGCCAATCGTCGCGCTTTCGCGATCCACATCCACCAGCACGCCAATATCGCCATTGAACACATCCAAATCATAATTATTTTTCGTCTGCATCACCTTATCGCCCACGCGCAATAATTTTCCCCCTGCGCGGTGTTCGGGCACACCACTTGCGGGATTCAGCGCCGCTTGCAACGCCAAATTCAGCGCATCCACCCCCGCCGCTCCGCGATACATCGGCGCGATCACCTGAATCTCGCGGCGCGGATCGATCCCAAACTTGCTCGGCAGCCGTCGCAAAACAATATCGACCACCAAGTCTGTCACATCATTGGGGTCTTCCACACCAAAAAAGTAAAAGTCATTGCTGCTGTTGTCCAACAACGGCATCTCGCCCTCGTTGATTAAGTGGGCATTGCTGATAATTTGGCTGCCCTCCTCTTGGCGAAAGATCGTCTTCAAACGGGTGACATGCGCCACCCCGCTGTCGATCACATCGCGCAGGACATTGCCCGCCCCCACGCTCGGCAATTGATCGACATCGCCCACCAGCATCAGATGCGTTTCTGGCTTGAGCGCCCGTACCACCGCATCAAACAACATCAAATCCAGCATTGAGGTCTCGTCCAAGACCAGCATATCGACATCAAGCGGGTTGGTCTCGTCATACAAAAAATCACCCGTTTCGGGCATAAAGCCGAGCAAGCGATGGATCGTGACCGCTGGGTGCCCCGTCGCCTCTGCCAAGCGCTTGGACGCCCTGCCTGTAGGCGACGCCAGCGCGAAGTCCACCTCTAGCTCCACCAACATGTGGATCACCGTGCGCAAGGTCGTGGTCTTACCCGTGCCCGGTCCGCCCGTCAACACCGAGACTTTATTGGTCAAAGCGGCGGCAGTGGCGTCCCGCTGTTGGGGCGAAAGCGTCAGTTTATTCTGGCGTATCACCGTTTCCAGCATCCCCTCGCTCAGGACATCATTGGCTTTGTCCGAAAATGCCGAGTCATTTCGGATCATGCGCGTCATTAAGATGGAGGCGTTGGTCTCCGCTTCGTAATACTCTGGGGTATAAATCGGTGTCGTCTCGTGCGAACGTCCGTCACTTTCGGCAACAATGTGTTCTTGGATGATCTCATGCTCAATCAGTGTCTCCACCAACGTTGAGTCGGTCACGCCCAGCGCCTTCATCGCTTGTTCGACGAGCATCTGGCGCGGCAAAAACACATGCCCGTCAAAGGCAGCTTGATTGAGGGTATAGCGCAAACCGGCACGGATACGGTTGGGATCATCCAGTTCCACCCCCAAGTTACGAGCGACGCTATCCGCCCGCTGAAAGCCATACCCAAACACCTCATCCGCCAACGTATACGGGTTTGCCCGGACGGTCTTGGCGGCTTCGCCACCCATATATTTGACGATCCGCGCCGACATCACGCCGCTGATCCCAAATTCTTGTAAATCGATCATCGCCCGCCGATTATCCTGCCCAGAACGCCACGCCATGATCAACCGTTCGGCAAGCTCACGCTTCAAACCCGGCACATCAAAAACCTTATCCGGGTTTTTATCCAGCACTTGGATCGCATCTTTGCCGAGAAAGCGCACGATCTTTTCCGCCGTCTTTTGCCCCAAGCCCTTGACCAAGCCGCCGCCCAGATAGCTGATCAACCCATCGCGGGAACTAGGCGCGACGGGGATACAAGTGAGCGCCTTAAACTGACGCCCATACTTAGGCGTCTCCACCCACTCGCCGGTAAACTCAAGGTCTTCACCGGGACTCACATCTGGCATCCCGCCGACCACCGTCACATTGCCAGAAACTTTCGGCACCGACCCCGTCGCATCCGCCTTCAGCACCAACACGGTGTACCCGTTTTGGGCATTACTAAAGGTGATCCGCTCGACTTGCCCTTTCAGTGTCGCCATGTGTCGCATTGCCCCACATTTTCCAGTTTGACCAAAGTGAAGGAAACTATAGCATATCCCCTAGTCCCTGTGATATGTTTTCTCTAGTTTTGTAGAGATGTTTCCTTGAAAGGATTTATACTCATGACCTTGTTTCCCCGCGCCAGCGGAATTTTGTTCCACCCCACCTCATTACCGGGTCGTTACGGCATCGGTGATTTGGGGGAATGGGCGTATCGCTTCGTCGATTGGCTGCACGCCGCCAAGCAATCCATTTGGCAAGTGCTGCCTTTGGGGCCCACCAGTTACGGTGACTCGCCCTATCAAGCCTTGTCCGCAATGGCGGGCAACCCCTTTCTCATCAGCCTCGACCGATTGGTCACGGCGGGTTGGCTCAGCACTACAGATTTGCAGGATGTCCCCAACTTCCCGACTGATCATGTCGATTTCGGTTGGATCATCCCTTACCATAACGAAAAATTGCGTTTGGCATACGATGGTTTTGCTGCCCGCGCCACCCCTGCCGAAGTGACCGCCTTCCGCGCTTGGGAACACGAAAATATCTATTGGCTAGAAGATTATGCCCTGTTCATGGCGCTGAAAGAAGCCCACAACGGCGAACCATGGGGACACTGGGAGCCAGCGCTATCCCTACGCAAGCCCGAAGCCCTGCGCGCCGCCACTGCCCAATATGCGAAGGAACTCGATCAATACCGCTTCACCCAATGGGTCTTCGCGCAACAGTGGAACGACTTGCGCGCCTATGCTGCTAGTCGTGGGATTCGTTTCATCGGCGACCTGCCCATTTTCGTCGCCCACGATAGCAGCGATGTGTGGGCAAATCCGCATCTCTACAAATTGGATGCGCAAGGCAATCCCATCACCGTCGCGGGGGTGCCGCCCGATTTTTTCAGCGCCACCGGTCAATTGTGGGGCAATCCGCATTACCGTTGGGAGGTCATGGCAAAAGACAATTACAACTGGTGGGTTCAACGCTTCAAAGCGGTGTTGGCACAGGTGGACATCATTCGCATTGATCACTTTCGCGGCTTTGAAGCCTCGTGGGAAATCCCTGGCGACGACAAAACCGCCGAGCGTGGGGTATGGGTCAAAGGACCAGAACTCCCCTTCTTCCGTGCGATGGAAGCCGCTCTCGGCAACTTACCCATCATTGCCGAAGACTTGGGGGTCATCACCCCGCCCGTCGATGCCATGCGTAAAACGCTGCAATTGCCCGGCATGAAAGTGTTGCAATTCGCCTTTGGCGGTGGCTTCAGCGAATCAAAATACCTGCCCCACAACTATAGCGAAAATTACATTGTCTATACCGGCACCCATGACAATGACACGACCGTCGGCTGGTTCAACAGTGAGCAAAGCGGCGATATCGCCCGTGACCATATGCTGCACTACCTGAACCGTGATTATCGCACTGTCGAACCCCATTGGGATTTGATCCGGTTGGGCATGAGTTCCGTCGCTCACACCTGTGTGGTGCCGTTGCAAGACGTTTTGGGCTTGGGGTCTGCCGCCCGCATGAACACGCCGGGCATCGCGTCTGGCAACTGGCAATGGCGCTTCACCCCCCAAATGTTAGAAGGTCCTGCCCGCAGTCGCTTGGCAACGATCACTGAGATGTACGGACGCGCTCCCTAAGCCCATTTTCACCCAAGATATCGGGCTATCCCCTAGCGCACATCACTTCTTTCCCCCCGTGATGTGCGCTTCTTTTATAATTCTAACGTCCTCTTATAGGGCTTTTACAGAACATCGATATTGCTCTTATATGCCTGATCTATCCTTTAGTCAGCAGCAGCAACACACCCCCTTTGTAACAGCCTCCGCCTCGCCTCACCGAGACGGAGGCTTTTTTATTGTCGTCACTCTCCAATCCCTACCCCCTGATTTATAATGACGGTCTTTGCTAACGATGATGGTTCAAAACGTATGGCATCTTCACAACCTTCCATTTTCAACGCATGGTATCGGGCGGCACGTCCGCGCACCCTCACGGCGACCTATGTGCCCTTGGGCGCGGCAGCAGCGCTGGCAATTCAGAATCGCGTCTTCAATGTGCCGTTATTCGTCCTCTCCTTGATCGCCGCCTTGTTGCTGCAAATTGCTGCCAATTTGATCAACGAGTATTTTGACTTTCGGCGCGGTGCCGAAGACCTCAAACAAGCGGGGCAAGGCATGATCCTCAAACAAGGCTTGCTCACCCCCCGCCAAGTCTTGATCGGTGCCGTCGTGACCCTCGTGGCGGGGTCGCTCATCGGCTTATTCTTGCTCACCCAAAGTGGTCCGCTCTTGTTATGGATCGGCTTGGGGGGCGTCTTGGTCGTCATCGCCTACACCGCCGGCCCGTTCCCACTGGCATACAATGGCTTAGGTGAGGTCGCAGTGTTCATCTTCATGGGTCCTCTGATGGTCTTGGGTGCCTATTATGTGATGGCGGGTGCCTTTGACCCGCAACCCTTGATTGTGGGCGTGCCTATCGGCTTCATGGTCGCGGCGATCTTGCACGCCAACAACGTCCGTGACATCGACGCTGACCGTGCCGTCAACAAACGCACCCTAGCCGTCTTGCTCGGTTTGCGCGCGGCACGCATCGAGTATCAGCTTTTGGTGGGCGGGGCATATGTCATGGTGGCGCTTCTCATCCTCGGCGGGGTCATGCCCATCACGACCTTAGTGGTCTTGCTCACCGTACCCGAAGCGCTCAAGCTGGTGGCGATCATCAACACCAGCCGCGATCAACAACTGTTGCACCAAGCACAGGGGCGTACCGCCAAGTTGCATGGCGAATTCGGGTTTTGGCTGGTGATCGGATGGGCGGCGTGGCTGGCGCTCGATTTGTTTATTTAACGGTGACACCCTATCTCTGAAGCAAAATCAAAACGGCACAAGGGAAATTTCCCTTGTGCCGTTTTATTCCGTTTTTTATCTTTTCTATCTTTGTCTTTAGCGCGTCAGCAACCGCAGTGCAGTTTCGGCAAGCAGCGCCGCGCCATCTTTGAAGACACCCTCTGCCAAATCAAAATGGGGGTTGTGATGGGGGCGATTGGTATCATCCAGCTTGGCACCCAACATAAACATCATGCCGGGGGCGCGTTGCAACATATAGCTAAAATCTTCCCCGCCCATGCTAGGGGACTGCTGCACCACACGATCCGCGCCAAACAACTCAATCGCTGTCTCGCGCACAATCTCGGTGATCGTCGGGTCGTTATAGCTCGACAGGCAGCCCTTCTTTAGCACAAACTTGTAATCGCCGCCAAACGCCCGCGCCACTGCAAAGGCATTTTCGACCTCTGTCCACAACCGTTCGCGCGTCGCGCCATCATAACTGCGGATGGTACCGCTCATCGTCACCTCGTCGGCGATGATGTTCTCTGCCGTGCCGCCATGAAGCCGCCCAATCGTGACCACCGCCGGCTGAATCGGGTCAATACGACGGGCAACCACCCCTTGAATCGCGTTGATGACCTGCGCCGCAATGAAAATGGCGTCCACCCCTGTATCGGGATGTGCGCCATGAGTCGCCCTGCCGATAATTGTGCCAAAAAAGTTATCAGCGGCTGCGGTGGTAAAGCCCGCTTTAATGTCGATCTTGCCCGCCTCTAGTTCGCTGTCGACGTGCAGCGCGATCACATGATCGACGCCCTCCAAAACGCCTTCCTCGACCATCCGCTTGGCACCGCTCTTGCCTTCAGCGTCTTCGGTCTCTTCGCACGGTTGGAAGAAAAAACGAATCTGTCCGGGCGGACGATTCGGCATCTCGGTCAGCATTCGCGCTACGCCCAACAAGATGGCGGTATGCGAATCATGTCCGCAAGCGTGCATCACACCGGCGTTCTGAGACGCATACCCCACCGCGTTGGCTTCAAGGATCGGCAGCGCATCCATATCAGCACGAATGCCAATCACCCGCTCGCCCTCTCCCAAAATACCGACCACCCCCGTTTTGCCAACACCGGTCATCACCTCTAAGCCCATCGCCGTCAGTTCTTTGGCGACGACCCCCGCCGTACGAAATTCTTGAAATCCAAGTTCTGGGTGCTGATGAAAATCTCGTCGCCACGCGATAATATTTTCTTCCAGCTCAGCGGCACGCTCAATGGTATTAAAGGTCATGGCTCTTCTATCCTTTGGTACTAGAGACTTGTGCTAAAATTCCCGCCATTATAGAGTGTCGAGTGAGATAAATCATGGTTGACCTGATTGTGATCGGGGCGGGTGCCATCGGTAGCGCCACCGCGTTTCAAGCCGCCCGCGCGGGTGCCAGCGTTTTACTGTTAGAACAATATGCAATTGATCACCAACGGGGAAGTTCTCACGGCGGATCGCGTATCATCCGCTATGTCTATGACCACCCCATTTATGTCCGTCTGGCGCGCGCTTCGTTCGCGGCTTGGCGGGATCTTGAAGCTGAAACCGGCGAGACTTTCTACATTCGCACGGGCGGTATCGATTTTGCCCCGCCGGATGAACCCCTCTTTACCCTGATGCGCCAAACGCTGACGGCGACCGGCATCCCCCATGAACTCTGGTCGAGCGCCGAAACCATGCAGCGCTTCCCACAGTTTCACCTTGAGCAGGACACCCAAGTATTGTATCAGGCAGATACCGGCATCCTACGCGCTTCCAAAGCGGTGCGGGCATTCGTGCGCTTGGCACAAACTGGCGGCGTAATGGTCAAGGAAAATAGCCCTGTAACCAATATTGCCGTCCATCCCGACTCGGTCACTGTCACCGCCGGGGGCGAACAATTCGAGGGCGCACGGTTGGTCTTGGCGGCGGGTGGCTGGATGTCGCAGTGGCTAGAGCCGATGGGCATCAGCCTCCCGCTCCAACCCGTCGCTGCCCAAGAAAACTATTTTGACGTGAAGTCGTCCGAAGCCTTCACGCCGGAACGTTTCCCAGTCTGGATGGGGCACCTGCAACACCACTATGGAGAAATCCTCTACGGAATGCCAGACATCGACGGCTATGGCATCAAAATTGGACGACATGGCGGACCCCCGATGGATCCCGACAGTTCCGACCGTACCCCCGACGCCCAGTTGATGGCAACGTTGAACGCATTCGCCGATCAGTATTTTCCGGGTGCCCAAGCCACCCCCAAGTCTTCACGCGCCTGCATTTATACCAACACGCCCGACGGACATTTTGTGATCGACACCCATCCCGAACATGCCCATGTGACCATTACCTCCTGTTGTTCAGGGCACGGCTTCAAATTTAGTCCGGCATTGGGGCAAATCATTAGCAATCTTGCCCTCACCGGAAAGCACGATCCCGATAACAAATTATTCCGCATGGATCGCTTCTCAACAGCTATTTTGTAGGGGGATGCGCCCCATTGAAATCATCCGTATTCCTCAATCTCTGATTTTTTCCTAGCGCCTGATCCCTAAAAGGAGCCTTCATGACTTTTCTACCCAACGATCCCGCCAGTCTGCGCTCATACTATCTGCTTGACCCCGCCGTCACCTTTCTCAATCACGGTTCCTTTGGAGCCTGCCCCATCCCCGTTTTTCAAACCTATCAGCAATGGCAACTGGAGCTAGAGCGCCAGCCCGTACAATTCATGAAATATCGCATTAATCCCTTGCTCGCCGAAGCCCGCGATCTCGTTGCCGCTTACGTCAACGCGCCCAGCGAAGATTGCGTTTTCGTGCCCAACGCCACCGCTGGCGTCCATATCGCCTCCCATTCCCTGTCCCATATCTTGCAACCGGGGGATGAAGTCCTGACCAGCACGCACGAATACGGCGTCTGCTTGACCATTTGGCAAGATGTCTGTGATCGCGTCGGCGCACGGCTGGTGCGCGTCACGCCCGAACTGCCTTACGTGTCGGACGAAACCTTCATCGAAGCCTTTTGGGAGCATGTCACCCCGCGCACTAAAGTGATCTTCTTGAGCCATATCACATCAGCCACAGCGCTCACCTTCCCAGTCCAAGCCATTTGCGCCCGTGCCCGCGCCGAAGGCATCCTCACGCTGATCGATGGTGCCCACGCCCCCGGTCAAATCCCGCTCGACATCACCGCCATTGATCCTGATTATTATGGCGGCAATTGTCATAAGTGGATGTGTGCCCCCAAAGGCTCAGGCTTCTTGTACGTCCGCAAAGATCGCCAAACCAACATTCGTCCGCTCTACCTCTCATGGGGTTGGCGTGACGACGCAGATTTCACGACCCGCTTTCATGAACAAGGCACCCGTGACCCTGCCTCGTTCTTAAGCATTCCGGCAGCCCTCACCTTCATGCGCGAACACGACTGGGCAGTCGTCCAAGCCCGCAGCCACGCTTTGGCGCAAGCCACCCGTCAGAAGATTCATGACATTTTCGGGATGACGGCGATCACCCCATCGACCATGCCCGGTCAGATGACCTCGATCAGCCTGCCTAATAAAATGGGTGCCGAGAAGCTGAAAGAAGTCCTCTACGATACCTGCCAGATCGAAATCCCCGTACTCGAATTTGAAGGGCAACTCTACGCGCGGGTGTCGATTCAAGGCTATAACACCGAAGAAGATGCTCAAAAGCTGGTGGATGCGCTGGAGGAAATTCTTGCCTGATATGCTCGCTATCGTTGAGATCATTGCCCGTATTCTGATCTTCCTGATCGGCAGTTATATCATTGTCGAGGTCGTCAGCGCGGCGATTCGCACCTTCGTCTTGCCACGCAGTGTCTTCGTCGCCTTGACGGGTGTCGTCTTTCGCTTGACGTATGCCCTATTTCGATTTCGCGCCAGCAAGAAAGCATCTTATGAAGAGCGCGACGCGATCATGGCATTATTCGCGCCTATTGCGCTGCTGATGCAACCGGTCGTGTGGATAGTCTTGATCATCATCGGCTATACTTTGATTTTCTGGGCGACCACCACCATCTCATTGTATGACGCCTTTAGTCTCAGCGGTTCATCGCTGCTGACACTCGGCTTCACCAAATCTGAAGGGGTCGGGTCGTTGATCGTCGAGTTCTCGGCATCTGTGTTGGGGTTGACGATGGTCGCGTTGCTCATTGCCTATCTGCCCACCATGTATGCCGCTTTCTCCAAGCGGGAAACACTGGTCACCATGCTGGAAACGCGCGCGGGTTCCCCACCCTCTCCCGTAGACATGTTCATTCGGGTCAACGATATTCGCGGATTAGAGGCGATCAATGCCATGTGGGAACCGTGGGAAGTTTGGTTTGCCGAGGTTGATGAAACCCATACCTCGCTGGTGGCGTTGGTCTTTTTTCGCTCGCCCGACCCCCACCGCTCGTGGATCACCGCTGGCGGGGTCATGCTCGACACGGCCTCACTCATGATTTCGGCAGTGGATGTCGAAGTTTCACCCAATGCCCAGCTCATGATTCGTGCGGGCTACATCGCCTTGCGCCATATCGCAGATTATTTCTCGATTGACTATGATGCCAATCCCAAGTCTGATGACCCGATCAGCATCTCAAAATTTGAATTTCATGAAGCCTTAAATCAACTGGCAGCCGCCGGGGTGCCTCTCAAAGCTGATCGCGAACAGGCATGGCGTGATTACTCCGGGTGGCGCGTCAATTATGATCGCCCCTTGTTAGCATTGGCAGCCCTTACGATGGCACCCTATGCCCCGTGGGTCAGCGACCGTTCCCTACCCCATATCTTTCAGGTCGAGACCCCAAACGCAGCCGGCATCACCAGTTCGCTGGTGCGCCGCGTACTCCGCCGTAAGCAAGCCCTGCCCCAAGGCAATAGCGACAACCGCCGCAAACTATAAAAGCAACACGGACTCCAATGTGGAGTCCGTGTTGCTTTGGGATATCAATCAGAGGGATACGCACCAGTGCGTATCCGCCACAATCATGTTTATTGCAAGTTCTGATCCAGCGCCACGAACACACTGGTCGAGCGTCCGGGGATCGTGAAGGTGCCAGTGGCGGGGTCAAATGACGACCCGCGCACCCGTTCATCTGCTGATATCACCTGTACTTGATGCAAGCCCAACGGGAAGCCCACAAGATCATCTACGGTGTAAGTCACGCTATCAGGTGACGCATTGAACAATACCAAGACAACCGAATAAATGGGGTCAATGCTGGCACCGACAGTATCGTTCAATTCCATCACGATCAAGCCGGGGATTTGATCCACCCCCGTGTTGTGGAAACGAACCACTTGCGACACCTGCTCCGCCGTTTGTAAACGGAACAAGAGCGAACTTCGGCGAATGGTCAACATTTCCTCGAAGTGTGCGATTGATCCTTCAATATCCGCTTGCGACGGGCTAAGGTCGGGATTTGCCAGCAAGGGCGACCACAGAGTCCAGTTATCGCGATTCTTGTCGGCAATCGGCAACCCACGCCCCCACCCATTATCTTGATAGCTGAAGTCCAAGAAATTGAACCAGTCGCCGCTGTTATAGCTGTCTTTATCGCCCGACTTCGAGCGCAACATGTCCATGCCCGCGTGGAAGAAGGGCACACCTTGCGAAAGCGCCGTCAAACTGACGCCCAGATTGTGCATACGGATTCGCTCAGAGAGCGGCAAGTCCGTCGGGGCTTTCGTCTGTATAACATCGAAGAAGGTTTCATTGTCGTGCGCTTCGATATAGACAATGTGTTCCTGCGGATCCAGCGTGTAGCCGGTCGGCGCGCCGTTGTACTCAATGTCGGCCCCTGTCACCGTATCCCCGTACTGATTGACGAGCGCATAATCGCGCAGGTTGCCCGCCAATGCGACTCGAATTTGATCGGTCATCAAGAGCAAGCGTTCCAATTGTTCCGCCGGAGTGCGGGTTTCCACTTCGTTAGGCTGAACATACAACCCTGTCGCGAAGCCTTGTTCTTGCAAACCACCAAACGGATTGCCGCCGCGCACCGCATCACGCACACGGTCGTTAAAGGTGCCGATACCGGTACCGCCCATATTCAGTTGGGTGGCATTGATACCGCGAGCGTTATCAGCAACCTCACCAAAGTTCCAGCCTTCGCCATAGACATAAATTTGCGAACCATCCACGCCATCGGCATCCACCGTCAAGCCATCCAACAGCGCCCGTACTGCTTCCATATCCGAAAGCATGTGGTGCCCCATCAAGTCGAAACGGAAACCATCGATCTTATAGGCGGTCGCCCATGTCCGCAGCGAGTCGAGCATCAAGCGCCCCATCATTGCATGTTCGGTGGCGGTGTTAGAACAGCATGTGCTGGTCTCCACCCGCCCATCCAAGTTCAGACGGTGATAGTATCCGGGGACGATCCGATCCAATACTGATTTTTCGTTCTGTCCGCTGGCGTTAGTATGGTTGTACACCACATCCATCACCACGCGCAAACCATTTTCATTGAGCGCTTGCACCATCTGACGGAATTCGACAATGCGATTGGCGGCATAAGGCGCGGTGCTGTAACTGCCTTCAGGCACCGTATAATGCAGCGGGTCATAGCCCCAATTGAAGCCATCACGATCCCGCACACTGTTGACCAACTCTTGTTGTTCGGTGCCATCCGGCGCAAATAGCGCCATCGCAGCGGGCGCAATCGCGGTACGATCCGCTGGGTCTTCTTGGATCGTCGCGATATCAAATACGGGCAACAAATGGATATGTGTCAAACCGGCTTCTGCCAAATTCCGCAAATGGGTCATGCCATTGGAAGTCGTATCCGTGAACGCCAAATAGGTGCCGCGATGTTCGGCAGGGACCGACGCATCATGAATGCTGAAATCGCGCACATGCAGTTCATACAACACAATATCTTCGGGCGCTGCCAATGCGGGTTTGGTGACGCTTGCCCAGCCTTCGGGCATCGTCGCCGCGTCATTCAAATCGATGATCAAGCTCCGTTGGCTATCGACCGCCAGCCCAAAGGAGTAGGGATCCGTCACCATGTTCGTGACCACCTGTCCGACAGACGGCGCATACACGGTCACTTCAAACAGATAACTGGTGTTGTACCAAGTGGGGTCGCCCCAATATTGCCAAATACCTGTCGCCACATCCATCGACATCTCTTGGATTTGTTCGGGTTCGGCTGTCGGATCAGCATCACTGAACCAGTACACCCGCACACTTTGCGCGGTCGGTGCCCACAAATTAAAGAGGGGTGCGCGATCTTCGTTGAACACAATGCCGAGCGGAGCCGCTGCCGCTGGTTCAGCGTACAACGCATCTAACACGCCGGGGATTTGCACCGAGGTGGCATCTTGCACAATGCCCTGATTGTAGGTGCTAATCACCGCGATTTGCCCGCGCAGGATTTCCGGCACCTTATCGGCGTCGGCGGTATCCAGCTTGAGCGCGACGTAATCTGCTAGATGAGGGAACTCAGCAATGGCAGCATCGCCAATGCCCGCGCGATCCACCATCAAAACAATATACTCGCCGCCGGTGATCCCCTCATCATTCAAGACCAAGCCACCCGTCGGGCTATAGTAGAGGCGATATTCCGCGCCGGGGATGCGGTCAATGTCCCATGCAATGGTGTCAGCATTGATCCAATGCGCTTGCGCCAACGTCAAATTACCGGCTTTAGGGGGCACTTCACCTCCTACAATAATCGTCATACGATTTCCGTTGTTGGTATCAAAACTAAACTCCACCAGTTGATTGTCTTCCGCCACCACGAATGGGATGTTCGCGCCACCTTGCGCGCCGCCATCACCCCAGTTCAACGTCCAACTTTCGTTCGCAGCGACCTTCGCTTCATACGATCCTGTCGTCAGGGCTGCGGTCTGATAGCTATAGACGCCATCCCCATTGATGTCTTGCAACAAACTCTTCAGGCAATCGGGTTGCCAATCGCCGAGGCACCCAATTTGCGACTGATAGCTGCCAGCGACGTTGATGATCAACGAATTGACGCTATCCGTCACCCAATGAGTAGTATGGTTATAAATGAACCGAACGGCTGTTTCTTCGGTCAACACGAGCGCGATATTGCCACCATTGGCTTCAGCATTCACGCCATAATTGACATCCCACGTCCCCTCTAGTGCCGCCTTATATTCATATTCACCAGCGGGCAGGGTAAACGTTGCCGACCACAAATCATCGTTGGCATCATATGCCAGCGCGGTCGCTTCACAATCCGGTTGCCAATCGCCGGGGCACCCCAAAACACTTTGGATGCTGCCGGGGATGACCACCATGCCCGGTTGGACAACGGCTTCGGTCGAAGGCGTAACCACAACCGGAGCAGGAGTGGCTACCGATTCCTCGACAGTTGCAACAGCGGCTTCTTCAGTTGCAACAGCTTCTTCGCTTGCAACGGCTTGTTCGGTTGCAATTGCGGCTTCTTCGGTTGCAACGGCTTCTTCGGTTGCAATTGCGGCTTCTTCGGTTGCAACAGTTTCTTCAGCGACAGGCACAACCGCACCGACGCTGATCGTCAAGATGTTGCCGGCGCTGGTATCGAAACTGAACTCGACCAGTTGATTATCTTCTGTGACTTCAAAGGCGATATTCGCCCCGCCTTCTTCACCCGCCTCGCCCCAATTCAAGTCCCAACTTTCGTTGGCGGCGACTTTGGCTTCATATGCCCCCACCACCAAAGACGAGGTGGCATAGTTATAGACGCCATCCCCATCGGTGTCTTGCAACAAACTCTTCAGGCAATCGGGTTGCCAATCGCCGGGGCACCCAATTTGCGACTGATAGCTACCAGCGACGTTGATGATCAACGAATTGACGCTATCAGTCACCCAATGGGTGGTGTGGTTATAAATGAAACGGACGGCTGTTTCTTCGGTCAACACGAGCGCGATATTGCCACCATTGGCTTCGGCATTCGCGCCATAATTGACATCCCATGTCCCCTCTAGCGCCGCCTTATATTCATACTCGCCAGCGGGCAGGGTAAACGTTGCCGACCACAAATCATCGTTGACGTCATACGCCAGCGCGGTGGCTTCGCAATTCGGTTGCCAATCGCCTTCGCACCCCAAAACACTTTGGATGCTGCCGGGGATGACCACCATTGCTGGCTGCGTCACAACATCAGTTTGTGCCGCCGCCATCGCCGACAGTGATAACGACAATAACATGAGGAGAACTATCGATAAAAGAGACCTACTTCGTTTTGACATGAGGATCGACTCTCCAAAAAATCCCGGTATTTTGTAACAATCGGCGCAATACGCCACAGGCGTTTATAGCCGATCCGCCTGTGGCTGTCAAAACCTTTGTGCATTGTGTCCCATAAAGCTAAGAAGCGCGCATCGCCTCTTCCAAGCCGTTAAGCGCGATCTGTTCGGCGTCATGCAGCGCCAGCACCCGTGCCTGCAACTCGTGACGCAATGCCCGCGCCCCCGCCTCATCAAGCGGAAATTCGCTCATTGAGGCAATATGGAGTACCTTCAAGCGTTCATTCATCCCCTTCCGTGCTTCCAGCAACGCCAAACCTTGATCGATAAAGAGGGCATAACTGTCCTCCATCAAACGGCGCGTTTCGGCAAACAAATCTACACCAGCGGGCAAGTGCGCCTCTGCCAGCCCCCGCCACAACGCCGCGTTGGTGCGATATGCCACCCCCACTTCCCGCAACGCCGGCTTATTCAACACCACCGCCGCTTCATCCAAGAAATCAGCGAAGACCCCGCGCGCCCCGCCCCCACCCGTCAACGACAGTTCCAGCGAACGATAAGATGTTTTGAGGACGTTATAAAAAGCAGAGCCAGTAGGCGAACGTTTCGCCCAACCAGTTTTGGTGCGCTCGTCGCCTAGTTCTGCTGCCCATCGCTGCATCCCAGCAAAGCCGAAATTGCCCGCCGCTTGTGGGGCAAAATGGGGTGGCTTGGTGAAAATATCAATCGTGGCTTGAATCCCTTCGCGCACTGCCAAAGGTAACCGATCCGCATCCGGCGCGCCCACCGTCATCACGCGATGCTTAAACTTTTTGATCACCGACTGCGCTGCCTCTAAGGTGGATGCCGAAATCCGCAAGGGCACCCGCGACCGATCCGCAATCGCGACTTGCCCATTGTCATGTTCAAAGACGAGGATCGGCGTAGCCATATGAAAATCGCCATACGGCATCTCGTCCATGTGCCCCAGTGAATAAATATCCGCCCACACAATGGCGGGCACCCCACGCACGAGGGCGCTCACGATGTTGGCGGTCGCTTTGGTCACATTCGCCGTCTGGCGGACATCCGTCGGAATCGCCAGTCGATCATAAACCGCCACCAAGTCATCATTGAAAGGATAGTACGTCAGCAGTTCCACCTGTGGATCATGTCCCTCGTAATGAAAGGTAAAGTAACCAGCGCTGATCCCGCCGTTGACCCCCATCAACAATGCCTCTGTGTAGGGCTTGCCCGTGTGAGGAGCTTGTATCCCTTGTGCGGCAAGGGCATTGGTGAGAAAACCCGTCACATAATGTCGCCCGTCAAAATGCGTATAATCATTTAACTTTGCCATCTTGTCATCGCCTCAAATATTCATTCCGTGATTGATCACAACCATACGGATAATCAAAGCTTATGGCTAGTCGTTCGTTTTACTAGCGAATATTTTACTATTTTATTAATTGACAAATCGCCTACTGGAAATGAGGGGTAAATGAAGCAAAAACCGAACTGGACAAGTTGATGCCCTTCCTTCCTAACGAAACCCACCGCCCAATCCCTGATCCCGATCATATCTATTCGTAAACAACTGAAACATTTCGCAAGACAATGACAACTGCGGTACACTTAAATACGAGAGTCATAAACACTACCCATTTGAAGGAACTATTATGGCATACAAATTTCCTGAGACCCAAGTACCCTCTAAAATTGGCGCAAACGAAGCGATCTTGATCGCCAGCGGTGACTTGCGTCATTCCGCCAATCGCGTCTGTTGGGCAGCCCAACAAGACATGGAACAGCGCGTGACCGCCGCCTTCGCTGCCGAAGGGGTCACGGTCAAACGGGGGCACGCCTATGATCCCGTCCTCGAACACGGATTTATCTACAACCAACGGATGGGCATGGATGTCTTCGCGACGATTGACCCCGACGCCCCCTTGATCGTGGCAGAGGCAGTGTGGCAATACAGCCATCATGTTTTGGCGGGGTTGCGTTCCCATCGCGGACCCATTTTGACTGTTGCTAACTGGAGCGGGCAGTGGCCCGGCTTGGTCGGCATGTTAAATTTGAACGGTTCATTGACCAAAGCGGGCATCCCCTATAGCTCGATCTGGAGTGATGACTTTACCGACGAAAAGTTCAAAAATGCCATTCGCCAATGGCTGCGTGAAGGCACCATCACCCACGATACCAGCCATGTGCGCCCGGTCAATATCGCCGCCTTGCCTGCCGACGAACGCGACTTGGGGCAAGCGCTCGCCGCCCAACTCGCTGCCGAAAAAGCCATCCTCGGCGTTTTTGATGAAGGTTGCATGGGCATGTACAACGCCATTATTGATGATGAAATGCTAAACTCGGCGGGCGTGTATAAAGAACGCTTAAGCCAATCGGCACTAGTCGCTGGGATGCACACCGTCAGCGATGCCGAAGCCGATGCCGCACGGGCATGGTTGGATGCACGCGGAATGCGCTTCTTGACCGGCACCAACGCCGAAACCGATCTCACGGACGGGCAAATTCAAGATCAACTGAAAATGTACATTGCTGCCGTGCGCATCGCCCATGACTTTGGGTGCGACGCCATCGGTATTCAGTATCAGCAAGGGCTGAAGGATATGGCACCTGCCAGCGATCTGGTTGAAGGCTTACTCAACAATGCCGAACGCCCACCCGTGATGCACCCCCTCACAGGCGAAGAATTATATGCCGGTCAACCCCTCCCCCATTTCAATGAAGTCGATGAATGCGCTGGACTCGATGGCTTGGTGACGCACCGTGTTTGGTCGGCAATGGGCTTAGACTCCGCCAATACACTTCACGATTTACGTTATGGGGAGTATTATGGCGGGGAAGTGAATGACTTTGTTTGGGTTTTCTTGATCTCCGGCGCTGCCCCTGCTTCCCATTTCATCGATGGGTATGCGGGTGCCAGCAGCGAACGCCAACCCTCTATGTATTTCCGTCTAGGGGGCGGCACGCTCAAAGGCATCAGCAAACCGGGCGAGATCGTCTGGAGCCGTGTGTTTGTCCACGAAGGCAAATTACAGGCAGATCTCGGTCGGGCGACAGTCGTTGAACTCCCCCGCGCGGAAACCGAGCGCCGCTGGCAGCTTACGACCCCGCAATGGCCGATCATGCACGCCGTTTTGCATGGCATCACCCGTGATCAAATGATGGCGCGTCACAAAGCCAACCATATTCAAGTCGCTTATGCGCCTAGTGCCACCGCCGCCGATCAAGCGCTTGCCGCCAAAGCAGCGATGTTTGCGGCGATGGGCATCGAAACCCATTTCTGTGGTGACGTAGCGCTATAGCCCAATCATGATCGATAACATCAGCCACGAGGATGGAATGAGCGAGACCAAAACGCCAACTATTTGTATGATCGGCAGTTCCAACATGGATCTCGTCGTCTATGCCCCACGCATCCCTGCTCCCGCAGAAACACTGCACGGGTCACGCTTTGAAACAGGTTTCGGGGGGAAGGGCGCAAATCAAGCGGTGATGGCTGCCAAATTGGGGGCAAATGTCACTGTCATCACCAAATTAGGGCGCGATTCTTTTGGCGAAGCCACCCTAGCCAACTATCGCGCCCACAACATCAATACCGACTATATACTCTTTGACGAAACACGCTCCTCCGGCGTCGCCCTCATCACAGTGGACGAAACGACCGGGCAAAACAACATCGTCATTGTCGGCGGCGCAAACGACGCGCTGTCGCCCGCAGATGTTGAAGGCGCACGGACGGCGATTTATCAGGCAGATGTCGTTATCTGTCAATTAGAAACACCCATCGCAACGACCTTGCGCGCCTTTCAAATTGCGCGGGCGGCGAACATCATCACCATCCTCAATCCGGCACCTGCCAGCCCACTGCCCGCCGAACTTTTGGCAGTCACCGACTGGTTGATCCCTAATGAGATTGAAGCCTCGATGCTGACCGGCGGCACCATCCGTAGCCGCGAACAAATGGAAACCGCCGCCCTAGCCCTCAAAGCCAGTGGTCCACAAGGCATCGTGATTACGATGGGTGAACAGGGCGCGCTCTTGGTCGGCGCTGATAATATCATCGTCGAAATCCCTGTAGCCCAGGTGAAAGCCGTCGATACGACCGGCGCGGGGGATGCCTTCGTCGGCAGTTTCGCTTATTTTCTGGCGCTTGGCGCGCTTCCTACCGAAGCAGTGCGCCGTGCTTGTGCCATTGCCGCCCGCTCCGTTCTCAAAGCCGGGGCACAATCCTCGTACCCGACTCGCAAAGAAGTGCTATCGTTACTGAAATAAAATTTCTGCGGGCGCGTGTTGTTATGCGTCCGCAGAAATCCCCCCACCCCATTGCCATTATATTCCACCCACCCTCGATAAACCTCCATTAATCTTTGCTATCACCATCACCGAAAAGCGGTTAAAATGATAGTATGTGTTCATGAGCGCTTGTCACTGAGCACCATACATTCTCTTGAAAACCGTTTTCCATTAGTGACTAAAAACCATAGATGAGGTCGGCGAACTCATGCTCTACACTTTTATTATGCTTCTCCTCGGAATCACAGCGATAGCGATGATCTTCTTGGCGACACGGGTCTGGGGCAGTCGGCAATCATCACCAGCGATGTCGGTTTCGATGGCAGCACTCCTCAGCGCAGTGGCGTTATGGTTGGTATTTTACATTTTAGAAATCATCCTCCAAGATTATACCCTTAAAGATGCCGTCTGGCGCGCTAAATTTATTGGTATCGTAATTGTCCCCGTCGCATGGTTCACCTTCGCGGTGCATTACACCAGCAACAGTGAATGGTTGTCATCGCGCAACCGCTTGCTCCTCACCATCGTGCCCATCCTCACCACCCTCATCGTATGGACAAATGGCAATGAGGGGATCATGTGGCAAAATGCGCGCTTAAGTTCTGCCGATGGCTTCACCGTGTTCGTCAATGACCTCGGCATATGGTTTTGGATCCACTCTGCCTATTCTTATATCCTACTCGTCGCCGGCACCTTCCTGCTCTTGCGCCGTTTTATCAGCGCCCCAGCGGTCTATCGGCGGCAATTAATCGCGCTTGTGATTGCAGTGGTGTTCCCTGTCGTTGCCAACGCCATCACGATTCTTGCCAAACCGTTGCTTGATTTAACCCCGCTCGCTTTTGCCGTCACGGGCTTATCTTTTACATGGGGGATGCTGCGCTATCAACTGCTTGACCTCGCTCCGATTGCGCGCAATACCGTGATCGAAAGCATGACCGATAGTATGTTGGTGATCGATAATCGCGGGCGTATCGTGGATATCAACAGTGCAGGCGCATCCTTGATCAACCAGAAGGTCTCGGAAAGCATCGGCAAGCCCCTCTCCCTAGCGATCCCATTCATCGCCCAACAACCGGAGATAATCGACAAGTATCGAGTGGAACGCGCTATCCAAGATGAAGTTTCGGTGGAAAATGAAAATGGCAATCGCCATTTTGACGTGCGCGTCTCCCCCCTCTTTGACGGTCAAAACCAAATCAATGGGCGGGTCATCATTTTGCGGGATATCACCGAGCGCAAGCGCGCCGAAGAAAAAATCCGGGCACAAAATGAAGCCCTCGTCAAAGCCAATCATGAACTCATCGAAGCCCGCCAACATGCCGAAATTGCCACCGAACTAAAAAGCCAATTCCTCGCCAATATGTCTCATGAGTTGCGCACTCCCTTAAATGCCATTATCGGCTATACCGAGATTCAACTTGCAGGCATGGCGGGCGAACTCAATGATGAACAACAACGCTATCAAGAACGCATCTTGGCAAATTCTGAACAACTCTTGGGGCTGATCAACGATGTTTTGGACATTTCCAAGATCGAAGCCGGGCGCATGAGTTTGGTCCGCAAACCTTTCGTCGTGCGCACATGGCTGGACGGTATTGTCAAACGAACACAAGTCCTTGCCGACGCCAAAAACTTAGCGTTGGTGGTCAAAATCAATGATGATTTACCCAACACCTTAGTCGAAGACTCGGATCGCCTCCAGCAAATCGTGATCAATTTGCTCTCAAACGCGATTAAATTCACTGAAAACGGTCAAATTGGCATTCATCTTGGGCGGCACGATGGTGCTTGCTGGAAGATCGTCGTCAGCGATACCGGCATTGGCATCCCAATCCACGCCTACGAGACCATTTTTGAAGAATTCCGACAGGTGGATGGTTCATCACGACGGCGGTATGGCGGCACTGGCTTAGGCTTAGCCATCGTGAAACAACTCGCGCATATGATGGACGGCACCGTTCAATTGCACAGCACATTAGGAGTCGGCAGCACATTTACGATTGTGCTTCCCTTTAACGAAATCGCGCTCGCTGCCCCATAAACTCGATCTATTTGGTGGATGATGATCTATAATGCCGTTTTAACAAGCTTGGTGATTTCCGCCATTTTTGTCGCCAGTCTGGGGGCATATGTCGGGCGGCAACGCCAAAATGCGGGTGCATCTGCAAACTCCATGCTTGTCCTTGTGGTCGCCATTGAAATTTGGACGATTCTCTATTTTATCGAACTCATCACCCCCGATTTTGGGCTACGCGAAACCGTTTGGAACCTCAAGTACATGCCGATTATCCTCGTGCCGGTGGCATGGTTCATCTTTGCCTTGCAATTCACTGGGCATGAGGCATGGCTCACCGGGTGGAAACGAATCGCACTTCTTGTGATCCCTACCTTAACTGTGATTTTTGTTTGGACAAACGGCACCAATGGCGTGATGTACCAAAATGTCCAGATGATTGTCGCCGATGGCATGTTGGCCATCGATTACAACTCAACCGTATGGTTTTGGATTTTTTATCTGAACTGCTATCTGTTGATGGTCAGTGGCACCATTTTGCTGGTGCGTCGTTTCATCCCGACTCCGACAATCTATCGCCGTCAAATCTTTGCGCTCATTCTCGCCATCATCTGCCCGCTTATTGGCAATATGATCACCATTCTGGGCGATATCGTCCTCGACTTCACCCCCTTCGCCTTCAGCATCTCCGCAGCGGCATTGATCTTGGGAGTTCTGCGTTTTCATTTGTTCGATATTGCCCCTGTGGCGCGCAATACGGTCATCAACAGCATGTCAGACATCATGCTAGTGGTCGATCAACAAGATCATATCGTTGACTTAAACGCACCTGCCTCAGGGTTGATCATGCGCTCGATGTCCGAGACGTTGGGCATGACCTTACAGGAAGCCCTGCCCACCCTGATTAACCACCCCATTGCCTTTAGCGAAACGATCTATGAATTCTGCCTCCCGCGTGCCAACGACAGCCAATACTTTGATGTCCGTATTTCTCCATTATGGGATCGCCAGCAGCAAATCACGGGGCGGGTGATCGTTATGCGCGATATCACCGACCGTAAACACGCCGAAGAAAAAATCCGGACGCAAAATGAGGCGTTGATCCAAGCTAATGGTGAATTGAAAGCTGCCAGAGAACTCGCCGAAGCCGCAACAGTGCTAAAAAGCCAATTCCTTGCCAATATGTCGCATGAACTCCGCACGCCGCTCAACGCCATCATTGGCTATACCGAAATTCAACTCGCCGGCATGACGGGCAATCTCAATAGTCAGCAGCAGCGTTATCAAGAGCGCATCCTCGCCAATTCCGAACAGCTCTTGGGTCTCATCAACAATATCTTGGATATCTCCAAGATTGAAGCAGGGCACATGACTTTGATCCCGAAACCATTTGTCGTGCGCACATGGCTAGACAATCTTGTCAAACCCACCCAACTTCTTGCCGATTCCAAACTCCTCGACTTTGAAGTCACCATTGACGACTCTGTACCCGAAACCCTCATCGAAGACCCAGAGCGCTTGCACCAAGTGGTCTTCAACCTTCTGTCTAATGCGATTAAATTCACGGAACAGGGCTGTGTGAGCCTCCGCGTCGAACGAGACCAAGACCACTACTGGAAGATAATCGTTCAAGATACCGGCATCGGTATCCCGACCCATGCGCATGAAACCGTGTTTGAAGAATTCCGTCAAGTCGATGGCACATCGCGACGGCAATATGGGGGTACCGGTTTAGGCTTATCCATCGTCAAAGGGTTTGTGGCGATGATGAACGGCACTATTCACTTGAACAGCGTCTTGGGCGAAGGCACGACCATTACCATAAACTTACCCATGATCGAAGCCTTCAACACCATGAATGCCCAAGCAAAAAATTGATGTTCCTTTGCCCCTCCTGTACACTCATACCCTAAAATCTGCCTATTGAAGGCTGGTGATCGACCGTGCCATACGACATTATCTTAGTTTTGCTTGCCTTTACTATCGCGTTTTCAAGTGCGATCACTACCCGTGTTTGGAGACAACGCAAGCTATCCGGCAATGTCGCCCTATCCTTGATGTTTTTGATGGTGACCATTACTTGGTGGGTCACAGTTTACTTTTTTGAATTGCTGGTTCGCGATTTTACGATCAAAGAAACCATCTGGAACATCAAATATCTTGGCATTGTCATGGTTCCTATCGCTTGGATCATCTTCTCGCTTCTATTCACCGGCAATCGTGCTTGGCTGACGCGGCGCAATGTGTTTCTGCTGATGATCGTCCCCATACTGACCACCGCCTTCATCTGGACAAATGGCACAGATGGTATGATGTTTACCAACGTGAGAATGATTTACCCCGATGGCTATCCACTAATTGGGGGCAGTGCCAACATTTGGTTTTGGATTCATTCTTTCTATTCTTACTTGCTGATCAGCGCTGGAACCTTTCTTTTATTGCGCCAATTTATCGGCTCACCTGCGATTTATCGCCGCCAATTGTTCGCCTTGCTCATCGCGGTCGCAAGCCCCCTCATCGCCAACGCCATCACCATTTTTGGTTCCACCGAGTTAGATTTCACCTCGTTCGCATTTGCAATTTCCGCCGCCGCCCTCAGTTTGGGCGTCTTGCGCTATCAACTCCTTGACCTTGCCCCCATTGCCCGCAATGTCGTCATCAACAGCATGTCCGATGCGATGTTGGTTGTAGATGAACAAAACCGCATTGTTGATCTCAATCCCACAGCCGCCTACTTGATCCAGCGCCCGACCCATGCAGCCATAGGCATGCTCGCACAGGAAGCGATCCCCGCCCTTGCCGAACACCCTCACTTGCTGAATAAAACGGGCGGCAAGCACTTTATCGAAGACGAGCTAAAGTTATTTATCGACAACCAAACCCAGTATTTCGACATCAGAATCTCTGCCCTTTATGATCTTCGGCAGCAACTCACGGGATATGTCATCCTCATGCGGGATATCACCGACCGTAAAAACGTCGAAGAAAAGATAAGCGCGCAAAATAACGCCCTCATTCACGCCAATCAAGAATTACAAGCCGCGCGCGAACTTGCCGACACCGCCACCCAACTGAAAAGCCAATTTCTCGCCAACATGTCGCATGAATTACGCACCCCCCTCAACGCGATCATCGGCTATACCGAAATTCAACTTGCGGGTATGACGGGTACACTCAACAAAGAACAGGAACGCTATCAAGCGCGCATTCTCATCAATTCTGAGCAACTCTTGGGGCTGATCAACGACATTTTGGACATTTCCAAAATTGAAGCCGGGCGCATGACGTTATTTCCGAAACCATTCGTAGTTCGTGATTGGCTCACCGAAACCATCAGCGGGATTCAAAGTCTTGCCGAAGCAAAAAACTTAACTGTGCAGGTGCGCATTGAAGAAGATTTCCCGGAGATCCTCATTGAAGACCCCCACCGTCTCCAACAAATTATGCTCAACTTGATGTCGAATGCGATCAAATTTACTGAAAAAGGGGGCGCAACCATCACTATTCAACTTCACGAACAGCACCAGTGGCAGATCGATGTGCGCGATACCGGCATCGGCATTCCTGCTCAGGCGTTTGAAACAATCTTCGAGGAATTTCGCCAAATCGACGGATCATCACGACGGCAATACGGTGGCACAGGGTTAGGGCTATCCATTGTAAAACGACTAGTGGCGATAATGGACGGTTCCATCGCCGTAAGTAGCGAAGTCGGCTTGGGGAGTTCCTTTGTGATCACACTGCCAATAAAAAATTCGCAACTACACAGCTACCCCTCCTCCCCCGACCCCTTCTCCCACAAGAGGAGAAGGGGAGAAACGCAGTAGAAAGTCCCTCGCCCCTTGTGGGAGAGGGATTTAGGGTGAGGGGTGTGTAGTTACAAAAATTCATATTGATCATGCAGCCAAAACTTGAAATATGATGGTAAAGGGACATTAAACCCATGACAACACAGGCTATCACCGATGAACTCATCAAGCTGTTCGGGAGTAAGGATAACAAGTGGACCGTACTCGTCGTAGACGATGAGCCAGACAATATTGAACTCGTACAAAAAGTGTTGTCGTTCCATAAGGCGCAAGTCTATACCGCTTCCAACGGTCATCGTGGGCTCGAAGTCCTCAAAGACATTGTGCCTAATTTAGTCTTGCTCGACATTTCCATGCCAGAAATGGATGGTTTTGAAATGTTGGATCATATGAAAGCCAGTCACACCGCCAAAAATATCCCCACCATTGCTTTAACGGCTCATGCGATGGCGGGTGATCGACAACGGGTACTCAGCGCGGGATTTGACGGTTATATCGCCAAACCCTTCCGTCTCAATTCATTTCTAAGCGAAATTCTGCGTTGCCTTCATGAATACACCGATAAACAATCTTAGTGACTACTCAGGTATAGAAACAGAATAAAATAAACAGAGAGGCGTGAAGACGTGAAGAAAAACAGGAAAATGCCCATCGAAACGTAGATGTAGGGGCGAATTAGGCGCTTGTCAATCGCTCGTTAACATTAAAGTCCGCGCGTTTTATATCAGCTCATTTGCCGCCAACGGTCATTTGTCCCTTTATTACCGACCGTTTTTCAGCCTGAGCAGTTACCAATCTTAGACAAATAGAGGACTATTTCAATGGATATCTCAATGGAATTTCAACACTGGCGGGTCATTATCGTGGAAGACGAGTATGACAGTCAACAAATGGTCTCCAAAATTTTGACCTTTCACGGTGTTCAAGTCATCGTCGCCAAAGATGGACATGAATGCCTTAAATTATTGACTACTTCCCAACCTACTTTCATTGTCACCGATCTGGCAATGCCGGGCATGGATGGTTGGCAAACCCTGCAAGCGATTCGCGCTAATCCGATCACTGAAAAGATTCCTGTGATCGCCATCACTGCCTATCACTCCCCGATGACTGCCGACGGTGCCATGAAAGCCGGTTTTAATGCCTATTTCTCAAAACCTGTAGACCCGCGCACCTTCGTGCAAAGCCTTGCCAAAATCATCGCTGCCTAATCGCGAAACGCCCCCCATGACGGTAGCAAGATCGCTGCCGCTATGGGGGCTTGATTATCCCTTGATCAAACGCAAAACCTCGTCAAACAGCACCCCATTGGTGGCAAAGGCTTCGCCACCGTCGATGGTCGCCGTCCCCTTCCAATCGGTGAAGGTGCCGCCCGCTTCTGGCAAAATCACCCCAAACGGGGCAGCATCCCACAAATACATATACGGATCGACGGTCAGTTCCGCACGACCGGTAGCCACCAGCAGATAGCCGTAAGCGTCACCCCATGTCCGCTGGAAATAAGTCGCCGCCACGATCCGCCGCCATGATTCCTCGCGCCCATCCCACATATTAAAATCACTAGTGAGCGCTACCGACTGGGCGAGCGCTGTTTTCTTCGACACCCGCGCTCGCCGCCCGTTCCAAAAAGCACCCCCACCTCGGCGCGCATAGAGCGTCTCGTTCAACGCCGGAAAATGCGCCACGCCCACCAACGACTCGCGCGTCGTATCATCGATCAGTGCCACTAAGTTGGCATACAGCGGCACCCCCGACAAAAAGGATTTGGTACCGTCAATCGGGTCAATCACCCAACTCCGTCCGCTGGTACCCGCTTGATCGCCATATTCTTCACCAATGATGCCATCCGCTGGAAAACGAGCGTGAATCATCTGACGCAATGTCTCTTCGGCAGCACGGTCGGCAGCCGTCACCGGACTCTGATCCTCTTTCCGCTCCACTTCAATGCCACGCAAAAAATAACCGAGCGTCAAGCGCCCTGCTTGATAGGCAGCATCCAGCGCAAACGCCAGCCAATCGTCCAGTTCCTGCTCGCCTGCAACCATACGCATATGCCCCTAGGATGTTGTGATCGGTTCCAATGGTTCTTTGCGATTGGCGACGAAAATGCGTGGACCCTCCGTCGGTGCCGCCCATTTAACGCCATTAGCGATGATCTGGCGAATTTCGGATTGATAATAAACAGGGTATGTCTCGTGACCGGGGCTGAAATAAAAGACCTTACCCCGTCCCCGATAATAACAGCACCCCCCGCGAAACACTTCACCACCCTGAAACCAACTGACAAACACCAGCGAATCCGGTTCGGGAATGCCAAACGGTTCGCCATACATTTCATGCTGCGGGATCACAAACGAGTCGGGCAAGCCTTCGGCGATAGGATGCGCCGGATTCACCACCCAAACCCGCTCACGCTCGCCCAACTCACGCCATTTCAAGTCACAACTCGTCCCCATCAAGCGCTTGAAAATTTTGCTGTAGTGGGCGCTGTGCAAAACAATCAACCCCATGCCATCCAACACGCGCGCCGCCACCCGCTCCACCACCTCATCGGCAACTTCGCCATGTGCCATATGTCCCCACCACAACAACACGTCGGTCTGGGCAAGCACCTCTTCGCTTAACCCATGCTCCGGTTGATCCTGCGTCGCATATTGAACATGCTCAAAGCCATGCGCTCGTAGCCCCTCGCCTATCGCCCCATGAATGCCTTCAGGGTAGAGGGCGGCGATTTCCGCGTTGCTTTTTTCGTGCCGATACTCGTTCCAAACTGTGACGCGAATTTGTTCTGTCATGATTTCATCCTTTATTTTTTAAGTCTGATTTATTGCGTTGCGCTCGAACCGGGATCGTAAAGGTCATCGTCACGCCTTGCCCCGGCGCAGATTTCGCGGTGATCACACCCCCGTGCGCCTCGACAAAACCTTGAGTGATCGCCAAGCCCAGCCCCGCTCCTCGATGTCCATCTTGGGATTGTACTCGCGATGCCTCCCGTCGGTAAAAAGGCATGAAAGCGTTCGCGACATCAAACGGTTCCATGTTCGGCGCATCATTATGCACCGACACAGAAACGCTGTCACCCCACGTTTGCGGCTCTTCCCAAGAACGAATTTGCACCCAGCCACCTGCCGGCGTATACCGAAAAGCGTTGTCTAACAAGTTATTCAGCACTCGTTGGATTTTATCGGGTGCCATCTCGACCATATCCAAATTGCCGACGATCTCGCCCGTCAAAGTAATCTGCTGGCGCGAAGCACGGGCGCGCATCCCGCTTAAGGTATCGGAGATCATGTCGCGCAACGAAGCGTATTGGTAATCAAGGTGGATATGCCCTGCATCCAATTGTGCCAATTGAAACAGGTTATCGATCAAGCCCGTTAAGTTGGCGATCTCGATTTGCATCAACTGGGTATAGCGCGCCATCGTCGCGGGGTCTTCGACCACCCCATCCGCCAGCGCCTCGATCATAGCGCGGATCGAGGTCACAGGGGTACGCAAATCATGCGACGCCCATGCGATTAAATCCCGTCGCTCTTGGTCAAGGTGGCGTTTTTGGGCGTCTAAATCTTGGAGGCTTTGCGCCATCCAATTAAATGTCCGCGCAAAATCCGCCAGTTCATCACTGCCTTCCACGCTCAACCGTGTCCCCAATTTCCCCTGTGCGATCAATGCCGCTGCATCCGCCAATTCTTGAATGCCTTCCGTGATGGCGCGCGAGATAAAAAATCCGAACATGACCGCGATCACCCCTGCGAACAACAATAGCACGCCCGTAACATGAAGATCGTACTCGCTGATAAACATTAATTGGGCGCTGACCCACACATTCAAAAAAATCAACGTGACAACCATCACCATCGTCACCAGCAACGCCCAACGCAAGCTTGGCAAGCGCCGGATCAGTTTTAGACGATACGAGGCATACGCTCCCGATACGGAGACGATGCCAATCGCAGTCATCACCCCAATAAGCGCATAGGTCTCAGAAAGATGAAGCAACGGCAAAAGGAACGAAATCATCACGACCACGATCAGGGCGATGATCAATAGCACAATGACCTTGCGCAACTGCCGCTTCAGATCTTTTTTCATGCGCGCACCGCCCTCAGCAATCATTATTCCGTCTCAAATTTATACCCGACACCCCACACCGTCAGGATGGTGTGCGGTTCCGCCGGATTATCCTCGATTTTTTCGCGCAAGCGGCGGATATGCACTGTGACCGTGCTTTCATCCCCAAAAAATTCATACCCCCACACTTGGTTGAGGATTTGCTCGCGCGAGAATACATGACGAGGATGCCGCGCTAAAAACAGCAACAAATCAAATTCCTTCGCCGTCAACAGGATCGACTTTCCGCCCCGCCGCACCTCGCGGGCACGCGGATCGATATGGAGTCCCCCCGCATCCACTGGTTTTTCGTCATCCTCAGCGATGTTGCCACTACGCCGCAAGACCGCCTTCACACGGGCAACCAATTCGCGCGGGCTAAAGGGTTTGACCACATAATCGTCTGCACCCAGTTCAAACCCCGATATGCGATCCAGCTCACTAGTGCGCGCCGTCAGCAAAATAATCGGAATGTCGCCGCCCGTCGTTGACGATAACGCATGTTTGTCCCCACGCAACAAGCGCGTGATCTCGAAACCATCGATGCCCGGCAGCATAATATCCAGGATCACCAAATCAGGGGGATCCGTGCGCAGCAGCACCAACCCTTCATCGCCTGTCTTCGCCTCGCTGATACGATAGCCATCCGCCTCAAGGTACTTCCGTAGTACCTCACGGATGGTCGCTTCATCATCCACAATCAGCACATGACCCAATTTCGCCATCATTTTCTCGTTTCCGCTGGGGGTAATTGCGGTTCCACCACCTTCAGTTTATCCATCACCTGGTGCGCCTTGTCGCCTTTTAAGCACAACATGTTGAAGTTGCCACCGCTCACTTGGATATCTTCTAGGACAATAGGCACGCAGCAATAATCATCTTCAACGATCTTGTAGGTATGCACAAAACCGATACGCGCCAACAATGTTGCCATCTGCGGCAAATATTCTGGATCGGACTCCAGCAATGGCGGGTCGATTTCAAAAATCAACGCAATCGTCTCTTGCTGGCTTAACCATTGTGCCCCCCCGCGAATAATGACCAATTCCGCGCCTTGCGCGTCCATTTTGATCAAAAGCGGCACCGCCGCCCATGTCGCATCCGCCCCAAATAACTGATCCAAGCGCGCGGTCGGCACCATCACCGATCCAGCCTCCGCGCTCACCGTTTCCATGATGCTGGCTTGCCCGCCATCGGCGACCGGAAACCGCATGGTCACTTCACCTGCATGATCGCTGAGCGCCACCGAGCGGACATCCACAAATTCAAAGTGGTTCGCCGCTAAATTTTGCCGTAAGACGGTTTGGGTGTTCGGTGCCGGTTCAAATGCCACGATCCGCTGCCATGCGCGATCCGCGATCCGCGCTGCCGCCAGCACATGGACGCCGATATTCGCGCCCACATCCAGCATCGAGAAGCCCGCTTTCACGAACGTTTCGATCACTTGGGTGGTCGATTCTTCGTAGATGCCATACTGCATCACCCGCCGACCGACAGCGGTATCGGGCTGAATCCAAATGGCACAGCCGTTAAAATAGCGCCGCCGCACGAATTGATTGGGGCGCACCAAGCGCGTGCGCGCAAACGCCCGCACCCGTTGACTCAGACTGCCGGACTTTGGGCTAAGACGCATCAGCCAACGAAACAATGCCACGCGCGCGGGGTGTAACTGTACAAATTCAGGAATGAGCGCCATAAATCAGATTTTGTCTCTGAGGAATTATCGATGTCCGTGAGCATACTGCAATTGCCCTAGAACTGCGAATCGGGCAGGGCTATTGCAAAGTCTTGTGTGAAACAATTTCAGTGGATCACAAAGCACATCCCCACCCCGTCCGACCGAAGGTCGGCATCCCCTCCCCACTTCGTAGAGAGGGGACTTCTAAGAACCGTTGTGAGCTTTTTTCTCCCCCTTCCATAAGCGAAGCGACCAATGGGGAGGGGGCGCTGACCGAAGGTCAGACGGGGTGGGGATTATCAAATCTGCTATTCATTGAATTTGTCCTCTTTCGACTTTGCAACAGCCCTGCGCCGGAAAAACCCAATATTTTTCACGGCGGGCGGTTACACTAGTTATTCCACTCGCCGCCCGGGCGTTTCCCGCGGCGCGGATCGCGCTCAATTGGATGCGGACGCCCGCCTAACAAGGCGCGTTTCGCCTTTTGCACATCAGACTCATTCTTGAGCAACACCGTCAAGGTGTTTTCCAAAACCTCGCGCTCCAAATTATCCGCGTTCAGCATGACCAACGCCCGCGCCCAATCGATGGTTTCGGACACGCTTGGGTTCTTCTTCAAATCCAAGCCACGCAAGCTTTGCACCACTTCGACCGCTTGCTGTGCCAGTCGTTGGCTCATTTCGGGGACGCGCATCCGCACAATGTTGATCTCGGTCTCTGCCGACGGATAATCAATGAACAGATACAGGCATCGCCGTTTGAGCGCCTCGGACAGTTCGCGCGTGTTGTTGCTGGTCAGCACCACAATCGGCTGATGGGTCGCTTTGATCGTGCCCAGTTCGGGGATCGAGACTTGAAAATCACTCAGGATTTCCAGCAAAAAGGCTTCGAACTCGGCATCAGCACGATCGATCTCGTCGATCAGCAAGACAGCAGGTTGGGGAGAGGTGATCGCTTTCAACAGAGGACGCGCCAGCAGGAAACGTTCCGAGAAGAACACATCTTCTTCCTTCGCCAGTCGATCTGCCGCCATGCTCAGCGTGTCCGAGTCCGATAAAAGCTGGCTCAGCTTGTCGCGCAGCAATTGGGTATACAACATTTGCTTGGCATATTCCCACTCGTACAGCGCCTTGCTTTCGTCCAAGCCTTCATAACATTGCAAGCGAATCAGGGGACGCCCACTGATTTTTGCCCAAGCCTTTGCGAGTTCCGTCTTGCCCACCCCTGCGGGGCCTTCGGCAAGCACTGGTTTGCCCAATTTATCGGCTAAAAACATGACCGTCGCGATATCATCAGTAGCGATATATTGTTGTTCGCGAAGCGACGTTTTCACCTGACTAATGTCAGAGAGCATAAGTTTATCCTATCATCTCGTCTTGCAATACGGACTATCAAACAAACGCGCAAATGGTCTTCCCCTTTGCGCGTCTCACCTCACGTATTATCCCCCTTTGCAACCGCCGCGCAACTATCCAATCCTACAGACTTGGTACGCTGGGCACAGTCACTTGGTTAGGTTTCGAGTTGCTCGTCCGTCATCCCAAAGCGCCGTTTGCGCCGTCCATATTCTAGGAGCGCGCTGCGCAATTCATGCTCATCAAAATCGGGCCAATAGGTGCTGGTCGCATAATATTCAGCATAAGCACCTTGCCAAATCAAGAAGTTACTCACCCGTAGTTCGCCACTGGTGCGAATGATCAAGTCGGGATCGGGCAAATCACCCGTATACATGTAACGGCTGAGCAGTGCCTCATTCACTTGGTCGGCGGGGATGCCCTCATTCACGATTCGCCGCACGGCATGAAGAATTTCATCTCGTCCGCCATAATTGAAAGCGATGTTGACAATGAGCTGGGTGTTATTTTTGGTCAACTCCATCGCGTGCCGAATCTTCTGTTGCAGCAACGGGCTGATGCCTTCCAGTTGACCAATATGCCGTAACTGCACACCCTGACTGTGCAGTTCGTTCAATTCGCGGTCAATGACGGACTCAAGGATGCGCATCAACATCAGCACCTCGGCACGTGGGCGTGACCAGTTCTCGGTAGAGAAAGCATAAATAGTGAGGATTTCTACGCCAAATTCAACACAAGCATGGAAAATCCGCCGCAAGTTTTCCGTGCCCTGCCGATGTCCTTCCGTGCGTGGAAGTCCTCGCGCCTTTGCCCATCGTCCGTTCCCATCCATGATGATGGCAACATGACGCGGGACACGCTCGATCTTTTCAACTGGGTTTTGCAACCCTTGATCCTGCACATCCGTAACCATCATCACCCTTTACTAGACCGCAAGAATTTCTTTTTCTTTATCTTTACTCAAGGAGTCAATCTCAGCGATGAACTTATCGGTCATCTTCTGAGTTTCCTCTTGTCCATGCTTCGCCTCATCTTCCGAGACCATTTTTTCCTTCTCGAAATCCTTGAAGTCGTCATTGGCGTTGCGGCGAATATTACGAATCGCGACTTTCGCCTCTTCCGACCTTTTATTCAAAAATTTCACAAGGTCTTGGCGACGCTCACGAGTCAACGGCGGCATATTCAAGCGGATCACTTCACCGTCGCTGTTCGGGTTAATGCCGAGGTCCGATTGTTGAATCGCCTTCTCAATGATCTTGAGCATAGATTTTTCAAAAGGTCGGATCAAAATTTGCATCGGTTCTGGGGTGGACAAGGTTGAAACTTTGCGTAAATCGGTCATTTGACCGTAGTAATCAACTTGCAATTTATCCACGAGCGCAGTGCTGGCGCGTCCACTGCGAATCCCTTGGATATCCTCCACGTAGACCGACACAGTAGACTGCATTTTCTGGCGAGTTTCACCGAGAATATCTTCTATCATATCTCTTGCGGCGCGATGGATAAAAAACGCGCCCCTCCTTGATCACTGAAACTAATAACAGGGTGGACACGCAAGCGCGTGCCCACATTCCTTATAATGATACACCAACACTGACCCCGATCCCTAAAATAAATCAGGCGTGTGTCCAACCTTGCCACTCACGCGCCTGCCACGCTGCATACAGTGCGACCGATCCGACAGTGGCGACATTCAAACTGGCGACTGATCCACGCATCGGCAACGATAGCAGCAAGTCGCAGGTATCGCGCACTAGCCGCCGCAAACCTTCGCCCTCGCTGCCCAAAACCAGCCCCAACGACATATTCAGATTGGTCTTGTCAAAGGGGGGCACATTCGGACCGACATCCAACCCCACCATCCACACATCTTGCTCTTTCAAATCGCGCATGGTCTGCACCAAATTGGTCACTTGTACGACCTGTAAATGTTCCACCGCCCCTGACGAGGCGTTGACGACCGAAGGGGTCACCGCGACATTGCGGCGTTCTTGCATGATGATGCCATGCACCCCCACCGCATCCGCCACACGCATCAACGCGCCCACGTTTTGGGGGTCTTTTAGCAAGTCCAACAGCAAAATGAAGGGCTTTTCATCGCGTTTACGGGCGAGTGC
>JBBRTY010000002.1:0-84517 GCA_038248285.1 Aggregatilineales bacterium
AACTTCAGCTTGGATGACTACATCGAATTCATCAGCGAAGATGAGCTTCTCGAAGTCACCCCATTGACCTTGCGCGTCCGCAAACGGATTCTGGACACTGAAAAGCGTCAAAAAGACACCAAAGCGCGCGAGAAAATGCAAGAAGCATAAGGTGGGTTCCACCCTGTACTATAGTAACACCTCATCACGGCGCATTTTCATGCGCCGTGACTCGTTTTAGCGCTCACCCCGCCTGTTGCATCGGGCGGCTGGTGATAAAAACGTCGCCGTCATTCGTTTTCAACGTCAATACGCGGTGTTTCTGACGACGGGCATCCTCCGCATCCAGCCAAAAACTGACTACCCGCTGCTGCTGCGCTGCCAAATAGTGGAGCGCCGCCAATACATGAGAACATGCCGCACCGCCGTGTTGCGCCCATGGACACGTACACCGTGCCCGAATCACAGTTCCCTGTCGTTTGTCTCGTTCCACCGTGACGATGTATTGTAATTGCATATTTGACCGACTGGTGACGATGAGCGCATTAGGCGTTATCCGCGTAACGTGCATGTCCCGACTCCGTTTTTGCAGCCCTTTTATGTCGGTGGGTTTCATCGCATTGTCCTTGCTCAAGAGGGTTATATTTCCCCTCAACTTACCTCTTTATTATAGCACATCGGTTCTTTTTTGGCACCCCCCACTTTTGCGGATGTCGGGGTTTCTAACACAAAAAAGACGCAGTAGGGTGCATAGTTGATGCTCCTACTGCGTCTCGTCTAATAGCTATCGATTGAAAAGCGCGCCGTCGGCTTAGCTGTTGGCAACCGCCGAAATCATCGCCCGCACAAACACGATCTCGTCTTCGTTGATGGTATGCCCCATGCGCGGATAAATGCGCGTCGTCACTTGCGCGCCCCGTTCCGAAAAGACTTTACTGGATTCCTCAACCCGCGCCTTCGGGATATGATCATCAACATCACTGCATCCCAAGAACACGGGCAAGCCTTGATAGTTCGGCGCATACCGAGAAAAATCAAGCGTCTGCCCGATCAATCCGCCGCTCAGCCCCGCAATGCCACCAAAACGCATCGCCTGCCGCGCAGCGAACTCCAGCGCAAGACACGCCCCTTGCGAAAAACCCATAATGATAATGCGCGAAACCGGAATGCCTGACTCGACGAGCCTTTCGACTTGTTCGTTGATGATGCGCAATGCCGACGACAAGTGGGGTTCATTCCGTGCAATCGGTTCAATGAAACGGTGCGGATACCAGCTATAGCCGGCAGCTTGGGGAGCCACAAACGCACAATCAGGATGCTCAATATCCTGAACCAACCGCAGCATATCCCGCGCGTTGGAGCCACGCCCATGCAGCATGACGACTGCCGCGCGCGCTTGGTCTAGCGATTTTCCAACCGCGAGCACGGGCTGTTTGGTATGAATATGCACAGATTCGTTGGGATCAGTCATCGCGCCGCCTTTTCCAATAGGTGACTCAAGTCACGCAGGGGTCCTCGCATAAGGATACCCAAGATCAACGGAACCGACATCACCTGATTGGGGGATATTTGCCGAGTCAGCATCATCCCCAATTTTTCCTGTGCCAACGGATCGCTGATCACCCAGCGAAACAACGGTTTCACCCACGCTGGCGATTGCGCATACAAACTGGAACGCGACCGTTCGATGGTCGATTCGTACATGGCGAAAGTAGCGCGTCGTGCCTGTTGATCATAGCTGATCACGGCTTCTGCCCACAACTTCTCGCCCCGAAAGTACGCGCCGATCTCGTCCGCCAACAATTTTGCCGTCGTCAAGGCGTCATAAATCCCTTGCCCATCAATGGGGTCTTTCTGGTGATAAGCATCCCCCACCAGCGCCCACCCTGTACCGCCCGCTTGACGATACAAATTACCGATCTGCTTCATGCCATGCACCTTCGTGACCATCGTCGCATCGCGCAATCGCCGCGCCACCGAAGGATTCTGCGCGATCAAATGACGATAAAACGCCTCGACCTTGCCGCCGTCGGGATCGATCAGGGCGGATTGTCCCTCAAAGGCGACGACAACAGTATCATCGGCGCTATCCATCATCAAATAACCGTAACCATACCCTGGACCACCAGCGACCGCTGCCGGACCGTGATCGTCATAAGGGGGTGCATCCTTCCAATAGGCGTAATAGATCGATGCCGGGTACTTATCCCGCTCGTCGCGTTCCGTTGCCCCCACTTTGCGCGCCACCGTGCTAAACCGCCCATCCGCGCCAATCACCAAATCAGCGCTCAGCCGTTCTTGCGTGCCATCGGCATTCTTGACAATAACCCCTGTCACCGCTGCTTGTTCTTGGATCACATCGACCACTGCCGTGCCGATCCGCCCTTCGACAGTGGGGAACCGCAACGCATTTTCAAACAAGGCATAATCAAACCGAGAGCGATCCAGCGCGTAAGCATAATCACGCCCATAGCCCATCGGGATCGGGATCGAACCTTCCATGCCATCGCTATCAGTCACCATACGCCGAATCTTCGGCGTCGCCCGGGCATAGGCGTGTTCATCAGCGCCGATCTCATCCAGCATCCGCATCGTGGGTGAATAAATTATCGGGCACGATGCCCCCGGTGGAGACGGCATAGGCGCACGTTCTAGCAGCAACACCCGTAAGCCTACTTCCCCTAAGCGCGCTGCCAATGTCGAGCCTGCCGGACGCCCGCCAACAATGATCACCTGATAATCGGTCATGTCATCAACTTTCTTGTTCTGCGTTTCGTATCGCTACAAGTATGACCGACCATAGCGTACAATGGGGTGAAACTCAGCGTCTTCTTATCAAAAACTCTAGGATTGATCACCCGATGACCCTAAAAAAAGGTTTTCTGCCCATAATAATCATCGTGCTCTTACTCGGCACCTTAAGCGTCGCCGCCCAAGATACGCCCGCAAATGCCACCGACTGGTGGCGCGACGCCGTTTTCTATGAAGTTTTTGTCCGCAGCTTTTACGATAGCGATGGCGACGGTATCGGTGATTTTAACGGCATCACCGAGCGCCTCGATTATTTGAATGATGGCAACCCCGATACCGCCAGTGACCTCGGCGTTACTGCTTTATGGCTCATGCCGATGATGGAATCCCCCAGCTATCACGGCTATGATGTGACCAATTATCGCGCCGTTGAACCCGACTATGGCACGCTTGAAGACTTCCGCCGCTTATTGGATGAGGCGCACGCGCGCGGCATTCGTGTCATTATCGATTTCCCCTTTAACCACAGTTCTTCTCAGCATCCTTGGTTCACCGCCTCCACCAACGACGACCCGACCTACCGCGGCTGGTATCTGTGGGAAGATGAGAATCCCGGTTTCCGCGGACCCGGTAACCAAGTCGTGTGGCACCCGCGCAATGGCAGTTTTTATTACGCTCTGTTCTGGGATGGAATGCCCGACCTCAACCTGACCAATCCCGCCGTGACGACCGAAATCTTCTCCACCGCCCGCTACTGGCTAGAAGATGTCGGTGTGGATGGCTTCCGCTTGGATGGGGTAAAACACCTCATCGAAGATGGCAACGTGCAAGAAAACACCCCTGCGACCCTCGAATGGATGCAAGTCTTCAATGACTATGTGACTCTGATTCAGCCGGATGCCTTCACAGTTGCCGAGGTCTGGAGCAATAGTTACTTCGTCAAACCCTACATCGAACGCGATACCGTCGATGTCGCTTTTGAATTCGATCTGGCACAAGCGATCTTGCAAAGCGTTGGCGGGGAGCGCGCCGCCGCCCTCAACAGCATTCAAGAGCGCACGATGGGCATCTATGCCGACGCGCGTTTCGCCACCTTTTTGACCAACCATGATCAAAATCGGGTGATCGACGAACTGCGCGGCGATGTCGAAAAGGCGAAACTCGCAGCCACCCTCTTGCTTACCGCCCCCGGCGTGCCATTTATCTACTATGGGGAAGAAATCGGCATGAGTGGACGAAAACCCGATGAGCGCATCCGCACCCCAATGCAATGGGACGCCACCGAAAACACCGTCGGCTTCACCACCGCCCGTCCGTGGGAACCGCCGCAAAGTAATGCCGCCGAAGTCAACGTCGCGCTCCAAACTGGCGACCCCGACTCACTCCTTAGCACGTATCGCGACTTAATCGCCCTGCGCGCCGCCCACCCTGCCCTGCGTCGTGGCAGTTGGGCAGCCGTCGATTCGCCTACCCGCCAAGTCTATAGCTTCGTGCGCGCCACCGACGCCGAAACCCTCCTCGTGATCGTCAATTTGGCGGATGAAGCGATTAGTGAGTATGCCCTAACCTTTGAAGGGGACCTAACCGGCAGGAACCAAGCGCAAAACCTCAGCGGGGAAGAGACCATTGCCCCCCTAAATTTGACCCCTGAAGGCGGTTTTATGGATTATCAGCCCCTCACCAGCCTTGCCCCCCACAGCCTGACGATTATCGCCCTGAGTCCGTAATCGCGACTATACTGCTGACTGCACAAAGGGGATGGACACGTGAAACGCGCTTCCTTCCCCTTTGGTGCTTTCTAAGGTGATAGACCCTTGATGCAGTTGTACGCAATCATACGCCACTTTTAAGCCCAAACCGCTGCCGGCATAAAATTGGGCATTGGGGGCGCGGAAAAATGGTTGAAAAATATCAGCTTGATCCTCCAACGAAATGCCAATCCCCTGATCGCGCACCGTCATGTGGATCTGCCCTGCCTTTAGCGCTAAACTCACCACGACTTCGTCTTCAGAATACTTTAATCCGTTCGTCAGCAAGTTGACCAGCACGAAACGGATCAACCGCGCATCGACCAGCGCGACCAGAAACTCCATTTCGGACTGAAACACCACTCTATCCGGCAATTCGATAATCGAGCGTATTTCATTGATAATGGTCTGGCACAGATAAACGAAGTCCTGCAAGGTCGGGCGAAACATTAAAAGATTTAAGTCATTTTTCACAATCAGCGCAATATCATCCAACATTGATGCCAAATGATCGACTTGGGCTTGAATCGTATTCAAGCGCTGTTGGCGTTGACCTTCACTTAAGCGATCCGAATAACGATCCAAGATGTCTCGTGCTATGCCAATGGTCGCAAGCGGCGTGCGAAACTCGTGCGCCAGCGTGACCAGCAAACTGCTTTTTAATTGATTCAACTGATGTTCTTTATCGAAGGCGAGCCGCAGTTTTTCGCGTTCGATCTGATCCTGCTCTGCTTCTTTCAGGAATGTCACATCACTGACGACCCCAAACACCGTGTACAGGGCATCCTCATCGTCACTGGGTTCGATCCGAACGCTATCACGCACCCAGATCAGGCGTCCATCGGCATGGAACATGCGATAATCGATAACGCTCCTGCTATTCGCTGAAAGTTGTTGATTGTGCGCCAAAACCCGTTCCAAATCATCTGGGTGGATCAGCGATAACCAAAAACCCCCGTCCGTTTCTTTTCGGCTAACGGGATAGCCATTCAACTGTTCCATGTTTGGGGCGCTGTATAGATGCCTGATTCCGCCCGTCCGCAAAGCGGAAAACACATAAACATGATCATTAATCGAACTCACGATATGGCGAATTTCTCGATCCCGTTTCGCCAGCGCGCGATTCAAACTATTTTGAAATAACAACAAATCTGTCATAAGCGTCGCCAAAGCTGTCGGGTTTGCGACCCTTACCGCATGGGATGCGACCAAGTCTTGAAACCGAGTCAAAAACAACGGACGATAATGCCCGATCACCCCCTCGAGAATGACGAGTGCCGGAGCGATCACGGCGGGATCGAATGTCAAAATTGTCTCAAAGATCTGTTGTTCTTCCACATTATCTGCTTCAATATCTTCCAAGCCTGATAGCAATATGGAAAAATCTTCGCACAGAATGATCAAGAACCATTCTTGGAGCAAAGGGTCGCCGTCGGCAAGTTCTATCTGTAACAACTGAGCGGATGATTCTGCTGGCAGCAACTTCCCCGCAAACACACAAACCTGCTGCGCCACCCGCGCGAGATCGAAGTAGCGTTCGGTCTCGTTCCGCCAATGCGACGACTCTTGAAAACCCGTGAAGATGATCGTGGGTTGGTCATGGGTGAGGACGTAATCCTCAAGCGTATGGGACAAATGCACCAGCAAGGCTTTGGAGCAAAGAATCGGCTGCACGAGCGAACTTAAATCAGCAGACAGTTTTTTGTAAATTGAAGCCAGTTGGTGAGCTGACAAGATCTTCTGACCTTTACATTAGCTTCTAATACGGAAAATTAAATCTGGCAACACCATGATCCTATTTTAGCCCATATGAACTGGAAAAAGTATTCAAAGCAATGGGCTGTTGCCGTCATATCTGCGAGCGGGCTATGTTCATTTCCCCAATTTATCGGCTACAATGAGCGCGCTCGATCCGAAGAAGGAGACTTTTCGTGAAATTTATCCGTCGTTTTACCGCAGTAATCACTTTGTTGATAGTGTTCTTGGGCGTAACCCTCGTCAATGCCCAAGCGCCTCTCACCCCCGACCAGATCTGTACCGAAGCCGCCCCCGCTGCTGAACCAGCCACGCGCGAATATGCCAATGCCGAACAGGTCTTGGCGTCCGGCATCGATTACCGTGCTGTTTTTTGCACGAGCGCGGGTGCCGTTTATATCGACTTGTTTGAAGAATACGCGCCGATTACGGTCAATAATTTCGTATTCTTGGCGACCGAAGGCTACTATAACAATACCACCTTCCATCGTGTCATCGCTGATTTTATGGCACAAGCAGGCGATCCTACCGCCACCGGCAGCGGCGGACCCGGCTACAGCTTTGAAGACGAATTTGTCGGCTTTTTGAATTTCGATAAACCCGGTTGGTTGGCAATGGCAAATGCTGGTCCCGCCACCAACGGCAGCCAATTCTTCATCACCACCGCCGTGACCGACCATCTCAATTTCCAGCATACGGTTTTCGGCGAAGTGCTGCAAGGGCTGGAAAATGTCGGAGCCATCCCCCTGCGTGACCCCGCCAGCGCCACCGAACCGGGCGCGGCATTGAACACCGTCGTCATCATCACCGACCCCTCCACCGTCGAAACAACCTATGCCGGGCGTGAAGCCGCGACTCCCGAGAGTTTCCAAAGCGTAATCGATGCCGTTGCCGGCAGTTTGCCAGCAGCGATGTCGGTCAACGCCGATGAAACCGGTGTCTTCCTCACTGCCGACGCCATTGCCCGTTTGCCCGAAACGCAACGTGAAGCCGCAACCACTGTTTTTGAAGCCAATCAACACGAGTTTCGCGTCAATCACAGCGTGATCAACAGCGCGTGCGACCTCGAACAAATCCCGTACATGTCCATCGGCTACGTACTTGATGTCTATGCAACCGCCGACGATGCCGCTGCTGCCCTTGCCGATGGCTGGTACGCGCAACAATATGTGGATGCTGGTTTCGTTGCGTCGCCAATTGAAGGCACCGATCAACCACTGTTGTCGTTAGCCACCACCGCTTGTGAAGCCCCTGCCAATAGCATCGTGACCTTCACCCAGCGCGGTCGTTTTGTCGCTATCACCAGCGCGGTAGTCCCCGCCGATCACGCCATTGAGCCGATCCGCTGGCTGCGCGAGTTGGTCGCCCTAAGCACCTACGAGTTTATCTTCAGCGAACAACTGCGCTCGATCCTGCCCTAACGGCGACACCGAATCCCCATAAGATGGCTCCTCCACACAAGCTCAATCGTTGCTTTGTGTGGAGGCTGCCCTTGTCCCCACACCATTATTGCGGGGATGCCACCGTCACCGCCCCATTGTCGATCACATACACCCGGTCGCGAGTCCCCACGCGAATTGCCGAATTGCCCGCAGAACTGCCAAAAGAAGGCAATATCCCGGTACGCGCGCGAAACCAAAAGCACGGCAACACTACCCCGCGCTCGTTTCCGTCTTTCGCCAGACGGGTACCGGGATGGAGGTGTCCACACAAAGCATAGGGGATATACGGGGATGCGCCCGGTGTGACCGGTGCCACTGCCGATGGCTCGTGATGCAATACGAACGGATGCAGCAAAAAGCCCGGATTCACCACCTGCAAGCGCCATGAAGTGGGTGGATCCCCGACCACACGGTCATGGTTGCCCCGCACCAACAAAATTTCCAGATTGCTATTCTGCGCCCGCCAAGAGCCGATGGTCTCGTAGGACGCACGGTTAAAAGGTCCCCAAGCATGAATTAAGTCGCCCAAGATGATCACGCGCCGAGCAGCTGTGCGCGCGACAATAGCGCTTAACCGTTGAAAATCGCTTTGAGCGCCTGCCCCAGCAAGGGACGGAGTCGTCTTCCGAAAATGTTCGTTTTTGCCGACGTGAACATCGGAAATAAAGATCGTGCCTTCACGCGCCCAGTGAACAGCCCGCTCTGGGAGCAGCGCCAGCCTTTCGCCAGCGACCTGTATACTGCAATCCATCGTAAGCACTCTTTAGTCTTTAACAATCTGAAGCAATCTATAATACTACCTACAGAGGGGGTTGAAATAAAGATGTTCATCAATAATTGATTTTTCGCCAGCGATCCCGCCCTTAAAACCACAACAAAAGGGGGACAGGCTATGTCCCGATAGGTTATAGCCCATACCCCCCAGTAAAACTGAAATCAGCGGTTAGGCAAGCAGTTCAGCGCTGATGGTCATCGGCACGGCGGATAAAGCACGCGACACGATACAACCTTCTTTCGTGGCAGCGGCAGCTTCATTGAACTGATCGGCAGTGATGCCTTCGACCTGCCCCTTGGTCACGAGGTCGATCCGGCTGATCGCAAAACCCGCCTCACCTTTTTCCAAATGAACATGCGCGGTGGTATCGATGCTATGGACGACATGCCCCTCGCGGGACAAGCGCGCCGCCAGCGCCATCGAAAAGCAACCCGCATGGGCGGCACCGAGAAGTTCTTCGGGATTGGTATCGTTGTTGCCCTCAAAACGCGAAATGAACGAATAAGCGCCATCAATCGCGCCACTGCCGACCTTCAGGCTACCGCTCCCCTCGTTCAAATTACCTTTCCAAATGGCTTGTGCTGTCCGTGCTGGCATAATCCGCTCCTTAAATTCTCTGCTCGCAAAAGGTTAAGTGATATCTGGCGCACGCAAAAATTCACGCCCCCAGTTACCTCTCAAGAATAGCTTATCGCTCGCGATTCCCCAACCACCATTCAGGAAATCCTCAGCCAAAGCCATCAAAACACCGATCAATCTAGGGGTCTGCTTCCCACCCTCTAGCCTAACCGTTTACCCCCACCCCTTACATTTCTAATTCCACCATCCCCATGTTTCAATCCAGATGCCATCGTCAAGACGAGGCGCATCAGCTTCATCCGCATCCACCGACAACCACAAAACCGCCTTCAAGGCAGCACGGCGTAGCGCTTTGTCGGGGCTAATCAGCGCCTTTACCACTATCGGCATCACCTCTTCGCCAATCTGCCACAATGCCTCGCCCGCCGCGTGCCAGACATGATAATTTGACTCGTTCAACGCCCGTATCAATACTTCGGTGGACTCGACATCGCCGAGTTGACCCAATGCTTTCGCCGACGCATAACGCACATATTCATTGCTATCGCCTAAGAGCGCATCTTCCAGCGCGCTGCACGCATCGATATCCCCCACTTGCCCCAATGCTTGGGCTGCCGCATACCGTACATAAGGATTCAAATCCGCCGACAACGCTTCCATCAATGGCGGAATCGCTTGGGCACCGCCCACAGTTTGCAACGATTTCACGGCTTCCCAGCGCACAAAACTATCGCTATCGCCCAACAAAGCGCCGATCAGCGCTGAATACGACTGACTGCCAGCTACCTGTGCCAAAGCGCGCACCACTGCCCGTCGTACCGTGCGGCTGTGATCTTCCAAATGTTCCATTAAGATCGGCACAGCCGCGCTATCGCCCAATGCGGCGATCACATTGACCACTGCCGCGCGCGCCGCCCCCTTGCGCTGAGTCTCCAAACGGCGTAGCAATTCCGGCAATACCGCCGGATCAGCCATCGAAACCAATGTAGCCATCGCACGACGACGCCGCGTCATATCCCCTTCGCACACATCGTCGATCAATCTCTCGATCAGAGGCATATTGGACATGCTTTGCTCCAGTGTTGAGACAATAACACGAGTTTACTCTGCCGAAATAGCGAGCGCAATCATGAACACGACTGCTCGTACTGCCTATCTAAGCGTATCGAACAAAGATGAGATCACGGTTAGTCACTTTCGGGGTATCGAGCCCCGTGTCTGCTGGCAGCAGACAATTCCGTGTTCCTTTTTTCTGATTCCCATGGCGTGCTACGCCAAGCTTGAGTGAGGCAAGAAAGCGCGTGACATGGACGACATGATGGGCGTTGGCACATGCCACAATCAGTTGCCGCAACCCACGCACTACCCAATTTCAGTGAATTGATTCGCAATTCATCGCCTGCTCATCCCCCCCTAAACATCGGCGTGTATAGTATATTGCATTCGCAATATTCACAATATTTTGAATGTTGTGAAGGAATATCCTGCTTCATCTGGAGTGAACGCAATGCCTGATCTTTCTATTCAACAGTATCAGCTCGTTTTCAATTTGTTTTCTTTCACCTTTGCTTGCATGTTGGCAGCATTTATCTTTTTTGTGTTAATGCGCCCACAGCTTGCTCCTCAGTATCGCGTCGCACTGACTATGTCGGCGCTCGTCGTCGTCGTTGCGGGCTATCATTATTTCCGCATCTCCGAAAGTTGGACGGCAGCCTACACGCTGCAAAACGGCGTGTATGTCGCCAGCGGTCTGCCTTTCAATGACGCCTATCGCTATATCGATTGGCTGCTCACCGTTCCATTGCTGGTCGCAGAACTAGTTTTCGTCATCAATCCGCGCAATCGCGGACGGCTGACCTTCACCTTGGCAGTGGCTGCCGGCTTGATGGTCATCCTCGGGTATCCTGGTGAAGTAGCAACCGACAACGGCACCAGAGCGTTATGGGGTTTCCTAAGTACCCTTCCCTTTGTCTACATCGTGTGGACATTGTTCTCTGGGCTAGGCACCTCCATGAATGAACAGACGGCACAAGTGCGCGTCCTCATTCGTAATACCCGGCTGCTGCTGCTGGCGACATGGGGCTTCTATCCGATTGTATATTTGCTGCCCATTTTGGGCGTGACTGGCGCGTCGGCAGTGATTGCCGTTCAGGTTGGCTACTCCATTGCCGATGTGGCAGCGAAAGCGGTCTATGGTCTGATGATTTACTCGATTGCCAATGAAAAATCGAAGCTGGCGGGTTGGAATTATGAGATGAGCGAGCAGAAAACCGCACCTGCGGTTGGGGACTAATAGTTGATCAGCGAACGAAGTCTCATTCAACCTGCTACATAACCTTTAACGTTTCAAATAGGGTAGGGCGCGCGCTGCGCCCTACCCTATTTGTTACTACTCAGGTGATGCTGTTGGCGAATTGATTTTATCTAGGGTCGGCGTGTCTTTTTTGTGCAGGCGCAAGGCATTGCGCCCCTACGGATCATCTCCTATTTTGATTCGCCAACAGCATCTCAGGTATAGAAACAGAAGAAAATAAACAGGGAGCCATGAAGACATGAAGAAAAACAGGAAATTACCCCTGGAAACATGGATGTAGGGGTGGATTAGGCGCTTGTCAATCGTTCGTTAACATGAAGGTTCGCGCGCCGAATATCCACCCATTTGCCGCCAACGGTCATTTCTCCCTTTATTACCGACCGTTTTTCGGCCTGAGCAGTTACCCCTATTTCTAGTAAACTTCCCTACCCACTCCCTCACTAGCCACCATCAGTACCACCCATCGCGCTCACCAGTAAATACGACCAACCCACCCTTCCATGCGATGCGCGCTTCGATACCCCGACGCTGGTCTACAATCCATCCTGTTGCTCATGCTTGTTTCCATCTTTGCAACTGAGCATGTCCAATTTATCTATCTATCTATTGACGAAAGCGTTAGACCCTCCTATAGTTAGCACCGCAAAATATTCCTTAGAAAGGGGTGTCTCCTTGCAAGCACAAGCAGTCAGACAGCAAGGAAGTGGGCGTCCACAACGTCAACGCGGAAGCGGTGGCTTGGGGCGTGCAATTCGGTCTCTCGGAAAGCACAAAAACACCAATATACCGGCATATATGGCATTGGTCGTCGCAACACTGGCACAACTCGCCGTGCCACAACTCATCCAAAACATGATCAACTCAGTCACACAAGGGGCAATCGCCAATCAGATTTTAGCACTCCCCGAATTGTTTCAGAACGTTGCCGCTACTCAGGCAGGCTACACACTCGATCAACTGCATAGTTTTCAAGACAACGCCACAGTATGGCTGGTCAATGCGGCAATCTTCGTGGTGATCTTCGCGATCACACGCGGCATTTTTTCGTTCATCCAATCGTATCTATCCGAGTCCACGTCTCAGGGCATCGCGTTTGACTTCCGCAATGAAATCTTTGAAAAAGTCCAGCGCCTATCGTTCAGCTACTACGACCGTAACCAAACCGGTCAACTGATGATCCGTGCGACCGATGACGTCGAACGCTTGCGCCTCTTCATTGCGCAGGGCTTGATTTTGACCGCTCAGGCGTTCTTGCTTTTGATCGCTACCCTGATCATCCTATTTTTGACCAATTGGCAACTCACCCTCGTGGTCTTGCCAATTTTGCCTATCGCCATGGTCGTGTTCATGATTTTCGGCAGCATCAGCCAACCGTTGTTCGTCGCTGTGCAGATGCGTTTGTCCGCCCTGAACACCGTGTTGCAAGAAAACATGGCGGGTATTCGCGTCGTGCGCGCCTTCGCGCGCGAAAATTATGAGCGTAAGCGCTTCAATGAGAAAAACCAAGACCTGTTGAACCAACAGCTCCGCGTCGCGCGTACCTTCTCCTTCCTGTTCCCGGTCATTTTCCTGATCGCACAAGTTGGGCAAGCGGCACTGCTCTACTTCGCCGGGCGCGAGATCATCGGTGGCACGCTGACATTGGGCGAATATCAATTATTCAGCCTGTATGTCATCTACATCTTCTTTCCGTTGGGGCAACTGGGCTTCATCATTTCTTTGTTGGCACAAGCCGCTGCCTCGGCAGATCGCATCTATGAGATCATCGACGCCAAAAGCGAGATCACCGAAAAACCGGATGCCATCACCCTGCCAGTACAACAGGGGCGGGTCGAGTTCAAAGATGTGACCTTCCGTTACTTCAGTTCCTCAGAACCCGTTCTCCAAAATATCACCTTCCAAGCCGAGCCGGGCATGACAGTGGCACTTTTGGGCGGCACCGGTAGCGGCAAGACCACCATCATCAATTTGATCCCGCGTTTCTACGATGTCACCGAGGGATCGGTCGTGATCGATGGGCATGATGTGCGCGATGTCACCATTGACAGTTTGCGCTCTCAAATCGGCATTGTGCTGCAAGAGACCAACTTGTTTAGTGGTTCCATCCGCGACAATATCGCCTTTGGGCGTCCTCACGCGACCGATGAAGAAGTCCTCGCCGCCGCTGTTGCCGCCGAAGCCCACGAATTCATCAACAAGATGCCCCAAGGCTACGATACCCCTGTCGGCGAACGCGGCACCACCCTATCGGGCGGTCAGAAGCAACGCATCGCCATTGCGCGCGCCTTGCTCTTGAACCCGCGTCTGCTGATCTTGGACGACTCGACCAGTAGTGTGGACTTGCTGACCGAGTATAAGATTCAAAAGGCGCTCGACAAATTAATGGCAGGGCGCACCAGTTTCGTGATTGCCCAACGTATTTCAACAGTGGTCAATGCCGACCTCATTTTGGTCTTGGACAAAGGCAAGATCGTCGCGACTGGCAAACATGAAGAACTCATGGAAACCAGCCCGATCTATGCCGAAATCTACAACTCGCAATTGGTCGGTGATGCCGAAGTGACCTCAGAGATGGCGGCAGTCAGCGCAGAGGAGGTGAAGCCATGATGGGATTAGACGGCGGTCGCCGTTTGATGGAAAATGAAACCAGTCGTGCCAGCAACTTAGGCAGCACGCTGAGACGCTTTATCAGCTATTTTGGGCGCTATTGGGTGGGCATCACCATCGCACTGGTGTTGGTCGTCATTACGACCTGGACGCAAGTCGTCTCGCCCGACTATATCGGTCAGGCAATCGATTGTTACTTGTTCCCGCAGCCAACCTCAGTATGCTGGTTCGATCCCGCAATCACGCCTGATTCGCCCGTTGATGCCAAGCTCTTGGGGTTAGGCAATATCAGCCTAATCCTATTGGGCTTATATGTTTTGGGATCGGTCTTAAACGGTCTATCCTTTTTCGCGATGAGCCGCAGTGGTCAATTGGTGCTGCAAATCATTCGTAAAGACCTGTTCAGCAAGATGCAAGTGCTGTCCATGAACTTTTACAGCGAAAATGAAGTCGGCAATTTGATGAGCCGCATCACCAGCGATACCGATACGATTCAACAAGTTTTCAGTTTTGCGCTCCTCAGCGTCATCAGTGGTTTCTTGCTGATGATCTGGATTGGCGTCAAAATGTTTCAGGCAAACGCCGCTTACGCCCTCATCAGCTTGACCGTCGTGCCGATCATGTTCGTCGCGACCGTCTGGATCAGCAATCAGGCGCGCAAGGCATTCCGTGCCAGTCGTAAAGAGATGGGCAGCGTCAATGCCGAATTGCAAGAGAACATCGCCGGCGCGCGTGAAGTCCAAGCCTTCAATCGCGAAGCCGAAACGATTGAAGAATTCCGCGTCGTCAATGCCGCCAACCGCGTCGCCAACGTCCGGGCAGCCTCGTTCACCAGCGCGCTCAACCCAGTGCTAGAAGCCCTCGGCTATGTCGCGCTTGGCATTGTCGTCATCGTTGGCGGTTTGTCCATTCTGGGCACGTCACCCGTGTTGGGCATCACCGGCATCACACTCGGCACCGTATTCGCGTTCATCCAATACATCCAACGCTTCAACCAACCGATCACGCAAATCGCCATTTTGTGGGCGAATATTCAAAGCGCCATCGCGGGCGGCGAACGCATCTTTGGTTTGCTGGATGAACCCCTTGACCTCGAAGAAAAACCGAACGCCGCCGCCCTCCCCAAGATCGTCGGCAAGGTCGAATTCGATCATGTCGAAGCGGGGTACAAAGCCGATCAACCGGTCTTGCGTGGGGTCAACTTCACGGCAGAGGCGGGTCAAACTATCGCCATCGTCGGTCCCACCGGCGCGGGCAAGACCACCATCATCAACTTGATCCCCCGTTTCTATGACACGACCAGTGGCGCGGTACGCATTGACGGGCATGATGTCCGCGATGTCACCCTGCAAAGCCTGCGGGAACAAGTCGGTATCGTCTTACAAGATACTTTCCTGTTCAGCGATACCGTCATGAACAATATTCGTTATGGCAAGCTGGACGCCACCGATGATGAAGTGATCGCCGCCGCCCGCTTGGTGAGCGCCGACAGCTTCATTGAGCGTCTGCCAGAGAGCTACCAAACGGTCTTGGGGGAGCGCGGTTCTGGCTTAAGCCAAGGGCAACGACAATTGATCTCCATCGCCCGGGTTGCGCTCAAAGACCCGCGCATCTTGATCCTCGACGAAGCCACCAGCAGCGTCGATACCCGTACCGAGCGCCTGATCCAAAAAGCCTTTGAGAAAATCCTCGCCGGACGCACCTCGTTTGTGATCGCGCATCGTTTAAGCACGATCCGCAATGCCGATGTGGTGCTGATGCTCAAAGATGGTGAAGTCATTGAGCGCGGCACCCACAAGGGGTTGATTGAACAGCACGGGGCGTACTATGAACTCTACATGAGTCAGTTCCGGCGCGAAGAAGAACCCGAAGCACCGGTCGATGGCGCACAGCCACTCCCCGAACCCAGCGCCGATTAAACATCCCCGCAGGGCGGGCATCTCGATAAAAAACGCGCTGTACCGAAGTCTGGGTACAGCGCGTTTTATTTTATGGGGGACGTGACTGCTTGTCGGCTAGTCTTCGCTAGGGGTAGCAGGGGCTTCATCGGTGTGGCGCGACCGGTCGCGCCTTTCGCGCGCTTGTATAGATAACCGTTGGAAGAAGTCCGACTCGGTAACTTGGCTCACCTGTTCATCCACTTTACGCCGATCAATTTCGATTCTCAGCGCTTCAATGGCGGTCAGAGCCTCCACCAAATCACGTTTCACCTGCCCGTAACGCTGCGCGTTTTCAATAGCGATAGCGGCTTGGGTACCAAACGCCGTCATCAACGGGATCATCTCGTGACGGAAAACATCGCTGGTGATGCGATTATCGCAATACAAAACACCGATATGCCGTCCTTGGATCGACAAGGGCACGCACAATATCGAGCGCAAATCGTTGACCATCACGCTCTTGCGATTTTTGAAGCGATCATCGGACAAGGCGTTGGTCGCGATAATCGCTTGTTTCTCTTCCAACGCATGGGCGATCACGCTACGGCTGAATGACGCTTCCTCATCCACAATATTCTCTTGATCCCAGTTGCGGGCGACCGCGATCTCTAATTCATTGGTCTCGCGGTTTTGCAACATCAAATAAGCACGTTCCGCACCCGTTATGCGGATCACCGTATCCATGACATCCTCAAGAACTTCTTCAAGCTCTAAAGAGGAAGTGATGAGGGTAAAGGTGCGCAACAGCTCTTCGAGGCTGGCGAGGTGGGTACTGATCTTCTTAACCTCGACATCCGCACCTTCTAAACGTTCCCCCATTCGCCGCATGAGACCCGGTAAATCAATTGAGATATTGAAGCCGTTTTGTGTCAATACTTGGGTCAAACGTTCCGTGACCACCTCTAATTGGCGCGTCTCGTTAATGGTTTGATCCAAAGCGTCCTTCATCAGTTCAATGGAATTATTTTGGTCTGTCATGCGTTCTCACCCGTAGTTCCAAGCATCGTGCCTGTCTCAAGACTTTTATTGTACACGATCCCTAAGTGACTCGCATATGTTCGATGATGGAGATAATTCATGCGCATGTCCTTTCTGTTATGACCCTTCTGGGTCCCTCGTGAAATTGATGTTACTTTCGATCTCGAACCCATCGCCTGCCGGAACTCCATTGATGAAGATCGGTACCCGCGTTTGGGTGTTCACATCATACATGCCAATCACAATCGAATAGCCATCGCCATAAATCGATTCCGGCGGAGTGGCAGATTGAAAGATCTCATCGGGCACCTGCAACACGCGCTCGTCGCTGATAAACTCCCCCGGTTCCCACATCAGTGTCGAGTAGTACCCTAAGTCTGTGCGCGCCACTGGGTTATCCCACCCAGTGATCATATTCCCCGCCGGGTCGCGAAGATGAATATAAATCGAGTAATCTTGCGGCGGTGGCGCGGTCACTTCCCAATACAGATGCGCGATTAAACGGCGTCCTTGCCAAAACTCCCCACCACCAATGTCAAAACCGACATACCGCGCAAAATCACCAAACATGACGGTATCAACCGCTGCCTCAATCGGTTCAACGGGTGTCCATCGGGCGTTGATATCAAGTTCATAAATATCGTAACGAAAAATCCCATCATCTAAACCCCACGCTCGCCTGACGATTTCCTGCCGCCCCAACGCCCCAACCACTTGATTCTCAAGAAACGGCATCGCTTCATACTCCATGCGCGACTCGGGTGATCCATACACGAAATAGTGGGCATCGGCGATCTGCTCTAATCGTGATGGCACGACCGTCGTGCGAATATCCGCCAGTGGGAAGAAGAACGGTAAGCGATCCACCCCCGGCGCGGCGACGATCAACGGTTCAGCGGGGTGGTCTTGCTGCCAGACCCGCAACCCATCCACGACATTCATCAGTGCCGCATTGCCGCTCCGGTAGCGGGCATCATCATCCGGCATCACACCGGTGATCAGGTAATCCCAACCGACATTGCGATCATACACGGCATTGATCACCGAAGGGAGGCACGCCAGCATCAACGCGCTGCCATACACCGGACGCCAGCGCGCTTTCGCTAAACGTGCGGGGGTGATCCAGCGCGCCAACGCCACTGCCGTCGGCAAAATCAACAGCGGCACAACCGCGAATGACAGTCGATAATGATAACTATATGAGTAAAACCACACCACAAAATAAGGAAATGCCAAAACCAGCACCCACCCCAATCGCGCCGCATCATGACGCAACCCCGCCGCTGCTGTCGTCCGCAGAAAATTTTGCGCCAACACCCTAAAGAGGACAAGGCTCCCCCCGATCAACAACCCGATCTCGATGAAGGTCAAACGGCGCGGCGCGAACATCGAAGGCAGCAACGCCCCCAAAATCAATGCCAAGCCCCCGCCCACTGCCAATTTGCGCGCATTCGGGTAAAAGACGAGCAGATAGGCAACCGTCACCACCAACGCCAGCAACGGAAAACTAAATTCGTCGGCGCCCCGTTCGGCAATGGTTTGCCAAAATGACGGCGGGAAATCAACCGCGTTATGCCCTAGCAGCAAATTGCGCACATACCACACCCCGCCCAGCGGCGCACAAGCGATCCCTGTCAGCACGGCGACTTCCAAACGTGGCAACCATGCCCGCCACTGTCCGCGTACCCGTACCAAGTCTAGCGCCACCATCAAACCGACCCCCAGCGCAAACGCCCCAGCCGTCGGTTTTGTCCATAAGGCGATGCCCAGCATCACCCCCGAAAGCACGGCATAACGACGGCGCGGCGCTTCCCCAAACCACGCCAACAGGAAAAAGACCGCCGCCAACGTAAAACTAAACGTCAGGGGTATTTCGAGATCGCCCGCCCGCGCCCACTCCCCCACATGCGGATAAAGCGCCCACAACGCCGCCGCGAACACTCCAACACGGCGCGTAAACAAGCGCACGCCCAATGTGTATACCGCCAAAATAGTCCCGACATGCAACAGCGGGATAACCGCGCGCGCGGCATGGTCACTCACCCCGCCTACAAACAATTGTGCCAGCGTGAATTGCAAAGGCAAGAATTGCGGGTAATACCCAATCGTCGTAGGAATCATCCCCGTAAGGCTGTACAAACGTGCCTCATAGCCATACACCCACAAAGCGTCATACATCGTGAAGGGCCAATACGACGTGACGACCCACCGCACGACGACCGCCGCTAGGATCATCCCAATCAAAACGCGCTCATCCAACGCAAAAGACACCCTGACCGACTGTGGGACACTATCGGCTGAGCCGCGCCAACGGACAGCGATCACGCCCACCACCGCCATGATCACCATGCCCGCAAAAATCAGATCGAACCGTAACAATGCCTGTCCGGTCTGCCCGCTGATCGTGCCCAAAACAAACATCCATGCGGTGATCAGCGCCGCCCCCAGCGCCCCGGCAACCGCCGTCATCACGACACGGCTCTGACGGTCAGCAAAAGGCAAAAGCGCCCACGCCCAAGGCGTCCCCACACAAAAATAGGCGATCAAATACAGCGGCAACCCTTTGAGGGTGTCGATTAACCAATAAGGCATTGCATTGCTCTCTTCCGTAATTTCAAGGACGCAGTGCCAATATGCGCCCGCCGCCAATGCTCAGATAGACCCATCCTTGATCGGTCACAGCGACGCTCAGGGGACGGTGGGGATAAAAGCCACTGCCTCGATAGCTCATCTCATCCGGTGTAAATTCCGAGTCGGCGTCGTTGAGGGTTTGTGCCGGCATAACGCCATTCATCGTCCCCGCCCATACCGTTTCCACCAGATCCAACGCCACCAAGCGATAACCGCGCAATTCCACTTGCTGCCGTGACCCGTTTAGCACCACCAGCAAGCGCCCCGTCAGCGCGGGCAACGCTTCACTGTGATACAACGCCATCGCCGTCGGGATGCTTTCGGTCGGCAGCAGGGCAAAAGGCGACACCTCCCCGGTACAGGGGTTGCCCCCGCGCACCACCCCTCCCGGACAAGCGGGAAAGCCAAAATCGGGGATATCGCCATTTAACGTGGGCACAAAACGATTGATCTCATCCTGTTGAGGCATAGCAAAAGCAGCATCCGCAGCGCTATCCCCAACATAAAGCGCGCCCTCAAACGCCGTTAGCGCCGCCGGAAACCGCAAGCCCCGCGCGACCACCCGCCGATCTTCGCCCCCAAGGGTAAAGCTCAAAACCGTGCCGTACTCCGCTTCATCGGAGCGTTCACACCTATCACAGCGTGCGCCAATCCCGACATACAGCCGATCTCCCAGAATGGCGACGCCGCCAGTCCAAAATTCCCCCGTTGGCAGGTCATCCACCAATGTCGTCAGCACGCCCGCGCGCCAGCGATACAAGTGTGCGCCCCCGCTGATGTACAGCGCGCCCTCGTGATAAGTCAAACCATTGGGCAGCGTCAGCCCTTCAAGGAGGACAGTCGATGTTTCCGGCAAGCCGTCGCCATCGCCGTCGCTTAAGGCGATCACCTGCCCTGCCCACGGGCGCGTGGCATACAGCAATGCGCCATCGCGACTATCCACGCTGGGCACTGCCGCCAACGCACTGTACCCCAACTCCCCCGCCGACGAATCTTCTAGCACTCGTTCTAAGCACGCCATCCCCGAAGGAATCCAAGGTTCGCTGAGCGCAGTTGGGCGCTCAGAACATGGCACCAACGTTTGCGCAGCAGCGTCTTGGGCGCTGCTGATCGACATCAACACCACCCAAAATGTAGAAACGGATAGCACAGCAAATTTTCTCATATCAGGCTAGAATGATAACCGTTGTTGAGGAAACATTGTAGGGACACGCGCAAGTCCGGTTGAGGTTCGTGGGATTTGGCGTTCGGCTGAGATGAGGCATGATGATCAATCCGTTGGTGACGACCACATGGTTAGCGGCACATCTGGACGATCCGAAAGTGCGGATCGTCGATATTCGCGGGCATGTCCGACCGGCAAGTGAACCGCTTCCCCATTACTTTAATCATTATGACGACTATCTCCAAAACCATATCCCCGGCGCAGCGTTTGTCGATTGGGTGCATGAAATCACCGACCCCGCCGACCCCCGCCACGCCCAAATCGCGCCTGCCGAGCGCTATACAGCGGTCATGCAGCGGCTTGGCATCGACGCCGATACCCACGTCATCGCCTATGACGACGCCAACGGCATGTTTGCCGCCCGCTTGTGGTGGAGCCTAAACTATTATGGGCATCCCCAAGTCTCGATCTTAGAAGGGGGTTGGCAACATTGGCTTGCCGAACAACACCCCACGACCGCCGAAGTCCCAATCCTCCCACTAGGGACATTACACGCCCAACCGATTCCCGCCTTGTATCGGGATGGCGGGCAAGTCGGTGCCGGTTTAACCGACGGCACAGCTCAGAAATTAATCGATGTCCGCACCCCTGCCGAATTCTCAGGGAAAGCTTCACGCGCGGCGCGCGGCGGGCATATTCCGGGGGCATTCAACTTGCCCCGCGCCGATATGCTCGATAGCGATGGGTATCTGCTCCCACCCGACGCCCTACGTGCCCATTTCGCGGCGTTAGGGGTAACGACGGAGTCCGACGCGGCGCAAGTCGTCTTTTATTGCAATGGCGGCGTCTCGGCAAGTTTTGGGTTGCTGGCATTGCGCGCTGCCGGATTTTCGGGCGGCAGCGTCTATGATGGCTCGTGGAAAGAGTGGGGCAACGACGAAACCCGTCCGATAGCGACCTAGTTGCACGAGGGTTGCCAAGCCTTGTTTTGATATCTTCAGGGAAACGAACGACAGCCGATATCATGTCTGATCAACATTTATTTGTCGAAGTCTTTCCCATTCGGGCGGAATCCTTGCCGCCGCTCTTCGCATACCGATTAATCACCGAAGGGGACGAATTTACCCAACAACACGCCCGCCGCATGGGGGGACGTACTGCCAGTGCGCTGCGTGAAGCCTTCGGTGGACAGTGGGCATGGATCGGCGGGCACTTGCTGACCGATACCACCGTCACCGCCCCGCGTTTAGACACCTTTGTGGACGATCTGCGTGCCGCCTATCCGCGTCTCTTTGCGGCGTTGAGGGGCATTCATGAAGAATTTGACTGGCATCCGACTTCCGGGCAGATCGCCGATTGGGTGGTCCGTGGACCAGCATCCGTCCTTGATCCCATTATCCTTGATGCTTTGGCGCGCACCGTCTTCACCATCAAAAGTACGCGCGTCCAGCGCGAATACCGGATGCGCACCTGGTCGGTTGCCGACGCGCCGGCGCTGTCAGTGTCGGTCATCTCGCGCTTGCTGTATGAGCCGGATTTGCAAGCCTATATCGATACCTTGTCCGAAGCCACCAGCATGGTCGGCTTGTGGGTGTCGGATAAACTCACAGGCTTGCAAGGCGAGATTTTACGGTTGGTCGGCTTAGTAGGGGAACAACGTGCCCGCCTGCTAACCCTGTCCTCCAACGCCACCATGCGCACTGTCATCGAAGCCGCCCCCGATGCTCATTGGGTGGTACGGGTGGGGTCAGGGATACGGGATTACGATTATGTCACCGACGCGCTCGATCTCGTCATCCGTCCCGAAGACATCACCCAGTTTGCCATCAACAAAGGACAGCTTGACCGCGCCTTGCATCTCAAACCCGCCGCTCATGCCCAGATGGTGAAGATCGTCGCCGATGTGGTAAAAGAAATCGGCATCATCGGCAATGCTTATGCCACCAAAACCACGCCCGAACTATTCCAAGTGGCGACGCCGCAAATTAGCTTGCTGTGGGGGGATGGACGCCCACGCCCGTTTGTGCGAGAAAAATTGGCGGTCGATTTCTTGGCGCATGGCGCGGCACAACTGCCCAAAACCCTGCCCAACGCCACCTTAAAGATCGCGGTCATTGATGGCGTCGCCGAGGGTGCGCGCGATTTTTTGGAAGCGTTGCGGCGCGCTTTTGACCGCGAGTCGGGCTTGAAACTAGAGATCACCCGTGTGCGTGATATGCGCGTCGTCTCGCAGACCAACCTCGACAGTGCCGTTCGTTTGCTGGCAAAAGAAAACGCCGATGTCCTCTTGATCCTGTTGCCGGACGAAACCAATGCCACCGACCAAACGGAAGAGGAAGCCGTCAGCGAACGCTACGCCCGTTTGCAAACCATCGGACGCGGATTATCCTCATTGATCATTCATGAAGCGGATATCCATGATCCCAACCGCATGTCCTTTTTGATTATGGGCTTGCTCGCCCGTGTCGGTGGGACGCCCTACTTGCTCGCAGAACCGCTCCCCTATGCCGACCATATCGTTGGGCTAAACCTCGTCACCCAAGACAAACGCGAAGGAATTTATCTCACTGGTATAGCACGCATCTATCGCAGTGATGGATTATTGCTGTATCATCACATTGCGGGAGCGAGTGTTCAACCGGGGGAAGGGATTCCTGCCAGTTTACTGCCCTTGCTGCTACCGTCACGATTGCTTCGTGGCAAACGAGTTGTACTGCATATTGAAGGGAAATTGACGCGCGAAGCTGGACTTGCTTTAGGGAGTTGGGAGGATGAGCTAGACGCACAATTTTCAGCTGTCGAGATTATCCGCGCTGGCGTGCCGCGTTTATACGCCCTCGTCAACGGACGGATTGAGCCACCAGCGTGGGGGAGTTTATTTCGGCTGAACGAGAGCGAAGCGTTTCTTCAATCTTCAGAAACATCAGTACAACCGCTGCACATCAGGGCTGAAGCCCCTTTCACCATCGAAAAAGCCTTAGAGTCCGTTTTGGTCTTCACACTTTTTCACTATGGGGCATCTCGACCTGCACGCCATCCGGTGACCGTCCACCAAAGCGAATCTATCGAAGCGGGGATCGGGCGGGGGATTTTTCCTACCTCGTTTGAGGGGGAAACAGCCTTTTGGTTGTGACATTTTTAAGGATGAGAACAGTTTTTATGGACGCCGCGCTCATTAACGGTTAGAATTCGCTTAATTGTCGCCCTGTGCAAATCATCATGAGGAGCTTGACTCATGTCAAAAATCATCTCGGTCCACTCATTTCGCGGTGGTACGGGAAAATCAAACACCACCGCCAATCTTGCCGCGATTTATGCGTCGCAGGGTTTGCGCGTTGGTGTCATTGACACCGATATTAACTCACCCGGCATTCATGTCCTGTTCGGCTTACACGAAGAGGATATGAAATACTCGCTCAACGATTATTTGTGGGGCAAGTGCGAAATTGAAAAAGCCGCGCACGATGTCACCGAAAATATGAACAGCAAACAGCAAGGCGGTGTGGGTGCCATCCCCCCCGGCGGCAAAATCTACTTGACCCCATCCAGCATCAAGGTCGGCGAAATCGCCCGTATCTTGCGTGAAGGCTATGATGTCGGGTTGCTGAATGACGGGTTTCAAAGCCTCGTGCGCGAACTTAAGCTGGATATCCTGCTCATCGACACCCACCCCGGCTTGAACGAAGAAACGTTGCTCTCGGTCGCTATTTCCGACGCCCTTGCCATCATCATGCGCCCCGATCAACAAGATTATCAGGGCACCGGCGTGACCGTCGAAGTGGCGCGCAAGCTGGATGTTCCCAAGATGTTGTTGATCGTCAATAAAACCCCGACCTCGTTTGATTTTGAAGAAATACGGGCACGGGTTGAAGGTATCTACAATTGTCCTGTCGGTGCCATCTTGCCGCACTCCGATGAAATGATGATCTTGGCGAGCGCGGGGGTGTTTGTTCTGCGCTATCCAAATCATCCGATCACGCAAAAGCTAAAAAATGTCGCCAAACTGCTGATTAGCTAACACCGTTTTCCGCCTTTTTCGACCATTTTCCTAAGTATGGGGCATGAACCACTCATGCCCCTACACCCTTTATTTATAAGTTGTACAATCCTCGCAAGCGTTCAATCTCAGCACTGATGTGTCGTTGGTCTGGCAACAGTTCCAAAGATGCCAAGTATAAGCTGACCGCGCGTTCTGCGTCATCGACAGCACACCCTTCTGCCGCGTCCGTCAATACTTCCACCGCTTTCGGCAACAATCCAACCCGTGCCAAATGATAAGACAAACGAAACGGCTGGGTGCTATCGGTGCGCCGTTGCCAATGCTCCGCCGCCCGCCGATGCAATTTCAAGCGCGCCGCCCTCGTCAAATTAGCATATATGGCTTGTTGCACCAAGCCATGATGGAAATGGCAAGAATCCCCTTCTCCCCATACCAACAGCCCCATGATATCTAAACGCGCAATAATTTGCGTCACAAGGGCTTCATCGGGCATTTCTGCCACCTCTTTGAGCGCCTCCACCGTGACCGCCGAGGAATAAGAATCGGTCAAGACCGAAGCAGCCCGGATCACCGTCTGTTCTTCTACACTCAGTTGATCGATACGCGCGCTGATGAGGTCGCGCACATCGTCTGGCAGCGGCATTTCGGTCACCGAGGGGCGCACCTCTACCACACAGCCCGCTTGAAACAACAAGTCGGCATCCCGCAAAGCGCGCAACTGCGCCTCAATGAAAAGCGGACGCCCACCACTGCTGTTCCAAATCTTTTGGCGCAACCGGGTTCCTAATTCGGTCGCCCCTAAGTACGATGCTGCTGCCTGTTCGGTTTCATCCTCGTTGAGATCGCTCACATCAAACCGTTCCGCCGGCAGATCGATCACCTGCGTAAGGTCACAAGTGCCTGCAATCACCAATGGCATTTCATGTGCATCCAACAATAAGGTGCGCAAGATCGCCAGCGCGTCCGACCCGGCTTGTTGAATATCATCAATGATGATCAGCGTGGGGGTCCGGTTGGTGTAAGCGATGAAAAAGCGCACCATCAACGCCGCCAACTCCCGCCGCGACATTAAGTTGGTGGCAATCGTCCCATCATATTCATAGACACCCCCCTCCTCCAAAATGAGCTGGAGCAGGTTCTCAATATCGTCATCCAATCCCAACGACACCAACCCCGCCCGTGCCGTCATCCGCGCCGCTTCAAATACAACATCCGCCGGAATGTACAACAGAGCGGACAAAACCGACGCCCACAAGACCCCGCGTGACGCCCCTGCTTGCGGATGTGCCAGCGCAACAGCATAGCCATTCGCTTGTGCCGTCATCGCCAGTTTACGAGCAACGCGCGTCTTGCCAGACCCCACTTCGCCGCTCAACAAAAATGCCCGCCGTTGCCGTGCCGCCGCTGCTTGTTCTAAAGCCCTGCTGATCGTCAACAGCAACAGCGACCGTCCCACAAAAGTCTCTTCCACGTCAGGAGTCGCAAGTTGTGCCCCGCGCGCCGCCGTCACGCTATACGCCTGAATCAACCCCCCCTTACCCTTTAAGCGCAAGGGTTCTGTGGGTTCCGTCGCATAGCGATACTGAACCCGCTCATACATGCGTTCATCAATCCATGTCATGCCAAATGCCGATTTGGACATCAAGCGCGCCGCCAAATTGACGGTATCGCCCATCACCGTGTATTCTCGGCGTGCCCGCCAACCCACTTCCCCCGCAAACACTTCGCCTCGTGCCACCCCAATACGCTGCTCGATCATAAGTCCCGGTCGCAGCGCTTCCGGCAACAACTCGCGCTCCCGCTGCAACAACATCACCAACTGCCGATGCAGCGCCAACGCCGTATCCACCGCCCGCAACGGATCATCGGTATGGGCAACTGGGGCACCGAAGATAACCAGCATTTTGACGCCCAATTCATACGGGTCAGAACGGATAAATGACCCGCCCCGCGCACTGATCAAAGGTTGCACCATCGAGAAATAGCGCTCAACTAGATTAGTCACCTCATCCAGATGGGACGCCCCCCAGGTATTGAGCATTTCTGCAAAACCGGTCACATGCACAAACATCGATACCGCATACCGATTCTCCGCCGCCACACGATAATCTTCGCTCAAAATCAATTGATTCAGCACCGCTGGAGCCAAATACGACGCTGCGGGGATCAATTTTTCTAGGGTGATGCGCATGTGTTCTTGCAGGTTTTCTGGTTCGCGATCAAATAATGCCCCCGATTTGGCACGTCGCCGTACCGGCAGTTCAACTTCATAGTCGTCTAGTTTGTCACCATAAATATCCATCACCTGCATGAATTTATCGCCAACGGGCGTAAGCGTGTAATCATTCTTCAAAAGTTCTGCCAGCGCCGCGTCAATGATCACATCATTGCCAATGCCAACCGCTTCCGCTTCCATCGCTAAGCCGGGAAGTTCACCCTGAATCAACAGTTCGGACTGTGCCGAATTGCCCACCAGCGTTTCAAACAACAGCCCCCGTGCCACGCCTGCCGTCATCGTTAACCGTTGTTCGTGTTCGCGTCCGATCAAATCCAGCAGAACGACATCGTGGATGGGCTGAAATACCGACATCATCGCCCGCTGCATCCGCAATCCAGCGCGGATCGCTTTGTGAGCATCGGTGATATCCTCTTTGCGCTTCGCAGGGAAAAATGCCAACAACGCATCACCCGCAAATTTCAAAACCTGTCCATCACTTTTGGCGAGAATATCGAGCATTTCCGCAAAATAGGTATTCATCACCATCGTCAACGTTTCCGCCCCGCCCGACCCGTGCCGCGCCAGATATTCGGACATAGCGGTGAAACCGGAAACATCCGCAAAAACAAACGTCCCTAAACGAAGCGCCGTATACCGTTCGGCGCTCATGATGTCGCCCTCAGCGATATACAACGGTAAATACGCCGATACCGCACGATGCAGTCGGTTCAAATGCTGTACCGCGTCGGTCATCGCCGTCACATCGGGCAACCGTTCAAACAAGGCAGATGGCAAAAAGCGCCGGAGATTGTCTTCCATGTCCTTGCTGAAGTTGGATCGACGAGGGGGATTGTCATCGATATCCATCAGCAAATCCCAGGTACTGCTCCGTGCCGATTGTCGTTGGATGACGCGCAGCATCGCACGGTAGTATATTTCCCCCGTATGTTCTTGTGAGGTCGTGATCCAGCCCTGTGCGGACAGCCCGCCCAGCGCTTCCATCAACGCCGTTTCGCTTAATTCCGTTGCCGACAATAGATCGGCATGGGTCATGCCATCGCCAACTGACTCGCGCAATAAAACACGAATAATCAAGCGCTGCTCGCGCGGCAAGGAAATCAGACCTGTCGGCGAGATAGCGACTAAATCCTGAGTCTTTCGCTTCCGAGACTTGAACTGTCCTAGATAGTCGTCCATAAGGGCTGGTTCGCTTTCAAACTCATGATGATATATTACACATGCGGCAAATTGCTGCTCAATACCTTAATGGTACTGCATTCCATTCCGTTCTGACGCACGTTATACTTGTGAAGTCTGTAACAACCTCTTCAGAATAATCTGAACAATCAGGGGCATCTCATATATGAAACCCATCTTTAGCGCATTGACGCGCTTATCGTTGCGCTTCCGCCTTATCACCATTTTGCTGGCTATTGCCATTTCTGTCGCTGGCGTTGTTGCCGTCACCCAACTTAAACAAGAGCTTATCCCCTCCATCGAATTTCCCCAGACGATTATTTTGGCACAAGCTGGCGGTATGACAGGGGAACAAGTTCTGGGCATCGTGACAGAACGTCTCGAATCTTCCCTCGATGCTATCCCGCAAATTGTCAACTTGGAATCGACTACGACGAGTTCGTTCGGTGCCGTCATCACGGCTCGCAACAACTTTGGCGTCAATTCTGAACGACTCCGCGCAGAAATACAAACTGCGCTTGATGGTGTTTGGTTGCCACTGCGCCGAATCACCCCCCCCGAAGGCGAAGACGCCTCGACATTCAGCGCACGGTTGCTCAATGACCTCAGTGCCGATGTCTTGATCTTCCTCGAAGAGAGGGATGCCAATTTTGTTTTCCAACTCTCCCCCGCCGTGTGGGAATCCCTGTCTCCTGAAACGACCCGCACGCTCGTCGCCTATTTGGCGGATCAAACCAGCGCTGACGCGGCAGAAACCAACGCGCTACGTCGTTTGGTGGAACAAGAAGTCGCCCCCTTGCTAGAAAACATCCCGCTCGTGGCGCGTGTCGAAGTCAGTGGTGGGCAAATCCTGCCCGACGAAGCCGGTGCTTCTCAAGAAGCCGCCCCCGCCGATGGAGAAAATGAGGCACCACGCAGTCTGCTCTTGCAGCTGACCCCCGAAGTGTGGGCAATTGTCCGTGCCAAACTCACGGATCTCAGTTTGGGCGAACTGGACGATGCCGCTGTTGCCACCCTCAGCGCCTTGGATGTGACCTTGTCCGAAGGCATTCCAGCACTGCCCGAAAGCTGGTCAAGCATCAGCCCGTTCTTCAAGAACGCCGCCGATATCCGTGAAATGCGCACCTTGACTCGTGGTTTGGGCGCGACGATCAACACGTTTCAGACTACGGGTCAAATCGTCGGCGCTTTGGGTCAAACAGATGACCTGACCCCCGACACCATCGCCCAAATGCTTGCCATTGACCCCACCATGATCCAATATTTTGAATCCGATCATTTGGCGGCAATGTCAGAAGAAGTTTTCGCCTCGTTGCCCGCTGACTTCATCGCCAATCTGGATGGGTTTACCCGTGACGAACTGGCGGCAAAAGCGCTCGCACGGGCGATCACTGGCGAAAACACCGCTCCTGAACCGGTCGATCTCCCCAATGCGTGGCGCATTCAACCGCCCTCATTAATCACCTTCAGCTTTGATGACCTGCCGCTGGCATCCTTCAGCATCGCGGGCACAGGCGTCGGCGAAATTGCTGCGACAACCGCCCCCGAAGCCGAAGCGACGACCACCGAAACGACAGAAACCCCGGCGACCACGGATGACACAGCGCCAGAACAAACCGTCACCATTCCCGAAGGTCCGGCACTGCCCTTCTTCTTCAGTCTCCTTGGCGGCGGACTCGGCTTCGAGTTAGATACCGCCGATGATATGCTCAACATCCAACTGCCGGAACAATTCGCTGCCCAATTAGGCACCAGTTCCTTGCGCGCCGCCGATTTACTCAGCTTCCTGCTGTTGCTGGACAACCCCGAAGCCAGTGGGCAAGCAGGCATCCCCGCTGTTTCTATCCCCGGCGGCGCGGCTGGCTTAATCGGACAACTCAGCCCCGAAGTGATCAGCTTCTTGGCGGAGTATGACCCCACCTTTATCGCTGGACTGTCTGCGGGTGTCTATGATGCCTTCTCGGATGCGGTTCTCGCTTTGCCCATCATCGCCCCGCCGTTGGATCAAGTCTGGAACACGCTGTCGAATCAGCCGCAGTTCGCCAACCAACCCCTGACCAACGCCCGCCAATTGTTGGCATTGGGCGATGGCAGTGCTGCCAGCATCTTGAACACGCTCGATACCGCTATCCCAGCGAGTTTCGCGGGGTATGAAGTCCGGTTATTCAACAGCTTAACCCCCGGTGTTTTGCGGTTCTTGGCACTCAACGACCCCAACTTCTACGCGGAACTCAGCGCTGATGTCGTGATTAAGTTTAGCGTCGCCACACTTGAATCGCTGCCTGAAGCAGTGGTCGCCACACTTCCCGAAGAAACCGCCGCAACCGTCAGCGCCATCATCACCGGCACCCAACCGACCGCCGCCGATGCACAATCAGCGCTCTATCAACAAGATGTCGCCCCCGCCGACCCCGAGGCACCCGCCTTAAATGATGATTGGCAGTTCATCGGCGATTTCATCGGCGTGGAATTGGATACCGCCGACGACTTCTTCCGCTTCTTCCCGAACGTGCCCACGTTCTTGAATAACTTCTTCGACACTTCACAGGGTGCGGCATTTGCCCCCAACTTGTTTGGCAATTTGACGCCCGACATGTTGGATTACATGGTGGAGCGCCAGCCCGACCTGCTTGGGGAACTGCGCTTAGAAGCATTACAACTCTTGAGCGATGAGGTTGTCGCTGCGTTGCCCGCCGATGTCCAAGAACGGATTGCCTCTGGTGCGACACCATTCGTACCCACCACCACCGTCACCCGTTTGAATGGCAACAGCAGCCTAAACGTCACCGTTTATAAAACGGGCGACGCCAACAATATTGAAGCCTTCCATACGGTGGAAGACATTCTGGAGGAACTCGACGCCGAGCGCGATGACATCACCGTCACTGTCGGCTTTGAACAAGCCAGCTTCGTCGAAGAATCGATCAGCGGTGTGGCGCGCGAAGGTGGCTTAGGTGCGGTCTTCGCCATCGTCGTCATCCTCGTCTTCTTGAGCAATGGCGCATGGTCGCGCGGTCCCCGTGCGATTGTCGGCGTGGTGCTTGTGGGTCTCTTCCTCGGCATCTTGCTCTTGCTGACAGTCTCGCAAGCAAACACCACTGGGGCGGATCTCGGCACAGCGTTCAATCAATTAGACATTGTGGTGCGCGTGATGTTGTCGGCAGGTGTCGTCGTCGGTTTGGCGGTTGCGCTCTATCCCGGCAAACTGCCCTACCCCGCATGGCGCAGTACCCTCGTCACCGCGATCAGCATCCCGCTGTCGGTCTTGATGGCGATGGTGTTCATGCGCTGGATCCCGCCCGCCGTCAATGGCTTGCTGGTGCCCATCGCCGAAGGCAATGATATCCTCACCTTCCTGCTGCGTTTGTTCCCGCAAAGCATTACCCTCAACATCATGACGCTGTCCGGCTTAACGGTCGCCATTGGGCGCGTCGTAGATGACTCCATCGTGGTGTTAGAAAACATCTTCCGCAATGTGCAAGAAGGTGGGGACAAGAAACAAGCCATCATCAAAGGCACCCGTGACGTCAGCGTGGCGATTTTTGCCGCAACGGTCATCACTGTCGTGGTATTCTTGCCGCTCGGTTCTACGGGTGGCATCATCGGCGAGTTCTTCCTGCCCTTCGGTCTCGCCGTCACCTACTCACTACTGGCATCGTTCATCGTCGCCATCACCGTCGTGCCTGTGGCAGCCTTCTTACTGCTTGACCCGAAGGAAATCGGACACGCCGAAGACGGCGTGCCAGAACGTATCTATGTGCCTGTTCTCCGTTGGGCACTCGCCAACCGCACCAATGCAGCGCTTGTCTTACTATTTGCCGCCGCCTCGCTCGTCTTCAGCGGCATTCTGTTTGGCACCCGCCCCCAAGCCTTCTTGCCAAGCTTCGGTGAGCCGCAAATCACAGTGGACGCCGCCATGCCCTCTGGCACCAAAATCGTGGACACCAATGGCTTCGTCAGAACCTTCGAGACGCGCGTCCGTGAGAGCTTCTCTGAAGATGAAATTGGCGTGATCGGCACTACCATCGGGGGTGGCTCCGGTTTGGCGTCGCTCATTCTCGGCAGTTCCAGCGTTGATGAAGCCATCGCCCAAATCACGTTGGGGATTGGTTCCCCCGATAACCTCACACGCTTGACGGGGGAAGTCCGCGAACTCGCGATTGAGGTCTTTGGCGAAGAAAATGTCAGTGTGTCCGCCGCATCCTTGAGCGAACAAGGTTTCGGTGGTTTCGCCCTTGTGCTGACGGGTCCGCAAGCGGACCTAGAAGCCATCAACAATGATGTGATCGTCGCCCTCAATGCCGTGGATGGCTTGGCGAACGCCAGCAGCAGCCTCGCCGATGCTGGTGCCGCTGGGGCTGGCGCTTCGACCACCTTCATTCGCATTGATGAACAGTCGGCGCTCCGCTTTACGGGCGAACTCGAAACCCAAAACGCGCTCGGCGTCACCAATACCGCGATTGCGGCAGTGAAAGCCCTTCCCAACTTGCCCGCCTCGATCAGCGTCACCGAAGGCTTCGAGTCCAGCCAACAAACCGACGGCTTTCGCGGCTTGATCGGCGCGATGGGGATTGCCATCGTCTTGGTCATCCTCATCTTGATCGTCACCTTCGGCTCGGTCGTCCACTGGCTGGATATCATCCTCAGCATCTTGGTGGCTCCGGTGGGCGCGGCGATTTTGCTCACAGTGACCGACCGTGTTTTGGGGATCTCGGCGCTCATCGGCTTGCTGATGTTGATCGGCATCGTCGTCACCAACGCCGTCGTCCTCATCGACCGTGTGCAACAAAATCAGCGTGAACGCCACATGAACACCCATGACGCCCTAATTGAAGCCGGTGGTCGTCGTTTGCGCCCCATCTTGATGACGGCGCTTGCGACGGTCTTCGCGCTGGTGCCGCTCGCCATTGGGTTAAGCGAAGGCGCGATCATCGCCTCTGAGCTAGGCACGGTCGTGATCGGCGGCTTGGTCAGTAGCACCTTGCTCACCTTGATCGTCGTGCCAGTTGCATACAGCATCCTCGACCCGCTCCACAAACTGCTCACAGGTGCCAACCGTCGTCCTCAGGGCGGCGCACAATCCGGCGATTAATGCGGATCAGCCCAGTGTAGAATAACAAAGAGGGCGCGCAGATAAATCTGCACGCCCTCTTTTAGGGTGCCTAGCCTATCAAAAAACTAGCCGACTTCGCCGACCAAATCGTGCTGCACCGTGACCAAATCCAGCCGTTCACCGACGAGTTCAAACGCCTTGAGCGCGCGATCCAACTGTTCAACCTTGTGCGTCGCCATATAACTAGTGCGCAGCAGACTGTTGGCGGGCGGCACACCGGGCGGCACGACGGGATTGGTGTAGACACCCTCATCGACCAGCGCGTGCCAAGCCATCACCGTGCGAAAGTCATCGCCGATCAAGATCGGGATGATCGGCGTGTTGCTCTTACCGGTGTTGTAGCCCAACGTTTTCAAACCTCGGCGCATGTACTCGGCATTTTCCCACATGGTTGCCACATGTTGCGGTTCCGTCTCCATGATATCCAACGCCATCAATGCCGCCGCCGCTTGCGGGGCGGGCAATGCCGCCGAAAAAATCAGCGAACGCGCATGATGCTGAATGTAGTGAACAGCTTCCGCCGAACCAGCGATAAAACCGCCGATAGAGGCAAAGCTCTTACTAAAAGTCCCCATGATCAAATCGACATCATCGGTCAACCCAAAATGCCACGCCGTCCCGCGTCCGCCGCCGGTCACCCCAATGCCATGAGCATCATCGACCATGATGCGCGCCCCATGTCGCTTGCAGATATCAACGATTTCCGGCAAGGGGGCAATATCCCCACCCATGCTGTACACGCCATCTACCACCACCAATTTGCCAGCCGCAGGGGGCAAATTACGGAGGATATCTTCCAAACTGCTCACATCATTATGACGGAAACGCTTCATCTCACCCCGGCACATCAAGCACGCATCCACGATGCTGGCGTGATCATCCTTGTCGATGATGACGTAATCGCCTTTTTGCACCAAGGCGGTGATCGTGCCGACATTGGTCTGATAACCGGTCGAAAACACCAACGCCGCCTCTTTACCGACAAACTTGGCAAGGCGCTTATCAAGTTCCAAATGGAGTTCGAGCGTACCATTCAAGAAACGAGACCCCGTGACGCTGGTGCCATAACGATCAATGGCGTCCTTCGCCGCTTGCCGCACGCGCGGGTCGGTGGTCAGCCCCAAATAATTGTTGGAGCCAATCATGACGACCTCTTTACCTTCAAAGGTCGCGACCGCCCCTTCGGTATCACTGAGCGCCCGGAAATACGGGTAAATACCCAATTCCATCGCTTCTTTGGCTTGTTTGAAATTTTTCGCTTTATCGAATAGGTCAGCCACGAAATGTCCTCTTTTCTCTGTTTTTCTTGCGGGAGCCCAATGCCATCAAAACGACGAACCACGCGCAATCACTGACTGTTGGCAGATGCCGGTATTGTATGACTAGTGGTGCTGATTTTACAACTGTAACACCCGCCTAGGAAATTTGATGTGCCGTCGGTGGCATAAACATTGGATATTCACTATTTTAACAATTTTCTGAATGAACACAACCATTTGTGCGCTTTTGCACGAAGTCCTTTTAGAGACTTGTTGAAAATTCTTGCTGGCTAGGTAAAATGGCATGATAAAACGATTTAAGTGATGGAAACATGCCTCCGCTTGACGACCTGCTTGACGATCTCTTTGATGGTAAGAAACCCGCCTTCTATTTTGAATTTGCGGGCTGGCTACGGGGATCGCGGCGTTTCAAGGCATTTGCCCTCACCTATCGCGGATATCGCGGAAAGATACGCACGAAATTAAAAAACGCGGTAACTACTCAGATACCCCTCACCCCGTCCGAGCACGCTCGGCACCCCTTCTCCCACAAGAGGAGAAGGGGAGAAACGCAGTAGAAAGTCCCTCGCCCCTTGTGGGAGAGGGATTTAGGGTGAGGGGTGTGTAGTTACCTTTTCCTTTTTCGTGAAATTCGCTACAATAGGCGTATACCATAAATGATAACGTTTAGGAGTCAGAATTCGCCATGTTGCTGAAACGATTGATTGTATGGGCAGTGTCGATGGGTTTGGGCGCAGCCGTGGCTGCCTTCATCGTGATCGTCTTGCTGCCGAGCGTGCCTGTTCAAGGTGGCAATGCCATCAGTATCGAAAAATACGGCGCTCAGTATTTCTTCTGGACGGCGTTCCCCATCGGGGTGGTTTTCGTTGTTTGGTTAGACGCCCTGCTGGATACCCGTATTTTGCCGGATTAGACCGCTCGGCAACCGTCAAAACATTTAGACGCCGCCTAACCCGCGGCGTCTTCTGTAATACTGCCCCCCAAAGGTTATCCCCATCGTTTTGAAACCACACACCTCGCTCCTCCCAAAATTACGCCTGATCACCGCCATGCTTTGGGTCACTGGGCTAGGGACGATCTTGCTCACACTCGCCCTCGCGTTGGGATCGGCGAACCCATCGTTGCCGCCACGCCTCCTGTGGAGACAGACTTCCCCGTCGGGTCTCCCTATCGTCGATTATGCCCTACGGGATAATGCCCATACAACCACGTTTGCCCGCTTACCCTTCCCCGCGAAGCTCCCCGTGACTATCCAAGCCAGCGCCGACTTTGGCGGACAAATTGCGATTTGGGGGTTCTGGTTGACGGTGGACGATGTGCCTCATCATTTCTTGCTCCACCCAGACGGCTACGTCAGCACACAGGACGACACCCCACCCAACTGGTATCAATTCATCCATATCCGCCCCGCGCTCAATCACCTCGCCTTAGCGCTCACGCCTTCCGGCAGAGCGACTTTGCGCATTAATCACGAGATCGCATGGACGAACGACTTCCCCCCAGACGCTATTATGAACGGCGGGATAGTTTTTGACAGCATTACCCCACCCCAATGGGCAAATATCCAGTTAAATGGGGGTTAAATCTTTGTGCAGTCATTCACAATTCGATAGCTTTTGGCAGCAAAGCTCAGTTACGATAGGCTCATCAAGTTAGGCGATAGCATGGCAAACAAATCATCTCGTATTTCTGGCTTTTATAAACGCTCACTCGCGGACCGTGTTGCCTTTGTCGCCGAGTGGGCAGGACTCACCTCCGCGGAACAAACGATCCTGTCCGGCGCGACCGGCTTAGACGCCGCCGCCGCCGATAACATGATCGAAAATGCTGTCGGCGTGTACGCTCTACCTTTGGGCATCGCGACCAACTTCTTGATCAACGGTGCGGATGTGCTGGTGCCGATGGTCGTCGAAGAGCCGTCCGTCCTTGCAGCAGTCAGCAATGCTGCGCGCTTGTTTCGCGAAGGGGGAGGCTTTATCACCGCCAGCGATGAACCGATCATGATCGGTCAGCTTCAAGTGCTGGATGTGCCCGACCTCGATCTAGCTGAGCGCGCCCTCCTTGACCAAACGCCCCGCTTATTGGCGCTGGCGGATGAAGTCGGCGGCAGCATCGTCAAACGGGGGGGCGGTGCGCGTGGGCTAGAAGTGCGGCGCTTAAACGAGACGACGGTCGGCACCATGTTGATCGTCCACTTATTGATGGATGTGCGCGATGCGATGGGTGCCAATGCCATCAATACCGCTGTCGAGTATCTCGCGCCAGAAATTGAAGCCCTCACCGGCGGGCGGGTGGTGCTGCGCATCCTCAGCAACCTGACCGACCGCCGTAAAGCCACTGCCGAAGGCACGATCCCGGCGTCAGCACTGGCTACCGAGACCTTATCCGGCACACAAGTCGTCAAAACCATTGTTGAAGCCGGTGCCTTTGCCGAAGCCGATCCCTACCGTGCGGCGACGCACAACAAAGGCATTATGAATGGCATTGATGCCGTCGCCATCGCGACGGGCAACGACTGGCGCGCGCTCGAAGCCGGCGCGCACGCTTACGCCGCCCGTGCGGGGCGCTATACCAGCCTCTCGCAGTGGTGGCAAGACGACGCGGGCGATCTCCATGGTCGCCTAACGTTACCGCTCAGCGTGGGCATCGTCGGCGGCGCGACTCGCGTTCATCCAGCGGCAGGGGTAGCCCTCAAAATTATGAACATCACCAGCGCCGGACAACTTGCCCAGATCATCGCGGCAGTGGGCTTGGCACAAAACCTTGCCGCCATTCGCGCCCTCGCGACAGACGGCATTCAACGCGGGCATATGCGGATGCACGCCCGCCAAATTGCCGTCGCTGCGGGCGCACAAGGTGCAGAAGTCGCCCAAGTGGTTGAGCGCATGATCGCCGATGGTGCGATTCGCGCAGAACACGCGGGCACGCTTTTACAAGCGCTACGACAATCCCTACCCAATGCCGAAAAATAGCTCTTCACGATACCTACCAGAAAGGCATAACACTCATGTTTTCAGCCAATGGCACAGGCAAACCGATCAACTTCCTGATGCAACCTGACCGTGCGGTCGGCATCATCGGCTATGGGGCATATGTCCCACGATACCGCCTCCCCGGTTCCGAGATCGCCAAATTATGGACAGGCACCAGCGCGGGCAGCCCCGTCAAAGAAAAAGCCGTCGCTGGACCCGATGAGGATGTGACCACCATGAGCATCGAAGCAGCGCGCAATGCCCTCGCCCGTGCCGCCATCGACCCTCAACAATTGCGCGCCGTATGGATCGGCAGCGAGAGCCACCCCTATGCCGTCAAGCCGACCAGCACCATCGTCGCCGAAAGTATCGGCACCTCCCCTAGTATTCAAGCGGCTGATTGGGAATTTGCATGTAAAGCAGGCACTGAAGCGGTTCAAGCTTCCATCGGCATGATCGGCAGCGGCATGGGCTTGTACGCCCTCAGCATCGGGATGGATACTGCCCAAAGCCGCCCCGGTGATGCCCTAGAATACACAGCGGCATCCGGTGGAGCGGGTTTCATCCTTGGTCGTGCCGAAGAAGCGGTTGCCATTTATCAAGGCAGTTATAGCTTTGTGACCGATACCCCCGATTTTTGGCGGCGCTCCGATGAAGCCTTCCCGTCGCATGGCGAACGCTTCACCGGTGATCCCGCCTATTTTCATCACATCACCAGCGCCGGACGTACCCTCATGGAAATGATGGGCACCACTGCCGCTGACTATACCTATGTCGTGCTGCATCAACCCAATGTAAAGTTCCCACAACGGGCGGCGGGCATGTTGGGCTTCAAGGAAGAACAATACGCCACCGGGTTGCTGGCGAATGAGATCGGCAATGTCTACTCTGGCTCGTGCATGATCGGCTTGACGGCAATTTTGGACGAAGCCAAAGCCGGGGATCGCATCCTGATGCTTAGCTATGGCAGCGGTGCCGGTTCTGATGCTTTTGATCTGCGCGTCACCGAAAAGATCGACGCCGTGCGTGGACGTGCCACCACCACCCGCGAGTATATCGCGCGCCGTACCCCCATCGACTATGCCACCTATTGCCGTTATCGCGGCTTACTCAAAGCCTGACGGCTTTCTGAAAGGATTGACTATGCGCAATGTGTCCATCATCGGGATCGGGCAAACCCCCGTTGCCGAACATTGGGACTCTGGTTTACGCGATCTTGCCGCTCATGCCGCCCGTGCCGCCCTTGATGATGCCGGGCTGACCAACGTTGATTCCTTAATCGTCGCCAATGCCTTTGGCGCGGCGATCAGCTCGCAATCCCATCTCGCCCCACTGATCGCCGATTTTGCGGGTCTGCGCGGCGTCGAAGCCTATGGCGTCGAAGTCGCCGATGGTTCCGGCGGCGCGGCATTGCGGGCGGGCTATCTAGCAGTGGCGTCGGGTGCGGTCGATACCGTCATGGTGTTGGGTGTCGAAAAATCCACCGACATGATCGGTTCTGCGAAAGTGTTGGCGCGTAACGTCAGCCTTGATGCCGACGATGAAGCCATGCACGGTGCCACCTTGCCCGCATTGGCGGCGCTGATCATGCGGCGCTACATGTTCGAGTATGAGGTCGATTTAGCATCTTTTGAGGGCTTTAGCATCAATGCCCACACCAATGGTTCCAAATATGCCCATGCCATGTATCGCAATATCCTCAAACCGGGTGCCTTCGTCAAAGCGCCTATGATCGCCGATCCGGTCAACTTATTCGATAGCGCCCCTGATGGCGACGGTGCTGCCGCTGTCATCTTAACCGCCACCCCCACCGCCAACGCGATCCGCATTGCGGGCAGCGGCGCAGCGACCGACACCCTTACCCTTGCCGAGCGCGCCGATTTGTTATGGCTACAGGCAATCGAAACCTCTACCAACAAGGCGCTCGCCGAAGCCGGCATGACCCGCGACCAAATCAACCTCTTTGAACTGCACGACTCGTTCACCATTATGGCGGCGTTGGCATTAGAAGCCGCTGGTTTCGCCTTGCGTGGGATGGGGTGGAAGTTGGCGCAAAATGGTGCCATCAAGCCCGACGGCGCATTGCCCATCAGCACCTTCGGCGGACTCAAGAGTCGGGGCAATCCTGTTGGGGCAACGGGCGTTTATCAAGCGGTGGAAGCCGTCATGCAGTTGCGCGGCACCGCCGGAGCCAATCAAATCGCCAATGCCCGCACCGCCATGATCCAGAGTGTGAGCGGTTTGGGCAGCAGTGCTTTCACGCATATTTTATCGATCTAGCGCGCGCCCTCTAATTTTTACAGAAGCAAAATCATTGTGAGGGCAGTGTTACGTCAATGCTTTCACAATGATCTCTTTATGCCATGAGGGGACGTGATTATAGTGATTTGAGGGTTTTTGACAGCTATTTACAGCTATCTTTCCCCTCTAATGATAGTTTTTGGCAGATTGTAGCGCTTACAATGTCAGTCATATTGTGCGGAAAAGCACAAACTCGGACGAGCCGCAAGCAATAGTCAGGCATCTGACGGAACTAACACTTTAGGAGCAACAACTATGCAAATCTCACGTCACTGGCGTATGAATGCCAAGCGTTATCGTCTTGAAGGCGTCCGCTACAGCAATGGCGAAGTTGCGTTGCAAGAACGCCCTGTGTTGATCAGCGACCTTATCCCGGTACCCACCGTGTTGCAAGATTCCTTCAATGACGCCCGCAACGAGAACCAACCGCATATCCGTTTGGCGATAGGCGCATAACGTCATGTCAGAATCACGACAAGTGGTCGGTGTTCAAGCGGAACGCTATGCCTTCGCAGGAACCGGCACCGTTTATAGCTTCACGGTGGTACGCGAGGCACCGCAGGGCTTTGAGGAACAATCCCCCTACGTGTTGGCGCTGATCAAACTTGATGAAGGGGCGATGATCACCGCCCAAATTACCGATCTGGACATGGGCGAGCTGCCTTCCATTGGGGATCGTGTAGAAATGGTGACGCGCAAATTGACCACCGAAGGCGAGCGGGGCATGATCGTCTATGGCTACAAGTTTCGTAAAGCCGTCTCGTAAACCGCACATCCCTCCACCGCCCTACCGATGAATCCCACCCCATTCATTCTCAATTCAGAATGGGGTTTTTGTTGCATAACCACCGCGCTCTCCCTATACTTATCGCATTATCCACGCAGTTCGTGAGCAACTCTGTCATGAAATCAAACTCATCCACTGCGCGCCTTGGGCAACAGGGCGAAACTATTGCCGCTGACTACCTCGTGCGGATGGGATATACCATCATCACGCGCAATTGGCGTACCCGACTGGGCGAGATCGACATCGTTGCCAAAGACCAAAACGGGGAGTGGGTTTTTGTTGAAGTCAAAACACGCCGTGCCGCTGACGCCAACCCCTTGGAAGCACTCACCCCGCGCAAGCAAAAATCGCTCGTCCGCGCTGCCTATGACTACATCCAGAAAACACAGCTAACAGACGCAGCATGGCGCATTGACGTGATCGCTATCGTCTTGATCCCCGGCGCGTCACCGCAGATCGAGATGGTGCAGGATGCTCTTGACTGGTCAAATTAATCCCGAAGCGCCAAGCACCAGTGGCATGATCCCCCTACTGGTGATCTTGGGTCCGACCGCCGTCGGCAAAACCGATCTCGCCATCACGCTGGCAACAGCGCTCAATGGCGAAATCGTGGGGGCGGACAGTCGTCAAATTTATCGCCAGATGGATATCGGCACTGCCAAGCCCACCGCTGCCCAACGCGCCGCCATCCCCCACCACTTGATCGATATCGCCGACCCCGACGAAGAGGTTTCACTGGCGACCTTTCAAGCACAGGCGAATGCTGCCATCCATGCGATTGCCGCGCGTGGCAAACTCCCCCTGTTGGTGGGCGGCACCGGACAATATATCACTGCCCTCTTGGAAGGCTGGACACCCCCCAACGTCGCGCCCAATCCTGTCAAGCGGGCAGCGCTAGAAGCGGAAGCCGCCGAGCATGGCGTCCCAGCCCTTGCTGAACGCTTGCGCGCCCTCGACCCTGATGCCATGACAGTCATTGACCCGCGCAACTTGCGCCGCATCATCCGCGCCCTAGAGGTCATCGATGCCACCGGACAGCCCTTTAGCGCCCAACGCACCAAATCTCCGCCCCCCTATCGCGCCCGCCTGATCGGTTTGAATATGGATCGCGAACGCCTCAAACAACGCGCTGACCAACGCCTTGAGCAGATGTTGGCAACCGGCTTCGTAGACGAAGTGCGCGCCCTACTAGATCACGGCTACGCCCCCCCTTTGCCCTCCATGAGCGCTGTCGGCTATGGGCAGGTCAGTCGCTATGTGCAAGGCGAAATCACCCGTGAAGAGGCTTTGCAACTCGCCAAACATGCGACCCATATTTTTATCCGCCGCCAACTGTCTTGGTTTCGCGGGCACGATCCCGGCATTTTGTGGCAAAATATGGAGATGCTGACAGACTCCCCTTTGCTAGAAGCATTGGGCGACTGGTACCGAGAGAAAGTATAAGGACGACTAATTTGGGAATACTGCGTAGAGGCGGGGATAACCGCAATGTGATCGTCGGGTTGATCCTGATCGTGGCGCTACTCTTTTTTGCGCCCCGCTACTTCCCGAATCTGGTCACAGAAATCTTCCCCGAAATTTATGATGGCGCGCCCTGTGCCAACCTGCGCGTGGCGAGTGATCGCGCCAATCACCAATCATTGCTCGGTCGGTCGGTGGAGACACCGCTCAGCCTACAGGTACGCACCAGCACCATCCCGAACGACGCTGCTGGCTTTCTCAACATCACGATCACCGTCATCAACAATACCGTCGGCACGGTCCCGTTTGTCTATGATAGCGATCGGGTGATTGTCGGCGACAATAATACCAGTGGCTTAGGCTTGATCTTTTCGCCCGCTAATTCGCTGACAGCGGGCTTAAATCGTCAAGACTTCAGCCCCGTGCCCGAACCCAGTATCCGTTTGCTGGCACCCCGCCAACGGTGCTTACACCGGGTTGAATTCCCCGGCGGCAATGTCTTGGTCGATCCCAGCATCACCAGCGGCTTGGCGGAGGTACGCGCCTTCTATCGCAACAATATCAATGGCGCGATCACTACTTCACCCATCCCGCAAGCGACGCCCATTTTCCCCAATCAGGGCTTATGGACGGGGACGGTGCAATCCGCGCCGATACTGATCCCGCGCAGCGGTTGAGCGGATACAGTGGTCAGTCGTCCGTCTTGGTGTATAATGCAGATAGTAAGAAAACAAAACCTGCGTTTATCGTTTATTCTTTTTCATCATGCACTGAGGAGCGGCGTTGCCAATGTCAGAACAAGGCGCAGAGCGTCCCATACTCATCATCCAACAAGAGAAAACACCCGACCTGCACTGGACGCTCCCTGCCGATGAAGTCATCTTAGGGCGCGGGGAAGAATGCACGCTGATTTTGTCCGAACGGCAAGTGTCGCGCCAGCATGTCCGTATTTTTAAGCAAACTGACAGTTACTATCTCGAAGACCTCGAGAGTCGCAATGGGACATGGGTCAATGGCGACCAACTTAAAGGCGTGCGTCGGCTCGTGGATGGGGATCGGATTCGCTTAGCGGTCTCGGTCAATGTCCAGTATATCGGGTCGGGTGCCACTGCGCCGATGCCGTTTGAAGTCCCCGAACATATTGAAGGCGGAAGCGGTCGGTTGCGGATGGACATGGAAGCACGCCGTATCTTCGTCAAAGAGACCGAGCTTGACCCGCCGCTCAGCCCACCCCAATATCGCTTGGTGGAATTGCTATACACCAATATCGGGCGCATCTGCACTCGTGAGCAAGTCGTCGATACCGTCTGGCCCGAAGCCTATGGTGATGGAGTCAGCGAGCAAGCGATTGATGCCCTCGTGCGCCGCCTGCGCGACCGTCTCAACGAGATTGATCCCGACTGGCAATACATCATCACCGTGCGCGGGCATGGCTTCCGGTTGAATAATGGCTAGAGAATCAAAAAAGGGGTTCCTAGACGCATTACGCCTCTCTAGGAACCCCTTTAGCACCGTCAAACTGGCACCGTCAAACTAAACCTCAGTCTCCTACCATGCGCAATAACCGCCATCAATGATCAAGTCATTGCCAGTCATAAAGTCTGATGCTTCCGCCGCCAAATACACCACTGCCCCCTGAAGATCAGTGACTTCACCCATGCGCTTCATAGGCGTTAGCCCCATCCATTGGGGCAATATTTCCTTGCCCATCGGTGTTTGTAGCAAATCATCCACCAACTGCGTCCGCGTATAGCCCGCGCTGATGCTGTTGACACGCACCCCACGCGGTGCCCACTCGGCGGCAAGGCTGCGCGTCAGATGAATGACCCCCGCCTTGGAAGCATTGTAATGCGCCTGATTTTGGGGCGTGTTGGAAATATGCCCCGACATCGACGCCATATTGATGATTTTGCCATATCCCGCTGGCAGCATCGCCCGCGCCGCCGCCTGACAACACAAGAACACCCCTTTCAAATTGATGTTCATCATGCGATCCCAATCCGCTTCGGGCAGTTCCTCGGCAGCAATCCACTGCCCAATCCCGGCGTTATTGACGGCAATCGTCAGATGACCCCACTGCGCGACGACGGTATCCACCATCGCCGCGACTTGCGCAGCATCAGTGACATCCACTTGGATGGCAATCGCGTCAATATGCTTGGCGCGCAATTCTTCGGCGACCACAGTCGCCGTTTTGATGGAAATATCCGCGACAGCGACCGCCGCCCCCGCCTCGCCCAAAGCGTGTGCGTAAGCGCGTCCAATCCCTTGACCGCCCCCAGTAACGACAGCAGTGCGCCCCGCCAACCCAAAACGTTCTAGAATCGGCTTGGCGCTCAAAACCAGATCATCGGTTGCCATGATTTATCTACTTTCCTATGCTCAAGATTACCGAAACATATGTAACTGCTCAGGCTGAAAAACGGTCGGTAATAAAGGGAGAAATGACCGTTGGCGGCAAATGGGCGGATATTCGGCGCGCGGACTTTCATGGTAACGAACGATTGACAAGCGCCTAATCCGCCCCTACATCCACGTTTCGAGGGGCATTTTCCTGTTTTTCTTCACGTCTTCATGCCTCTCTGTTTATTTTATTCTGTTTCTATACCTGAGGAGTCACAAAAATATTAGGATTTTTATTGTAATCCCCAACCCCTAATCCCTCATTTCCAAATACTCATCCCGCACCACATCGCCCGCGCCGATCCCCAAAATCCCCAACATCTCGTGAATGCGATCCGCCTTCTGTTCGGCATCCCGCGCTGACCATGTGCGGCTCTTGATCTCGATAAACTTATCACTCAAAGCGGGGGTCAAAATCGTATCGACATTGACGTAAAACAGCACGCCCTGATACAGGATATGCCAGCGGGATCGATCTTTGGCAAGTTCCCGCTCTTCGGTCGGGCGGAAGTATTCACGATAAAAGCGCAAGGTATTGGTAGCATCGGCGATAAAGCGCGAATGTGACAACAACACCGCCCCATGAAACTCGCGCTCTTTCTCCGGCGTCGTCAGCGTCAGCCGCGCCCGTGCCGACCCGATTTCGTTCTCTGCTCCAACACGCACATCCTCGCGAAACCGCACCCGCCCCTCCGCCGAGTCGGCAAACAAGAAATAGGTGTCATACTGGCGATAACGAACTTGCTGCACAACCTCGACATCAGGGTGTCGCAGCAACCGCTGAATGTCATCTTCGGCGCTCAATCGTGCCTTCACCTGCACCTCAAAACTCTCGCTTTGGCGCAAACCGCCGATTGCCAGTAGCTTGCTCAACACGCTGGCTTCCCGCGCGTGCAAGAAGGCATCCACCTTCGCAGCAATCGCCTGTGCCTCGCGCAGGGCAGACTCAGTATCGATGGTCAGCAAAACCCGCTCCCGCATCAAGATGCGCCCCTCACAAATCACATCCGTCACATCATTGGCTTTGCCCGCATACACAATCCGCGAATAAATGGCGTTGGGGTCACGATGGAACACGGGTGAATTGTGCAGCACATCGGTTTCCATCACGATCACATCGGCACGCTTGCCGACTTCCAAGCTCCCCGTCACATCCCCCAAGAACAATGCCGCCGCCCCCTGCCGCGTCGCCATCAGCAAAGCATCACGCGCGGGCAGCGCCGTCGGATCGTTCGCCTCGGTCTTCGCTAGAATCGCCGCCAAGCGCATTTCCTCAAACATATCGAGATCGTTGTTGCTGGCGGCACCATCCGTGCCAATGCCGACATGCAGCCCTTGTTTCAGCATCGCCGTCACCGGCGCAATGCCGCTCGCAAGTTTGAGGTTGCTCGTCGGGCAATGCGCCAAGCCCGCGCCCTGTTCGCCCAACGTGGTCATTTCGGTCTTGGTGATGTGGACACAGTGGGCGGCAAGCACCTTTGCCTCCAACATCCCTACCGAGTCGATGTGTTCTACAACAGTCCGCCCACTGTCGTTGAGGCTGTTGTCCACCTCAAATTTCGTCTCAGCGATATGGATCAAAAGCGGGACATCGTATTCCAACGCCAAATCGGTGCAACGCCGCAGCGACTCATCGGTATTGGAATAAGGCGCATGGGGGGCAACAGCGGGCGTGATCAACGGGTGTCCGCGCCATGCTTCGATGAACACGCGGCAGCGCGCCAACGCCTCCTCATAACTTTCGGCATCGGGCGTCGGATATTTCAGGATCGATTGACCGAGGACGCCCCGCATTCCCGCCGCCGCCGCCGCTTTTGCGACATGTTCCTCAAAATAATACATATCGGCAAAGGTCGTTATCCCACCCCGAATCATCTCAGCACATGCCAACGTCGTGCCCAATTCGCAAAACTCCGGCGTCACAAAAGTACGCTCGGTCGGCATCACGTACCCGAGCAACCACACATCCAAACGCAAATCATCCGCCATCCCGCGCAACAACGTCATCGGGACATGGGTATGGGCATTGATCAACCCCGGCAAGATGAGCTTGCCCGCACAATCGATCAGTTTTAGTGCATGATAGCGCTCTAAAATCTCGGCACGTCCCCCGACAGCGACGATCTTGCCCCCATTGATCGCCACCGCGCCATCGGGGATCAAGTCAAACGCTTCATTCATCGTCACGACCTGCCCACCACTTAAAATCAGCTCGACTTGTTCCATGAAATCTTTTCCTATTCTCCTAAGAATTGAACCGCGAATTGGCACAAGTGTACCCTTGCTGTACACTAACCCGATAGCGCCACGCTCTTTATGAGAGAATTTATGTTAAAACGGTTGCAACCCCAACTCTTCATGATCTTTGAAGCAGGCTTTATCGGTCTGTTTTTTGTGCAAGCCATGCGCTTTCTGATCGCGATGCTCTACAGCCGCACGGCTGGGGCATCGGTCGTCAGCGCATTGAGCCTTTCGAGCTTCACCCTGCCGGATCCCTTGCCCATCGATCCGAGCCTCGTCGCGACGGAGTTATCGACACTCCTCGCCCTGCTTATCCTGCCCCTGATCGGCATGTTCATCGCCCAATGGTCGTTCATGCCGCTGATCGCCGCTGGCTTGGTCGTGGCGGGTCGGGTGCTGATGTTCAACTTCAACCTCGTCAGCCCGACCACAGGCGCAGCGTTCACGGTGTGCGCGGGCTTGCTCTATATTTTGGTCATGGCACGCCATCGACTGCGCGCCCTGCCCTATCTGTTTGTCCTCGGTTTCAGCGCCGATATGCTCATTCGCGCCTTTGGCAACACCGTCGATATTTCCCTTGAAGCCCGCTGGCTTGCCCCGCTCGTCGATAATTTGCCCGCGTTTTTCTCCCCCCAATTCTTGCTCGCGACGGTCGCGCTCTTGTTGGCAGTGTTGACTTTTTTCTTGGCAAACCAACGGCGTGCGACCGATGAAATCGAAACTGCCCTTGATCGTGGTCTCTTGCCTTTCTGGGGTGGCATCGGCTTGGGGGGCTTGCTGTTCTTATGGATGTCGTTGTTCGGCTTGCCCAATGCCGTCACCGCCCGCGCTCAAGTGGATTACACCTTGTTCACCCCTGCCCTCATCGGCGCAGCCCTGTTGCCCATCATCCCAGCGGTGCGCGGTGCAGCGCGCAGCTTCATCGGTGCCTTCGATGGTAGCGTGCGCGGGTGGTTATGGATGTTGCTGGGGGCGCTTCTCCTCGTTTTGGGCACCCGCCTCAATGGGGTGATCGCGGGCATCGCACTGACAGGGGCGGCATTCGTGACCAGTCTCCTGTGGTGGTGGATCGCCCGCCCCAAAGGGGAGAAAGAACGCACGCTCGGCGGCATTTGGATCCTTATCGGCATAGGTTTGTTCGCGTTGCTCTTGATCGCCGAAAATTTCACCTACGACTATGCCTATGTGCGCGACTTCTCCGGAGATTTTGCCTTCCTCAATGCGTACATCCCGCCGCTCCTGCGCGGCTTTCGTGGCTTCGGTTATGTTTTGCTCCTCTTGGGCTTGTTGTTCGCGGCGATCCCGATGGCGCAAACCCAACGGCGTATCCCGTGGTCGGCAGGTGCCGGGGCGCTTACGTCGCTCGTGATGATCCTCGTGGTCGCTGGAGCCATCGGCGCGAGCGTGATCGCCGTGCGCCCGCCCGTCATCAGCGGTGTGCGCGATGTCGAATCGCTCCGTGTGGCAACTTACAATATTCACGGGGGCTATGACGAATACTACCGCGATAGCCTCGAAGCGGTCGCGCTCGCCATCCAAACTAGCGGTGCCGATGTCGTCCTGCTCCAAGAAGTCGAAGCCGGGCGCTTAGCCAGTTTTGGCGTCGATCAATCATTGTGGCTGGCGCGCCGTTTGGGCATGGATCGCCGCTTCTTGGGCACCAACGAGGACTTACAAGGCTTAGCGGTGCTATCGCGCGTTGCGATTGCCTTTGATGATGGCGCGTTGTTAAGCAGCCTCAGCAGCCAAACCGGTGTCCAGAGGGTGCAAATTGTGCCCGCCACCGATGTCGTCCTCACGCTCTACAACACCTGGCTCAGCCCGTTGTTCGATTTGTCCGGCGCGGGTGACGACACATTGGCGAATCAAGAACAAGACCAGCAGCGCCAATTAAATGAAATTTTTGTCCGTTATCTGGGCGGTGCCTGTGGCTTAGAGCTAGGGCGCACCATCATCGGCGGCACCATGCACAATGTCCCCGATTCGCCCATTATCACCCAGATGCGCGGTGCCGGTTTCAGCGATCCGTTTGCAGGACAAGCCATCGAAATCAGCGCCACCTTTGAACGACAAGGGCAACCGCGCGCGCGCTTTGATTATCTGTGGCTGTGTAACCTGCCCTCGGCGGGTGTGGGCGTGCTGCCCAACAGCGCCAGCGATCACCGCATCGCCTATTCTGAGGTGGAATTGACGCCTTAACATCACACCCAACAACCAACGGGCGGCATTTTTCCCCTGCCGTCCGTTCTCCCATCCACCTTAACCTTGATTGCTTGGAACAAAATCGACCGCGTGAGCGTCTCCTTTGATAGAATGAATTGCGCTATCAAAAAAGAAGGACACCCCATGTTCAAAAAATGGCTTCTCACCCTCTTGCTCATCGGCGTCTTCGCCACGCCTACTCTTGCCCAAGACGCGACCCGCATCGCCAGCCCGATACAACGGCTGTTGCCCCAAGTCACCACGGTTACATTGGTGCAAAATGGCGATTCCTTTGAACTGGTCATCACCGGCACACTGCCCGATGGGTGCGATCTCACCAATACCATTCACACAGAGCAAATCGGGACGACATGGTTTATCGATATCTATCGTGAACTACCCTTTAACACGGTCTGCCCGGCAATCTTGAAAAGTTACGAAGAACGCCTCGATGCGGCGTGGCTCATCGCTCAACCCGCCGACGCCCCTCTCATCAACGTGATCGTCATCAATGGCGCGATTTTCGGCATCGATTATCCCAACGACGCCCCTCCCAGTATCTCCACCTTGTGGGTGCGTGGCAACTTACTGTACGACACCCTCAGCACCCGCATCACCCCCGAAGGCATGGTCGAGATCACCCTCGTGGGCAATCTCAACGATGGGTGTCATGTGCCGGTCTATCGTGCGGTACCCGATTGGCAAAACGAAGGCTTCACGACTATTGAAGCCTACAGCGCCTTATCCATCGCCTTTATGTGTGCCCAAGCGTTGGTACCGTATGAGGTCACATTCACCACGCCCCTATTCACTAGCATCGCTGTGAATGGCGTCGGCGTGCCCTTTAACCCTGCCATCAGTAGTGATGTGCAGACATTCACAGAACAAGCCGTGCCCGTCACCAGCGCCACCGCCGAATGGGTGGAAGGGGTGCTACCCAATCTCAAAATCAATGTCAGCGGCACCACCGACGGGTGCGAATTCCCGATCCAAATCGTGCCCCAAACACCGATGGAAAACACCTATCTGATCAAGGTTGTGCGCGTGCTGCCCATCAACACCGCGTGTATCGAGATCGCCCGCACTTACAAAGAGGAGCTTTATTTCAGCCCCGTGCTAATGAGCGATCTGCCGTTAACCCTCATCATCGGCGATCAAGTTATCACCGTCCCCGCCCTCTAGCGGGTTGCCCTACCGCAACTGAACAGGGGATCACGTCTGGCGTTGGTTGCTGTGCCGACTTCATGACTGCCTGTTCAGTTGTATCTTTTCACTCCATCAAACAACGATCACAAGGGCGTCGCTTCCAACCGATCCAAGGCATTACGGGCGGCAGATTGCGACGCCGCCTGTTTGCTTTTGCCAGTGCCCACCCCCGCCTCTTGGTCGCCAAACAACACCCGCACCATGAATTCTTTGGCGTGATCTGGTCCGTAAGAGTCGATCATCTCGTATTGCGGCGTCAAGCCAAGCAACGCCTGGACTCTCTCTTGCAATTCGCTGCGGGCATCGCGGTCAAGCGAACCGGCGCGCACTTGCTCCAAACGCAACAACAACAAGGGCGTCACAAACGCCTTGACAACTTCCATCCCTTGATCGAGATACAGTGCCCCCGTCACCGCCTCAAACGCGGCACAAACATTGTTGACGCGCGTCCGTCCGCCGTTCGCTTCTTCGCCCTTGCCCATCCGCAAAGCCGCCCCCACGCCAATGGCAGTGCCGATCTCCGCCAGCGACTCGGTGCGCACTAACGATGCCCGCAACCGAGTTAAATCGCCCTCCGGCACCGCCGGAAACCGCAAAAAGAGCAATTCCCCCGCGATGAAATCGATGACAGCATCCCCCAAAAATTCCAGCCGTTCATTGTCGTACAACTCATCGGGGTGTTCATTACGATAAGACGGATGCGTCAATGCTAAGCGCAACTGCTCTGGATCGCGAAAGCGTAAGTGATTCGCTTGAATAAATTTCTCAGTGACATCCTCATGGTATGCAGTCATACTTCGCCTATCGCTCAAGTTCATGAACATTTATCGATCTTCCGAGCATTGGGATGAACAGGTAGGGTCTCGGTCTTGCTTTTCCTTTTTTGATTTTCCCTTGCGCCCCCACCTGTTCAAGTTTTTCACTGGAACCGTTTGAAGATCAGCGAGACATTGTGCCCGCCAAACCCAAAACTATTGGTCATCACGCAATTGAGTTTCATTTCGCGCGCGACATGCGGCACATAATCGAGATCGCATTCGGGGTCAGGTTCATCTAGGTTGGTCGTCGGTGGCACGATCCCATCATTGATCGCTTGCACGCAAAACACCGCTTCGCTCGCCGCCGTCGCCCCCATCCCGTGTCCGGTCATGCTTTTGGTGGAACTCATCGGCACCTGATACGCACGGTGCCCAAAAACCTGCTTGACCGCTTTCGTCTCCATCACATCATTGAGCGCGGTCGCCGTGCCATGCGCATTGATGTAATCTATTGCTTCGGGATTCACTTGGGCATCACTCAAAGCACCCCGCAAGGCGGCACTGGCACCACTGGCATTCGGGTTCGGCGCGGTAATGTGAAAGGCGTCGGAAGTCGTGCCATACCCGATGATTTCAGCATAAATAGTCGCACCGCGCGCCTTCGCCCCCTCCAGTTCCTCCAAAATCATCACCCCCGCCCCTTCGCCAAAAACCAGCCCTGTGCGGTTTTTATCAAACGGACGCGAAGCATGTTCGGGATCATCATTTGCCCGCGAACACCCCCCAGTGCGGTCAAATGCTGCCACCCCAATCGGAATGATCGCCGCATCCGCGCCCCCGGCAATCGCTTGATCCACCCGCCCTAAGCGAATCATATCAAAGGCGTGTCCGATGCAGTCCGCTCCCGTCGCGCACGCCGAGGTCAGCGTATACGACGGACCCATCGCGCCCAATTCAATACTGATATTGTCACTCGACCCATTGACCACCAGCATGGGGATGCCAAAGGGGGAGACGCCGCGCAAATCGCCCGTGCGGAAGATGCGTTGGGCTTCATTCCAATAACTACCGATGCCCCCAACCGCCGAGCCGATGAACACGCTGGTGCGGTACCGATTGGCGTCGTTGACCTCGATCCCGCTGTGCGCAATCGCTTCTTTCGCCGCCGCCACGCCGAACTGCTGGTTCAAGTCACGCCGCCGCACTTCCTTTGGCAACATGAATTTGCTGCCATCCCAATTTTTGACTTCGGCGGCGATTTTGACCTGCGTCATCGATTTATCGAAACGGGTCAATTCGCCAATACCACTTTTTCCTAGTTTCAGATTCGCCCATGTCTCACTGGCGCTGTGCCCCAATGGTGAAATGACACCATACCCAGTGACTACTACCCGACGAGTCATATCCCCGCTCCCTTCAAACGCCGCGCTCATCTACCCCGCGCCCGCTACTATCCATGCTGCCAAAAACAATTACTACAAAAAACTGATGCATCACGTACCCATAACCTGTGGATCGCTTAGGTCTCGCTGCTCCCGCTATCGGCAGGGGTCGGCATATAATGTCCCTCCACCCATGACGATCCATCGGGGCGAATTTCTTTTTTCCAAACGGGCACGATCTCTTTTAAGCGGTCAATGCCATAGCGCGCCGCTTCAAAACATCCGCCGTCCCGATGTCCTGAGGAACAGGCGATCAAAATTGTGTTTTGCCCAACCTCCAACGTGCCCACGCGCTGTACCATCGCGATCCCTTGCACACCCGCCCACCGCTCTCGGATTTCACGCGCCACCTGCTGCATTTTCGCGACCGCCATGGGGGTATAAGCTTCATATTCGAGGCGTTGCGTATGCGCCACCGCCGCCGCATCGCGGACGATACTGGTCTCGCCGCGCACCATCCCACTGAACACGCACACCGCCCCCGTTGCCGGCGTCGTGATCGCAGCGATCAAGTCATCGGTGCTAAAGGGCGCATCGGCGATGCGGAAAATCTCTGGTTGCGACTCCTGATCGCCACTGCCGCCGCTCACCGGCGGAAAAAATGCCATCGTGTCGCCATCTTTGACGGTTTCATGGGGAAAAGCGAATTCCTCGTTAACCGCCGCCACCGCCGTCTCCAAATGTTGACGGATTGCCGGGAACCGTTCCGCCAACGCCAGTCGCACGGCTGCGACTGTCATCACGTCATCCGGCAGGATCAAATCATGACGACTCGTCCCCGCACGATCTTTAAGAGTCGCGAACAACAATACCTTGATGAGCATCATTCCGCTCCTTCCCTAGTCCTGATGAGATCATTCCACCTTCTGATAATCGCCATGCACCCCGCCGCGCTTTTCGACCAGCTCAATCTCGCTGATCCGCATCGTGCGATCTACCGCTTTTGCCATGTCATAAATCGTGAGCGCGGCGGCACTCACCGCCGTGAGCGCTTCCATTTCGACGCCGGTCTTGCCGCGCGTGCGCGCCCAAGCGGTGATACGCACCGCGCTGGCATCCTCATCCAAAGTCAACTCGACCTCCAGATGCGTCAGGGCAATGGGGTGGCACAAAGGGATGATATCAGACGTGCGTTTCGCCGCCATGATCCCCGCGATGCGCGCAATCGTCAACACATCGCCTTTTTTGAGCGCCCCCTCGCGAATCAAGCGCAACGTCGCCGGCTGCATCAAAACTGCCCCGCGCGCGACCGCCACCCGTTCGCTGTCGGGTTTCTCCCCGACATCCACCATTTGCGCCCGCCCCGCGCCATCAATATGAGTCAATTCATCGATCATTTAGTTTAACCTATCGCTCTCAACAAACTGCTTACCCGCGCGCACATGTTAGACAACGCCATGTCATTATAGTTTACCGTGCCGCCCGCATTCAACACATTTCAAGTGGTTGCAATCAAACAAGCCAACGTAAACAGCATTCCAATATTTGCCAAGCATTCACAAAATCGGTGACGGAACAAAATTTATTTTGACCCTCTTGACCCCTTAAGGACTTTAGTGTTATGATGTCACTCGTAAGGGGTATTTATTCACCTATCCATGGGATTAGGCTCAAAATCTGTGAATTTGAACCTAAAAAACACATAATGAACCCTATAGGACTGGGGCAAAATGCGGTCTACACGGGTAGGTGAATAAATACCATGAAACCCATCACACAGGTGATAACGGGTCAGGATGGGTATGTAGGGGCATGATATATCATGCCCCTACCGAGGATAAACCCATTGTGTGTTTTTGTGACCCTTTGTGGATATCGAGTACCATTTCATGGTGGTCTGCACGGATAGGTGAATAAATGCCGTAAGGGTGGAATATCAACCTTCACGAGACCATGCCCATGCTGTCTAAACACGGCGGGATGATCGTGATTTATCACAAACAGGTGCGCCACCACGAGCCAAGATAAGGATGTAGTGCAATGAACGAACATCAACGCCTCAATGCAGCGATGCAAGTTGCCAACCTCGACAAAACCGAGCGCAATCATACATGGGAAGTCATGCGCCATAGCGGGATCGATGCTGCCGAAGCCTACATCACCTCGCGCGCCAAGCCCGCGATTATGACTCCCAAGCTTCGCGAACAGCCTGTCCGTTATCAAACATGGGGCGCAGATCAGATCGAACAAGGGGCGATGACTCAAATGATTCACGCCGCCCGTCTACCTATTACGCTGGCGGGTGCGCTGATGCCGGACGCGCATCAAGGGTATGGCTTGCCAATTGGTGGCGTATTGGCGACTGAGGATGCCGTGATTCCCTATGCGGTCGGCGTTGACATTGCCTGCCGCATGATGCTTACGGTCTACGCCGTTGATCCCGCAATGCTCGACCAACCGACAGAAGCAACCCATCTGCGCACGACGCTGATTGAAAACACGCAATTCGGTGCGGGGGGCGCGGGGATTCATGCCGGAAACATAGACCATCCCGTCCTTGATGTTGGCAACTGGGCAGCCCTGCCGCTCATACGCGAACTGCGTAAAACCGCGATCTTGCAAATTGGCACCTCTGGGACGGGCAATCACTTCGTTGAATGGTGCAAATTTAGCGTTACCGAACCCGACAACGCGCTGAAACTGGCACAGGGTGCATATCTAGCGCTTTTGTCCCACAGCGGGTCACGCGGTGTCGGCTACAAAATCGCTTCGTACTATTCCGAACTGGCGATGTCTCAGATGCCGGGCTTGCCCGATACCGTAAAACATTTGGCATGGTTGGCGCTCGACTCGGAAGCCGGTCAAGAATATTGGCACGCGATGGAACTGGCGGGGGCATTCGCATCCGCCAATCATCAGGTAATTCATGCTCGCGTCGCGGCGGCAGCCGGTTTAACGCCGATTGCCAGCGTCGAAAATCATCACAACTTCGCATGGCGCGAACAAATCCGGGTTGATGGGGTTGTGCGCGCAGCAATTGTCCACCGTAAGGGTGCGACGCCAGCGGGGAAGGGTGTGCTGGGTATCATTCCCGGTTCTATGGGCGATGCCGGTTATGTGGTATCTGGCAAAGGCAGCGTGGCAGCCCTAGAATCAGCATCGCATGGCGCAGGACGCCTGATGAGCCGTACCAAAGCGAAAGCGGGCATTACGCTGGCGGATCAAAGAGCCTACCTCGCGCGCCACAACGTGACGCTCGTCGGCGGCGGGCTGGATGAATCGCCACAAGCCTACAAGCGCATTGAGGCAGTGATCGCCGCGCAAACCGACCTCGTGAAAATTATCGGACGGGTGCAACCGCGCATCGTTCGGATGGCAGATGATGTGCCCCCGTATCACCGCAAGCCCTTGCCGTCTGGCATCGAGGATGCCGAAAGCGATTAAGATAGAGACGGGTATCATTACGGATACCCGTCTTGTTTTGACTCCCTCCATCCTATATACTTAGCCGATAGTATGTCCCCATCTTGGAGCATTGAACTTGGGAATTTTCCGATCTGGATTGTCGAAAACCCGTCAATCCTTTTTTGGTCGCATTGGGCAGTTGCTCTCTGGTGGAGAAGCGATTGACGACGATACATGGGATGATCTCGAAGCGTTGCTGATTCAGGCAGATGTCGGCGTGCCCACCACGCAAGCCGTCTTAAAAGAAACCCGAAATCGCGCCCGCAAAGACAACATCCGCACCACCAGCGACCTCTATAAGACGCTTAAAGGGGCTTTGCGCGACACCCTGAAACGTCCCCCCACCTTGAACATCAGCGGGCGGGAACTATCCATCGTCTTAATTGTCGGCGTCAACGGCAGCGGCAAAACGACCACCATCGGCAAACTGGCGCACCGCCTCCACACCGTCAACCAACGCAAGGTGATGTTGGCAGCCGGGGATACCTTCCGCGCCGCCGCCATTGATCAACTGCAAAGGTGGGGCGAACGCTCTGGCGTGCCCGTCGTCGCCAACAAACCGGGGAGCGACCCCGCCGCCGTCGTCTATGACGCCACTGCCGCCGCCCGTGCGCGCGGGTATGATTTACTCTTGGTGGACACCGCCGGACGGCTGCACACCAACTTTAACCTGATGGGCGAGCTTGCCAAAATCCGCGCCGTCTCCCAAAAAATTGTCCCCGACGCCCCCCACGAAACCTTGCTCGTGTTGGATGGCACCACCGGACAAAATGCCCTGCAACAAGCGGAGAAATTCCGCGAAATGGTCGATGTCACCGGCGTGATCGTCACCAAGCTTGACAGCACCGCAAAAGGTGGGATGATCTTTGCGATCAACCACGATCTCGGTCTGCCCGTCCATTACATCGGGCTGGGCGAAAAAATCGACGATCTGGTGCTGTTTCAACCGGAATACTTCGTCGAAAGTCTTTTTGACGAAGAAACTGAAAAATAAGGTCATCCTCACTCAATGGACAATCTTGTCAATATACTGGAAGGGTTACAAGCCGCCATCGCGACGCTCATGGCGCGTCTTGACATTGACGGCAAAGCGCGCCGACTGGATCGGCTTGAAGCCCAATCCAGCGACGCTAGTTTTTGGTCAAATCCCGAAAACGCCCAAAAGACCATGCAAGAGATCGCCCGCTTACGGTTAGAAATTGACCGCTGGCGCACCCTCCAAATCCGTATCAATGACGCGCTCGAACTGGCTCAACTGGGTGACAACTCCCTGTTGGAAGAACTTAGCCCCGAAACCAGCGAACTCGCGGCAATGGTCGAACGCATGTCGTTGACGGCAATGCTTTCTGGTCCGTATGACCACGAAAATGCTATTCTCGCCATCCACGCTGGTGCCGGCGGCACCGAAGCCCAAGATTGGGCGCAAATGCTGGAGCGCATGTATATTCGTTGGGGCGAAGACAACGGGCACAAGGTCGATATCATCCACAGGATGGACGGCGAAGAAGCGGGCATTAAAAGCATGAGCATGTCGATCAAAGGCGAATTCGTCTATGGCTATTTGCAAAGCGAGAATGGCGTCCATCGGCTCGTGCGGATCAGCCCTTTTGATGGCTCCGCGCGCCGTCACACCTCCTTCGCCAAAATCGAAATTTGGCCCGATATTCAAGGCGAAATCGATGTCGCGGTGGAAGACAAGGATGTCAAAATCGATACCTTCCGATCTTCGGGCGCGGGCGGGCAAAATGTCCAGAAAAACGAAACCGCTATCCGTCTCACCCATGTGCCGACCGGAATCGTCGTCAGTGTCCAAAACGAACGCAGTCAAGCCCAAAATCGCGAGCGCGCCCTCCAAATCTTGAAGGCACGCCTGTTTGAGATGGAACGTCAAAAACGCGAAAAAGAGCTTGCCGTCCTCAAAGGCGATAACATTGATGCCGGTTGGGGCAATCAAATTCGCTCCTATGTGCTGCACCCTTATCAGATGGTCAAAGATCACCGCACTGGCTATGAGGTCGGCAATCCTAACCCCGTCTTGGACGGCGAACTCAACAGCTTCATGGAATCTTATCTGCGCGCCAAGATCAGCGGAGTCGATATGCGCACCGCCAAACCCGATGACATCGAAGAAGCGACGCCCGAGCGCGAACGGTAGCCCCGCAACCAATTATGGGTCATCTATTCATCAGCTACAGCAAGAAGGACATCGCCTTCGCGCGTCATTTGCGCCAACGTCTTGAGGCACAAGGGTTTGCCGTCTCGATTGACGAGCAAATCCTTGACCCCGGTGAACGGTGGTGGCGCGAAATCGAAAAGAGCATCACCGCTGCCGATGCGGTGATCGTCGTCATGTCCCCCAATAGCGCTGCCTCCGATTGGGTGGAGCGCGAATTACTGTATGCTGAGCGCCTCCGCAAACCCATTTTCCCAGTATTGCTGGCGGGCGAGTCGTGGTCACGACTCGCCAATATTCAATATGCCGACATGACCCAAGATCTCGAAGCCGAAATTCCGGCGTTCTTGACGGATGCCCTAAAACGAACGGTTACGCCCGGCGACTCGCCCTTGCCGATCCGTACAACGATCCCGATGCCCGACCGTGCGCCCGATAGGTCGCGCCGTCTTCGCTTGATTGCGACCAGTGCGGTGCTAGGGACTGCCTTGTTCATTGCCCTCTTGCTGATCGCGCCGAGTCTCAATCGTCCGCCCGCCCTGCCCACGCTGACCCCCACCCCCGTGCCAACAATCACGCCAGAGGGGACACCCGCCACACCGACCCCACCTCCTGCCTTGCCCAATCTCATCGTAGGGCGCTTGCGCACCTCACAACGCACACTCGCCCCCGGTCAAGTCTTCTTTCTGAGCATCAGCATCACCAATACCGGCGCGGCACCTTCAGGAGCCTTTAGTTGGACATGGGATGCCAGCCTGACCGAGCCGGTGCTGCTCAATTCCTTGTCGGGCACCATCGACAACATCCCGCCCAGCGGCTCCAAAAATATCAGTTTTCCGTTCAGCTACGGTTGGTGGGGAAGTTATAACACCCAGTTGGTGGTAGATGCCGATTCAGAAATCATCGAAAGCGATGAACGCGATAACCGCCGCCCCTTCGCTGTCGAGATCAGTAACCTCCCCTTTGAAATTGATTTTTCGGTGCTGCCACCCGATCAACTGGTCGAACCGCCCTTCACGCTTGTGGACGAAAGCTTCAACCGTTGGAATTTGGCATTTTCCCTCGTCTCTGCCCCCGGCGGGGAGTGCCCCAACGCCCGTTTGACCTTACAAGACTTGGCGGGGGATATCGTCTTGCAAATCAATGATGACGATCCCCGTTGCATGAGCAGTGGCATCCGCGTCGATATCTTGCGCACGAACATCGACGTCACCAGCATCTCGGTGGATCTCATCCCGCGTGCCGATGGTACCGCCCGCTTGCTCACCTACGATGCGCGCGCGACCAACGCCCTCCTCCCCCTAGCCCCACCCCAAACGATCTCGGTCACTACTGGCGAAATCGTGACACTCACCAGCAGTGCCGAACTCACTTCGCCAATCCGCCGTTTCGAGGTCTACGCAGATAATGGGGCGCTCCGCATCACGGGCATGTCGTTGTTCCGCGCCACCTCTTGACCATGATGGATTTATAGGCTATCCTAGCTTTTAACTGTCGCATCCACAGCATATATCTCTTTCTAAGCCTTTCTCTTGACATGTTTCGGGAAATGGCTATAATTCATTCTACGATTAGTTCATAGGAATCCCTGTTTCACCCTCACGCGCTGAAATAAATTTTCAGTCGCTCTTTTCTTGTCTCTATTCGTTGTTTTCACCCTATCTCCCTTCCCTATATCATGGCGCTATAGCGCTGAGGAGGAACGCCTTGGAGGCGAAAGAGTTCAGGGCACTTCGCGTTAGCCTTGCCTCGCCGGAACAAATTCGTTCTTGGTCGTATGGCGAGGTCACCAAGCCTGAAACCATCAATTATCGACGACTCCGTCCAGAAAAAGATGGTTTGTTCTGCGAAGCGATTTTCGGTCCCACGCGCGATTGGCAGTGCTATTGTGGCAAATACAAAAACGTCCGTTATCGCGGCGTGATCTGCGATAAGTGCGGCGTCGAGGTCACTCGTGCTGCTGTTCGTCGTGAACGCATGGGACATATTGAGCTTGCTGCGCCAGTGGCGCATGTCTGGTATACACGCCGTGTCCCTAGCTACCTCGGTATGCTGTTGGATGTCGGTCGTCGTAACCTTGACCGCGTGTTGTATTTCGCACAGTATGTCGTGACTCGCGTTGATGATGAAGCCCGTACCAAAGCACTGGCGCGCATTGATCGCGAATTACATCAGAAAGAAAGCAATCTCGGCAGCGATCTCGAAACCGAGATGGGCAGCCTCCGAACCCATCGCGAAGATGTGATGGCGCGCTACGAAACCCAAAAGCAAGACCTGAAGGTGCATTTCGAGCAAGCGCTTGAACACCAGACAGAAGAAATGATTATTGAAGGGCGTGGCGTTCAACAACGCATCGAAGCGCTGGTCGGGCAAGTGGCAATCTCCGACATCGACTTCGCCAGCGCTGGCACTGTGATCGTCGCCAAAGGTGAGCCGGTGGAGAATATCCACATCTCGCGCGTGCAGGTCATCGTCCAAAACCGCATCAGCCAGCTTCAATCTGACAACGAGTCGATGCACCAACAAGAACTGACTCGACTTAACGACGAGCTAAATGCGCTCATCGGCGAAACGTCAACAGCGTTGGGTATCCAAGTCTCGGAACGAGATGAGCGCGTCTCTAGCATTCGCGCCCAAGCCGAACGCGCCCGCGCCGAACTGAACGAGTTGCGTATTCAGCAATTTCTGTCCGAAACGCGCTACCGCGAGCTGAAGCAACGGTATGGCAATGTCTTCCAAGCCAGTATGGGTGCGGAAGCCTTCTATGAAATTCTGCAAGACATCGATCTTGATAAGTTATCCGCCGAATTGTGGACGGAAGTCCGCACCACGCGGTCGAAGCAGCGCAAGAAGAAAGCCACCAAGCGCTTGAGCGTGGTCGAAAGCCTGCGCAAGAGCGAGAATCGTCCAGAATGGATGATCCTCACCGTGTTGCCCGTCATCCCTCCCGACTTGCGCCCCATGGTGCAGTTGGACGGTGGTCGGTTTGCGACCAGCGATCTTAATGATCTCTATCGTCGAGTGATCAACCGCAACAACCGCCTCAAGCATTTGCTCGAACTCGGCGCGCCCGATGTCATCGTGCGCAACGAAAAGCGGATGTTGCAAGAAGCGGTCGATAGCCTGATCGACAACAGCCAACGCGGCAAGGCGCTCAGCCGTCGCGGTCGGCGTGAACTGAAATCCCTCAGCGATATGTTGAAGGGCAAGAAGGGGCGTTTCCGCCGCAACTTGCTCGGTAAACGTGTCGATTATTCGGGACGTTCGGTGATCGTCATTGGTCCGCGTCTCAAGCTCTATCAATGCGGGTTGCCCAAGACGATGGCGCTGGAACTTTACCGCCCGTTCGTGATCAGCCGCTTGGTGCGTCACAACTATGCCAGCAACGTAAAAGGCGCGAAACGCTTTATCGAGCGCGAAAAGCCCGAAGTGTGGGAAATTCTTGAAGAGGTGATCAAGGAACGTCCGGTGCTACTCAACCGTGCGCCTACGCTCCACCGCCTCGGCATTCAAGCGTTTGAACCGCAACTCGTTGAAGGCAAAGCCATTCAAATTCACCCGCTCGTCTGCGCGGCGTTCAACGCCGACTTCGACGGCGATCAAATGGCGGTGCATGTGCCGCTTAGCGACAAAGCCGTGCAAGAAGCGCGCGACCTGATGTTGAGTACTAAGAACCTCTTGAAGCCTTCCGACGGTCAACCTATCGTCGGTCCCGCCAAAGACATGGTGCTTGGCATTTATTACCTGACCATGGATCCCACCATCGAGGTTTGGACGCGCCCAGATCGCATCGAAGATTTCCGTTATCGCGATGCCATCATCGGCAAGCCGGATGTTAAGGTCGGGGTGCCAGCGCGCACCACTGGCTATTTCTGGTCGCTCAATTATGACGTGCCCGGCATGGTCATCTATGACGAAACCAGCCAAAAAGATGATCAGGGCAAGGTCAAGATCACCGCTTCGGCGTTTGATAACGCCATTGAGTCGGTGCTGAGCGGCGAGACCGATTGCCTCATCGCCAATACGATTGAGATGCGTAAGTATCTCGCCAAGAAGAAAAGAGTCGGGCAGATCGTCCCCGCCAACCTGACCGAGCGCCCGATGGTGGTCGATATTGACGAAGTTGAATACCTCGTCAACCTCGGCAAAATCACCCTCCACGACGGCATCGTCCTCGGCAACTACTACGACGATCCGTCGCGTACGCCCGAAGAACCCGAAGTCACCACCGTCGGTCGCGCCTTGTTCAACCGTATCTTGCCTGATGAGATGCGTTACATCCAAGACACGCTCGGCAAGAAACAACTGCAAGACTTGGTCGCCGATGCCTATCAGCAATTTGGCTCGGACATCACCACCGACATCGTGGACGCCATCAAGGATCGCGGTTTCTACTATGCGACCCTGTCCGGTACGACGATGGCAGTATCCGACCTGACAGTCCCACAAGAACGCGCCGGCATTCTCGCCGAAGCGGAAGAAATTGTGGAGCGTGCCGAGCGCGATTTCCGACGTGGTTTGTTGACCGAGGAAGAACGCTACCAACGCACCATTGATGTGTGGACACGCACCAAAGACACACTCCAAGATTTGATCAAGAGTGTGATGAATCCCTATGGTCCTATTGCGGTCATGGCGTTGTCCGGCTCTACCAAAGGCGGTTTTGGTCCGATTACGCAATTGGCGGGGATGCGCGGTTTGATGGCGGATCCGTCCGGTCGTATCATCGACTTGCCCATCCGCAGTCACTTCCGCGAGGGCTTGACGGCGCTGGAATACTTCATCTCGACACACGGCGCGCGTAAAGGTCTTGCCGATACCGCTCTCCGTACCGCCGATGCCGGGTACCTCACCCGTCGTCTGGTCGATGTCGCCCAAGATATGATCATCAACCGTACCGATTGCGGGACTCAAAACGGTATCTGGATCCGCCGTAGCGAAGATGTCGCCGGTCAAAAATTGTACGAGCGTATCATCGGACGTTGCTCGGCGCATGATATTTATGACCCCGACACCGGTGAACTGATCATCTCGCGCAACTCCATTCTTGATGAACTGGCGTCCGAAGCGATCCAAAACAGTAAGCTGGCGGAAATCTACGTCCGTAGCCCGATGACTTGCGCCCTCATTCACGGTATTTGCGCCCTGTGTTATGGGCGTGACTTGGGGCGTGGCAACATGGTCGAAATTGGCACCGCCGTCGGCATCATCGCCGCCCAATCCATCGGTGAGCCGGGCACCCAGTTGACGCTGCGCACCTTCCACAGCGGTGGTACTGCCCAAGCCTCCGGCGATATCACCAGCGGTCTGCCGCGCGTGGAAGAAATCTTTGAAGGACGCAAGAAGCCGAAAGGCGAGGCGGTCATCACCGACATCGGCGGGACGCTGCGTCTGACCCGTCGTGAAGACGGCGTGCGTTTGGCGACCGTCATCGACAGCGAAGTGAAGAACGAAGTCCATGAAATCCCTGTGGGTTGGGATATTCAGGTGGAAGACGATCAAGTCATCGACCTTGGAGCCATCCTTGCCTTTAACGAAGATACTGGCGAAAAATTGGTCGCCAAGATGCAAGGGTCGATCTACATCGAACACGAAGACCGCGACGAGGCGATCCTGCCCATCCGCCGTATCTTCATCCGTTACGAACGCCGTCAAGAAGAAGTTTACGAGCTGCCCTCTAGCTCGCGCCTTGAAGATGGTATTTTCGACGGGATGCACGTCTACCCGGGTCAGCAATTGACCGTCGGTTCCTTGAACCCGCACCGTATCCTGCGCATCATGGGGCAAGACCCGACCGCGTTGTACTTGTTGACCGAAGTGCAAAAAGTGTACCGTAATCAGGGCGTGAACATCGCCGATAAGCACTTTGAGATCATCATCCGCAAGATGATGAGCAAAGTCCAGATCACCCGTAGCGGCGGCAGCAGCCTCCTCCCCGGTGAACTGATCGACAAGCTCATGCTCATCGACATCAACCAGAAATTGATCGATCAAGGTCATGAACCCGCAGCCGGCGTGCCCGTCCTGTTGGGCGTCACCAAAGCGGCGCTCAGCACCGACAGCTTCTTGTCCGCCTCCAGCTTCCAACACACGATCCGCGTGTTGGCGGGGGCTGCCATCGAAGGCAAGCTCGACCGTCTGTATGGTCTGAAAGAAAACGTCATCATCGGTAAACTGATCCCCGCTGGGTCGGGTTTCTTCACCTATCAAGACCGCGAATTGGTCGCGCCGGTGACGACGCTCGAAGAACAAGGGGCGCTGGACGCCATCAATGAGTTTGACGACGACGACGACAACGACAGCCTCGGCGGTCGCGACGACTAAAATCGGCTGACGAAAGTTATCAGAATCAAAACGGGCGGCAGTGAGAAAACATCCTCACTGCCGCCCGTTTTTTTATTGCCCCACCTTCACCACTCTATAGGGGCACCATCATAATTCAAGAATGCCCCGGCGTGACCTGTGCCCAAGCTGGCAACGGTCTTTTTAATGTTGCTGGCAGAAAATTCGGGCGTCAGATTTGCATGTCGTCCGCCCATGTTGCCCATATCCGTCTGCACCCATCCGGGATTAAGCGCAATGACAATAATACCCCGCGCGCCCAGTTCAAATCCTAACAGCCGCGACACCATATTCACGCCCGATTTGCTGGTGTTATAGGCATACCAACTGCCACTTTGCCGCTCAGCAATCGACCCCGCGCCCGAAGAAATATTGATCAAACGCGGATAGTCCCCCTTTGCCAAGAGATCGGCGAATGCCTGTGCCACCATGAGGGGAGCCGCCGTATTCACGCGCAAGGTGTCCATCATCGTCTCAAAGGTGATGCCAGCAAATGATTGAAGATCATTCTCTGGCAAAACACCCGCATTGTTAAACAAAATATCGAGCGCGTCTGTTTGCCGACTGACCCGCGCCAATGCCTCATCAATACTCGCTTGGTTATCAACCACCAGCGGCAACAGGGAAAAACGTCCAGCATGTGCCGCTCCTAAACGATGGAGGGCGTGTGCCTCTTCTGGCTTACGCGCTGTTGCAAAGACGTGCGCCCCATCGTGCAAATACGCCTCGGCGAGCGCCAACCCAATGCCCCGATTTGCGCCCGTGATCAAGACTCGTTCCATCAAGTGTTCCCCTGTGCCCCGATTTCATCGTTAATCATAGGTATCCAGATTGACTTCTGGACGAATGGCGTCATACAGCATCCAATACAGCGGGCGTTCCGTCAACGTATCCGCACCTACAATCACATCGCCACCCACGCCCGGGACGACCAAGCTGTAAGCGACCCGTTCATCCCCATTTTGGATCAAACCTTCAAGGGTGGCAAAATTCAAATTCCATAAGAACATCGGACCGATATAGGGCTGCGCTTGCCCGATCACAAAGGCGTTAATGGTGTAATTGCCCTGATCCCAGACATCATTGCGCAAAATCCAGTCGTTGCCATCCTCGAATGGCGAACCCGGGAAACCATCCCATGTGGGCCATCCAAATTCCGTCACCCACAATTGCACATCCGTATGCCCGTTTTCCACCATAATTTGGCGGTAATCGCGCATATTATCCCCAAAAAAGAAATGCGGATCATCATCATAGCCATTGGTGCCGCAACAATTGGCTTCCGGCGGATTATTCCAACTGTACGGGTGTGCGCCTACTGCAATATCTCCGTATGCGCCTAAGCCAGCGGTATACATTTCCCGCATAAAGCTGCGATCATCGCGGCTGCCTTCTGAATTGCCCGTTGGGGCAAGTCCCGCAGTGATGATCGGCATCGTCGGCGAAACCGCCCGAATCGCGCGATAAGCCGCAGCAAAGAGCTGCATGTACCCGCCCCCCGTGAAGGGAATATTGCCCCGCCACTCGCGGATCAGGTTCGGCTCGTTCCAAACTTCAATGCCATCGACAATCCCGCCGACTTCGCCCATAATCTGCGTCAAGAATGCCGCAAACTGTGCGGGATCATCAGGGGGACCATCTTCATTTTGAGTCGAACGCGCCCACAAAGGCGCTTTGGCAATGCTCAAGAAGATCCGAAATCCGCGTCGGTCAGCATCTTCCAAATACAAGCGCGTGCGCTGCCAAAAAGTGCTAAGTTCCCCCGCCCCATTCGGTTGGACATCCCGCCATGGCAGTTGAATTTTGATCCAACCGACGGTCAAATGTTCATTCAAGCGATACATCGCTTCATCCCAATCCGACTGTTCCAAATTGGCATCCAGTTGAATACCCATTTGCACACGGTTCAGGTCAGGCAAGGTATCGGCAAAACGCGCCGTCCCTAAGGTTTCAGTGGGCATCGGCGCAGCCGTCTCGCCGGGCACAACTGGTTCAGGAGTGGGCGTTTCTGCGGGAACCGTCGGCGGCAGTTGATAGCCGGGACCAATCACCGGACCCAACCACGTCGCCAAGGGTTGCCGATTTAAGGTCGGTGATACGGTTGCCTGCACTTGGGCGGCACTGGCAAAGTTTTCGATGTCTTCAAGCTCGGCAGTTGCTGAAGCCAAGTCAAGAGTGGGGATTTTATCAACCGTCGCCAGCAATGCTGGTGTGGGGGTGATGTAGACCGCTATCGAGTTTTGAGGCGAACACGCCCCCAAAATCAACGCCGTCAAACACGCCGCAAAACACACAATCAGCACCGATCTACTGCCTCTGGTGTGATGAAATTTCATAAAGACCTTCTTTTCATACTTTGCCATTGGACAAAGATAGCTTACTTGTGAACTTGGGGCAAGCATGGACATCATTCCCATGCTATAATAGAACATGTGTTTCTTCAGTTGACACACGCTTCTTTCATCCCTAGAATGATCGTGCGACTCCCTGAAAAACTCATGTTTATATCACCTATCATCAGGACGAATGCATGTCTGCTTCGACTGTAGTACCTGTCAATATCAGCCAAGAAATGCGCGACGCTTATTTAGACTACGCCATGAGCGTTATTGTAGCGCGTGCCCTGCCCGATGCGCGTGACGGTTTGAAACCGGTTCACCGACGTATTCTCTACGCTATGTACGATATGGGCTTGCGATCCGACACCGCGCACAAAAAATGTGCCCGTATCGTCGGTGAAGTCTTAGGAAAATACCACCCTCATGGCGATACTGCCGTCTACGAAAGCCTTGTTCGCTTGGCGCAAGATTTCTCGATGCGCTTTCCATTAATCGACGGTCAAGGCAATTTCGGCAGTGTCGATGGCGACGGCGCGGCAGCGATGCGCTATACCGAAGCCCGCATGACCCAGATCGGCGAAGAATTGCTGGTCGATATTGATATGGATACCGTCGATTTTGCCGAAAACTTCGACGGCACACTCACCGAACCGACCGTGCTGCCCGCCAGCATTCCCAATTTGTTGGTCAATGGGGCGTCCGGCATCGCTGTCGGCATGTCCACCAACATCCCGCCCCATAACCTCGGCGAGGTCTGCGACGCGCTAATCTACATGTTAAACAACTGGGCACGCCTTGAGGATATCGGCGTCGAAGATTTGATGCAATTCATCAAAGGTCCCGATTTCCCGACGGGCGGCTTGGTCTATCGTCATGCTGATGGTGCCGAAACCGGCGATGACTCACTCGTCAGCGCTTATGCCACCGGACGCGGCAAAATCACCATGCGTGCCAAAGTCCATATCGAGGACATGGGGCGAGGTAAAGCGCGGATCGTCATCAGCGAGCTACCCTATCAAACCAATAAATCGGCACTGGTGGAGCGGATCGCGTCGTTGGTGCGTGATGGCAGGCTGGAAGGCATCGCCGATCTGCGCGATGAATCGGACCGGCAAGGCTTACGCTTGGCGGTCGAATTACAACGAGCGGTCGATCCCGCCGCTGTGATGGAACGTCTCTTCAAGCTCACCCCGTTGCAAGATACCTTTAGCATCATCATGCTGGCGCTGGTGAACAATGAGCCACGCTTGTTGACCCTAAAACAAGCGCTGCGCGTTTACCTCGATCACCGCATTGTGGTCGTGCGCCGCCGCAGTGCCTTTGAATTACAACGCGCCCGCGACCGAGCGCACATCTTGCAGGGCTTGTTAAAAGCAATGGATGCGATGGATGAAGTGATCGCCACCATCCGCCGTTCGCGCAATGCCGATAGCGCCCGCAATAACTTGATGAAACTCTTAAGCATCAGTCAAGCACAGGCGCAAGCCATCCTCGATATGCAGTTGCGCCGTTTAGCGGCGCTAGAGCGCAAGAAAATCGAGGAAGAATATGCTGAAAAGGTCAGCCAAATCGCTTATCTGGAGAGTGTGCTGGCAAATGACACTAAAGTGCGGGATGTGATCTCGCAAGAAATCAGCATGATGAAGTCGGCTTATGCCGACCAACGTCGCACCATCATTGCCGATGGCATCGCCCAAAAGACGATCACCGTCGAGTCGCTCCTATTGCCTCAAGAAAAAACGTGGGTGGTCTTCACCGCTGGCGGCAGAATCGGGCGCACCATCAACGACACCATGCCTAAAATCACCGAGCAGATCGAAGACCCCCCTCGCTTCATAGTGGCTTCTGACTCCACTCAGATCATCTATCTATTCGCCAGCAATGGCTTCTGCTCGACCGTGCCCGCACATCAAATCCCCCAACTCAGCGAATCAGCAGAAGGCGCACCCTTCCGCGAAATCGCTGCCTTTAAGAATGGGGAGGATATCCGCGCCCTCATCAGCCTGTCTGGTTCTGCCGACTCTGGTTTGTTGTCCTTCGCCACCGAAAGAGGCGAAGTCAAACGGTTGCAAATTGATGATCTGCCCGGCATGATGACCAACACCTTCAAAGTCATGGATATTGACGACACTGACCGTCTCGGCTGGGTGTTGCAAACCAGCGGTGAAGATGAATTGCTTTTGGTCGCGGCACAAGGACAAGCCATCCGCTTCAAAGAAACCGATGTGCGCCTGACGACTCTCGGAACGGGTGGAATGCGCGGCATCAAGCTCGCCAATCCTGATGACCGCATCGTCAGCGCGCTCACCATTCAACCCGACCACTACCTGCTCACCATGACTCGTGACGGTATCGCCAAAGCCACTCCCATCAGCGAATATCCGACACAAGGGCGTGCCGGCACGGGGGTAGTCAATATGAATATGAAACTGTTGCCCGCCAGCGATGCAGTCGCAACCGCCATCAGCGGCATGTTGCAGGACTCGGCGACCTTCTTGACCAGCCAACCACGTGCCATCACGCTTGGTGTGGACAAAGCACCGCAAGGACGCCGTGACAAACGCGGCGACATCGCGCTAAAATTGCTCGCCCCCGATGAAAAAGTGGTCGGTGTCGTCGATGTCAAAGCTTTGCGCGAACTCAAGCCCGCGCTCGAATAACAATTTTCGGGCGGGGCGCACTGGCTTGCGCCCCGCCTTCATGAGGGAACGCCCTATCGTAAATCCGCCTCAAGTTGGGCTGCCAATGTTTCCAAGACGCTCGTCGGTTGCATGTTCATCTTCTCTTTGAGCGTCTGTCGCAACAACGCATACACGCCCAATGCCTCTCTTTGACGCCCGATCTCGCGCGCTGTCGTCATCACCAGTTCAACGGTATTTTCCCGCAAACGGTTGACCGCCGCTGCTCGTACAAAGGCGGCGTTTGCCTCTGGCACCCGCCCCTGTAGCTGATAGGCTTTGCCCAAGGCGACCAACATATCATTGAAGGTCGCGCGCAGCCCAGCCCGTCGCGTGACCACCCAATCGTTTTTTAGATCCGCCAGATAGTCTGACCGATAAAACCATATCCCTTGCTCAAGCGATGCCACAGACTCTTTGAGGTCAGCGTTTTGGCTATCGATATAGCACTGGTTGAAAGCAATGACATCATAAGAGACTTGGATATCAGGCGAAACCTGATAATACCCCATCTTGTAGTCGGTCAGCGTGATACCTAACACTTCGGACATTTTACGCTTGGTCACATGAAAAACATTGGTGGCGTCCTTCGGGGATAACGTGCGCCAAAATGTATGGAAAATCTCATCACGAGTTGCCATACCCTTATCAATCAGGTAAAAAAACAAAGCACGCGGCAACACGCCATCCCACGCGGTCACAAGACGCCCATCCATCACCACATGCCCCAAACTTAGGGCATGGACATTTACAAGCGACGGCAACGACCGCCGCGCGGCATGATCCCACCACAGCGACGGGGTATGGGTGGGCAAGAAAGCAGTTTGATCGCATAAGGACTGGTCGGCGATAACTGCCATCGGCACCTGACGTGTAAACAAGAAAATACGCCCCACATCGGGACGTGCCAGCACCCACTTCAGAAAAATCACTAATTCATCAGGGATTGCACGGTCAGCTTCATCAATGACCACATCATAACTACCTTGATTTTTTTCAGAATACCCTTGTGACGACACTCCCTCCTTAAAACGTGCTTCCATGACTTCAAACGGGAGTTCCCGCCCATGCAAACAAACATAGATTGCGTTGTGCTGCACTTTGTCTAAAACAATGGGCTGCGCGCGAACATCGGGGTGGATGACCACCACGCGCACAGTCGCAGGCAAATTCTGGTACTGACTATCGACAAGGCTCCGAACCGTTGACAAACGCATACTATCCCCCAGTGGCGCACTGATGAGTTTCAGCAACATAATTATTCTTATAAACCGCGATTCTTTAGCGGACTATTAAGAAATTATAACCAGATTTCGGCGCGTTGACAATTAATAATGGCGGGATTTTACAATTTTCACGAACAGCACTTCATCCTAGGGGAAAACACTATCTTGTGGTGGGGGTAGTTACGAAAAAACGCAACTACCCCTATACGCTGCCTTCGGGGATTATCCTAAATCATACTGCGTCGCCGCACTTCAGACACGGTTCGGATCATCTCCATACGGGTCAAAATACGCGAAAGCTGTTCGCGACTGTTGACTTCAATCGTCAGATGAAAAGTCGCGATGTTCTGGCGGGTCGAAACATTGACCGAGGTCATATTGATCTTTTCGTCCGCCATCACCGTGCTGATATCCAGCATCAATCCTTTCCGATCATACGCGACGATCTCAATCGCGACCGCATACTGTTTCGTCTCGTCCTCTTGCCCCCACGTCACCTCGATCAAGCGTTCAGTCTCGGTGGTGACATTGAGGCAGTCCGCACGATGCACCATCACCCCCCGCCCGCGCGTGGTAAATCCGATGATCGTATCCCCCGGCACGGGCTTACAACAACGCGCCATGTTGACGAGCAACCCGCTAGACCCCAAGATGCTGATGCCCGTGCCCACGCCATTCGATGGCGCATTGGGCGGGCGTTCTACCAACAACGACCGCTCATCGGCTTTCGCCGCCGCGCTTGATTCCATTTCGAGGATACGGTTGGCGATTTGTGCGCCGTTGATATCGCCCGAGCCGACCGACGCAAGGAAATCTTCCAGCCGTTCGATATGAAACCCTTGTGAGACTGACTCCAGTGGCATGGTATCGAGGATGCCGAGGCGTTTCAATTCACGCTCCAACACCTCGCGCCCTTGAACCACATGCTTATCACGGTTTTGCTTGCGAAACCAATGGCGAATCTTGGCGCGCGCCCGCTCGGTAGCCACATACCCCAAATTGGGATTCAGCCAATCCAAACTGGGACCACCGCGACTCTGGGTGACGATCTCGACCTGTTCCCCCGTCTTTAGAGCATGGCTGAGGCTGACCAAACGCCCGTTAACCTTCGCCCCTCGGCAGTGATGCCCAATATCCGTATGAATGTGGTAGGCAAAATCGATGGGCGTAGCTCCATACGGCAGATCGATGATGTCGCCTTTGGGAGTAAACGCATACACGCGATCCTTAAAAACCTCCGTTTTCATCTTCTCGACGAATTCGGTCGCGTCGCGTGCTTCCCCACCAAATTCCATCAACCGTCGGATATAACTGATGCGTTCCTCAAAAGCAGCATCACGCTGATGCCCTTTGCGCCCTTCTTTGTAACGCCAGTGTGCCGCTACGCCATATTCAGCATGTTCGTGCATGCTCATGGTGCGGATTTGCACTTCGACGGTCTTGCCATTGGTCTCGCGCACTGCCGTATGCAAACTGCGATAGAAGTTTTCCTTCGGCGCGGCGATATAATCATCAAATTCACCCGGCACCGGACGCCACAAGTTGTGAACCACGCCCAAGACATGATAGCACTGGGGGATCGAGTCTACGATCACGCGCACCGCCCGGACATCGTAAATCTCCTGATAGGGCAAATCTTTGCGTTCCATCTTGCGGTAAATGCTGTAGATATGCTTGGGGCGCGCGCTGATGATCGGGTTATGGATGCCGTTGCGCTCCAATTCTGCCCGCAATTTATCGATGATCCCTTGCAAAAAGGCTTCGCGATCTGCCCGCCGCTCATCGATACATTCCGCAATATTGCGATACTGTTGGGGGTTGAGATAGCGAAAAGCGAGATCTTCCAGTTCCCACTTAAACTGCCATATCCCCAGCCGATTCGCCAACGGTGCATAAATATCGAGTGTCTCTTTGGCGATTCGTTTCTGTTTTTCGACAGGGGTATAGCCCAGTGTGCGCATGTTGTGCATCCGGTCTGCCAGCTTCACCAAGACCACCCGCACATCATCATTCATCGCCAGTGCCATCTTACGGATGTTTTCATTGCTGCGATCCGCCGAATTTTTATTGCGCTTACTGTCCACATCGGTTTTGACGGGCAGATTGCGCAACTTGCTCACGCCGTCTACGATCAGCGCGACCGAAGCGCCAAATTCTGCACGAATTTCATCCAGCGGGATGTCCGTATCTTCGACAACATCATGCAAGAGCGCAGCTGCAATCGCTTCTGAATCAAGTTTCATTTCGGCAAGGATGCTGGCGACGTTGAAGCAATGGGTAAAGTATGGCTCACCACTATTGCGCACCTGCCCTTCATGCGCCTTCTCCGCTTTAGCATAGGCGCGTTCGATCAAGGATCGGTCGTTCGGGGTTAGATCGGGCAGTGCATCCAACAGCGTTTGGACACCAGAAATCATTGCGATCATCTCAGTCATAAGCTTTTGTGATCACTACGTTAACGAATCATGATCCACATTGTAGCGCAATTTTCTATAAAATTAACCAACATATCGTTAGAATGAGGAAACCTTATGCCCGACCTCTTGAATCCTGATGTCGCCATTGCCCGCATTTTAGAACATATCCACCCTTTGGGAGTCGAACAGATTCCCCTCGGCGCAGCCTATGACCGCATTCTCGCCGAAACGATCACGGCAAGCCTGAACATCCCGCCCTTCGCCAACAGCAGCATGGATGGTTTTGCCGTGCGTGCCGCTGATGTCGCGCACGCCTCGAAAGACTCCGCCACCCGCCTCAAGCTGGTGATGGATATCGCTGCTGGCAGCGTGGCGGCGCGCCCTCTCAGCGCTGGTGAAGCCGCGCGCATCATGACGGGTGCCCCCATGCCCGAAGGCGCGGACGCGGTTGTCCCAGTCGAAGCGACCGATCACCACTTCCTTGCGGGCGACTCCAGCGCCCTGCCCGACTCGGTAGGCATCTTCAATGCCGTCCGTCCCGGCAGCAGTGTCCGCGCTGCGGGTGAAGATATCGTCGCCGGGCAAACCGTGCTCACAGCCGGCACCCGGCTTCGTCCCCAAGAGGTGGGCGTCCTCGCAGCGCTAGGGATAGCACAAGTGCCTGTCGTTCGCCGCCCGCGGGTCGCCATCCTCAGCACTGGGGATGAACTGGTGGAGGTCGATCAGCCTTTGCAAGCGGGGCAAATCCGCGATGTCAACGCTTACACCCTTGCCGGCTTGGTGGCGCTCTATGGCGGCGAAGCCCTGCACGTCCCCACCGCGCGCGACACCCTCGAAGATGTCCGTCTCCGCTTCGGTGAAGCGCTGGCGCTCACCCCCGATCTGATCCTTAGCTCTGCCGGCGTTTCGGTCGGTGCCTTCGATGTCGTGCGCGCCGTCCTCGCCGAACTCGGTCAAGTTGATTTCTGGCGCGTCAACATTCGCCCCGGCAAACCCTTGGCATATGGATATTTAGGGGCAGATCACATCCCCTTCTTTGGCTTGCCCGGCAATCCCGTCTCGGCAATGGTCACGTTTGATGTCTTTGTGCGCCCGACGCTCTTAAAAATGAGCCAGCGTACTGACGCCCTGCCGACCATCATCGCTACCCTTGAGGAACCGCTCCAGAATGATGGTCGTCGCAGTTACTTCCGCGTCAAACTGCATCATGATGATGGCATTTGGTACGCCAAACTGACAGGTACCCAAAGTTCAGGGGCATTGCTATCGATGGTCTTGGCGGATGGACTCGTGATCGCCCCAGAAGACACCTACGAGATCGCCGCTGGCACCCCATTGCCCGTGCGCGTCCTCAAAGATTACATTTTGTTTACATCTTAGGGCTGATTAGCACTTCATAACATCAGAAACCGACAGGTACAATATCCATAAACGACGACGCACCCCAATTTTCGCATTCCACTATAAGGGCAATAATGATGACCACAAGCAACCTTATGAACCCTTCTGAAAGCAAAACCCAACGGCAATTTACCCTCCGTCATCTCGCCATCGTCTTTGAAGTGCTGGCGCTCTTGGTCACAGGCTATTTGACCTACTCGCGCTTCACGAATGTTGCGACCGCCTGTCTATCAGGAGGCGTCTTCAATTGTGAAGTGGTCACCAATAGTGTCTATTCCACGATCATTGGCATTCCCGTCGCTTATCTCGGCTTTGGGCTGCACATCGTCATTTTCTCAATTTTGCTGTTGCAACCGCGTGTCAGCTTCTTGAAGGAATATGGCAGCCTTCTCATTTTTGGCTTGGGGCTATTTGGATTTATGTTCCACTGCTATTTGACCTTCGCCTCGGTCGTGTGGATTCAGGCATTGTGTCCTTGGTGTTTATCCGCCCACACATTGATGGGCTTAGGCTTGGGTACCTCCATCGTGCGTGTGTATCGCCAGTTCTTCACCGCCCAACCCGCCTAAAAATAATGCCCACGAATAAAAACAGCGCGTGAATTTTATTCACGCGCTGTTGGCACCTTCCCCAAAGATTTGCGACATGGTGGCAAAGTAGTCCCCCCGGAATCAAAAAACTACAAAGCAACGAAGGTGACAAAGTATAAAAGATACTTCATCATCTTCGGCACTTGATAGTTTTAACTCAGGCGCACCGATCCCACATTGCCAAGACAGAAAGCCAGCGCTTAGACCGACTAGCCTTTGTGGTTACGCAAGGTACGCTCGAAAATTTCTTCCATATCGTCGTCCCCGCGACCGCGACCACGACGACCACCTGCGCCACTATCGCGCTTCTTAGGTGGGGTACGTTCACGCTTGCTGGGGCGTTCCGATTTGTCGGGCAACGGAATATCACCCGGCTGCATCGCGCGGCGCATGGCGATTTCCATGGCTGTCATCATCTCGGCATCATCTTGAGCGACTTCGGCAACGGCTTTCGCGTTGTCACGTTCTTCAAGTTTCTTGATACTCAAATCGATGCGCTTCTTGCCACGGTTGATTTTGATGACCTGCGCAGTCACCTCATCGCCCATCTTGACCACATCTTCCGGCGAATTGACATAACCGCTTGCCAATTCCGAAACATGAATCATGCCGGGGCGTTCTGCGCCAAAATCGATGAAGACGCCAAATTGCTCGACGCGCACGACCTTGCCAACGACGGTTTCGCCTTCACGGATAGTATCCCATGCGACGGCGGCGGGCTTTTCGAGGGACAGCGCGATACGTCCGGCTGCCTTATCGACCTTGAGGACATACACGGTGATCGTATCGCCAGCTTTGACCACGTCTTCCACGTTACGGACATCGGACTTGCCAAGCTGCGAAATATGCAGCAAGCCATCGGTCCCTACGCCGACATCAACAAACGCGCCGTACAGTTCAATACGCTTGACCTTGCCTTGCAGTGCCATCGATACGGTCAAATTATCGATGGTTTTGGGGGTTGCGCCCTGTGGTTCCTGACTCATTTGAAAAATACCCTACCCTTTTGAATTCCGCATCGTTTTTACTGACTGGCTGTCGGCGTCAGCGTTACACTTGGCGTGATCTCGAACTCGCCCTCATCATAATACTGGTACGTTTCGTAACCTTCCCAGACATTCAAATTACTGGTCTTTAGCAGCAATTCCATATCTTCCGGCGTCACGTACAATACACCGATGATCTCGCTATCTGCGCTCAGCATCCCGGTTATACCCGCGACAAATGTGTAAATGATCGTCTTCAATTCTGGATACACCAAGTTAATGATAGCTTGATCATCCGAAATCGGAGTTCCTAGCACATAAGCGGGCACACCATTCCTCGCGATCAATTGACCGACCGTGAGATTAGGCGCTAACCGCAGAAAGACCAAATTTACTGTTTCCCCATCTAGCGAAACCATCTGGCAGCACGCGCCACCATCGAGTTGTTGCCACTCGGCAACAACCGCCTGCGAATTTTCTTCGCTACGGGTTTCCATATTTTGCAGGGAGTCATCATCCTCAATGATCGTGAGGGCATCGCGCCAAGCAGTTTCGCCGGGGATAATCCCACGCCAACAGGGTGCCGAACACCCTTCGTCGGACGTTACAAGGCTATCATCAGCCAACATGGTGGCGTCACGCAAGGGCGGGGGTGGAGAGCAGGCAGCAACCAAAAACACAAGGATGATCATGCCCGCCAGTAATTTGCGTAAATTCATAGGTGCGTTAGCTTTCAAAGTACCTTGCGGACCGGCAATCACTGCGGATACAAGGTGTAGAGCAGCCCGACCCATTACAATGGTTTTTGGCGGGCTGCTCTCTCATGTTGATATCAACTGTTGGCAAACTACCTTTGGTTCACCCAGTCGGCTTAATTCAGCCGAGTCAGGTTCAGTGTATAGGTTCCTGTCGTGCCACCATAACGACCACCAAAGTGAGTTGCTATGATAATGTATTGTGCGTCGGCTGGCAAGGCAAGATTAGCGATAAAGGCATTGGTATTTTCGCCAGCCACAGCATCATCGTTTTCGGCGATCAAATTTCCAGCCGCATCCAGCACATACAACAGCGGATCAAGCGTGCCCGACGTGTTGTTCATGGCGATATTGACAACATCACCAGCATTGCCGGTGAAGGTGTAGACATCAAACTTGTTGTCTTGCGTCACCACGCCACTGCGTGCCTCACCCGCCGCCAGCGTGACCGCCGTCCCCAGTTCGCCCGCATAGTTCAAGTCGCTGGCACCCCGGATGATTCCGCCATCGCTCGGCTCTGCCGTGCCATCCGCGTTGATCGTAAAGCTGGTCAGGTAGCGTTCACCTTCTAGCGGGCGTTCAGCATCGCTAAAGATTTGCTGCCCGTTGTAATTCCCAAACAAGCTAAAGGCAACGGGGGTCGTGTCGTTACAAGCGCTCTGATACCACACTTCAACCTCATAGACGCCGGGACGCGGCGGGATTTCGGTGGGCCAATAGATATATGAGAAGGGCGTCTCCACACTGACACGGCAATTGACATTGCCCTGCGCCGCCAACCGTCCCCCGCTGCGGATTTCCGGCACATCATCAAAAACTGCGTTCCCTGCCGAGTCACGCACCAACAATTGCAAATCGGCGGCGTTATTCCACAACAAACGAAGCTCTAGTGAACCACGCGGCAAGTTCAAGAACGCTTCCGGCAGGTTCAAGACTTGGCTGGTGATCGTCAAGTTGTAGTTGCCTTCGGTACCGCCGATGCGCTTGCCATACCGTGTCGCCACAATGGTATAGGTGCCATCAACGGGCAACAACGCCCCGCTGATCAATGAATTGGTGACGCCAATATCGGCATCATCATTCGATTGCAGCACATTACCCGATGGATCCAGCAAGAACAAGAAGGTGTCGAGGCTACCAGTCGTCGATTCCAAGCTGATCGACACACTGTCATTGGTACGCCCCGCGAAAGAATAGGCATTGTACGAGGCTTCGTTCACAAGCAACCCCGCCAGCGAGGTCGGCAATTCAATCGGGGTGGCATTGCCAAGAATGGTATCGACATTATCGGGCAGGAAATTGCTCACGATACCGCTCAATCCCGTCAATCCAACCGTACCATCTTGATTGACTTCGTAGCTTGCCACGAAGACTTCCCCTGTCCCCAACGTCCCCTGCACCTCATCCAGCGCGACGCCATTGACATTCACGCTCAGCGTAAAGGTGGCAGGTTGGTCGCCAGTGCAAGATTGCTGATAGTATACGAGCAGCTCGTAACTACCGGTGGGGATGCCCCCCGGCGACCATGTAGCCGTTTCAGTCGGCGATTCAGGGGTCGTAACCACACATTGTTGATTGATATTGGGACTCAACGCGCCGCCACTGGCAACCGTTGGGCGTTCCCAATACAATGAACCGCCAATCGGATCGCGCACTTCAAGGTCAAGGTCATCTATCGAATTCCATTGCAGCGAAATCGTCATGCCGCTTTGCGTCAAAATTTGATTGCTGGCAAAGACATTGACCGACGTATCTGTGGGATTCACTTGAATCGTCGCCGCAGGTTCGGTGACTTCCGGGCTGGCGACGGTTTCCGTAGCTTCGGCAGCAGGGGCGAGGGTGGGTGCCGCAACCGCTATGATATCCAGCGTCGCGACCAGCGTGAAATCGACAGTGCTAATCGAACTAACACCAGCAGCTTTAAAAACGGTGACGTAAAAGGTGCCCGTAGCTGGGAGTTTGGCAGATAATGCCCCTGCCCCATCCGTATCAATATCCACAGCCTGTGCGACCAATTCCCCGGTCGCGCTCGTCAGCGTAACTGCCAACGGAACCCCAAGATCGTTTCCCACTTCGATGATCAAGGCTTGATCGGCGCTACCGTTGATCGTATAGGTCTGAATAATCGCACTGCTATCCAATGTGCCCTGAACAGGGCTGCCAGAGGTCAAAGCGCGATTATCACTTTGTGCCAACGCGCCATTGAGCATCACCGACATTGCCAAGATCAGAAGCAAGCACAGCAGCGACCGCTGCCGGAATCTTCGTACCATGGGAGCATCCTCCTAAGAAATGTTGTGCGCCTTGCAATTGCAAGAACGCCTCGCTTTTTGCGAGAACGAGAGTAAGTTTAACCGAAAGACAGCATAGGCGCTATTGACGGTTTACCACCGCTTACCGACTGCTTGTCCAAAAGGGCTTGCAAAAACCAGCATGCCATGATGCTTATGACCCCTCTGTTGCCCCGGCAGTAGGGACGCTCGGCGACAACTCGACAAAGGCGGTTGTCCCTTCAATGACATTGACGATCTGCGATACCCGCGTGCCATCGATCACGCTGATGACCTCATAGCGTCCGACCGGCAAGTCCCCCACTGCAAAGTTTTCCCCCCATACGGGGTCTCGATTCATATCGACCGCCGTCCCCGGCAAAATATACGTCGTCACGGTGTCCGCCGTTAAACCGGTCGCCCAATTCTTGATGGTGACATCAGCATCTTGCAACAAGCGCCCCCGCGCATCCGTCACCCGCCCTGCGATGACCCCCGTGCCGACATAAGGCACCATCCACAACACGGGATTATAGGTCTCGCCATATCCCGGCGCAGTATCCGTCGTAGACGCATTCATACGCACTTCAAAGTGAACGTGCGGACCCGATACTCGTCCGGTATTGCCCACCAGACCAATGGGATCACCCGGTGCCACCGACTGCCCTTGCAACACCAGCACTGCCGAAAGATGGGCAAAGAGCGTATACAAGCGCCGTCCGTCATACCCGAAATCATGTTGAATCACGACGGTATTGCCATAACTGAAGGTGTCTTGGAAACCCGGCCCCGCCCAAATCACCGTCCCCGACCCGGCGGCGCGCACGGTCTGACCGATGTCATTGGGCATATCCAAACCGGAATGGATGCGATAACTGTTGTCTGGACCGTCAGATCCATAGGGGTAATAGAATAAGCCGCGATTATTGGCATTAGAATCAACGGGGCGGACGAAATAGTAATGATCGCGCCCCAAAGCATCGCGCGATATCGGCGGAATCAACGGCGGCGGTTCCCATTGTTGAGGCGGGCGTGTGACCGCAATTGCCGTCAAAGGTACAGGCGTGGCAAGAATCGCCCCCGTCGGTGGCGGCGGCGTCGGCGTCGAGACATTAACCTGGAGATTGCCATTCGCGCCACTTTCTTGAACAGCGCCTTGGACAGCAATACCGTTCTGCCCCCCTTCAGGAAGCGCCAGTGTCGGGGCGACGAACGGTTGCGTCGGGATCGCGATTGTCGGTAGCGGGGTGGTGCCACTTCCAAAGCCCGCCTCCAAAATGCGTTCCCAGCCATTTTGCGCTTCGGTCGGGCGCGCCTCGGTTGGGACGATCACGCGCAAAGTCGTCACGGGTTGGGTGTTAGACACCAACAACACACCAAAACCGACCACCGCGATCACAACCAAGATCAAAGCGGAAATACCACCATTACCACCACGCTGCACAGCTTACCCCTTTACCTGAATTTGAACACACACACCATCATTTAGCCCGACAAAGAATTGTCACCACTGGGTACCTCTGGCGGGGCTACCGTCGGCTCGGCAACCGGGATATCAGTCACCGGCACGACCGATGGTTGAATCTCTAGCGCGGGCGCGGTCGGGCGTGGAGCCTCGCGATTGGGCGTGACAGTCGGCACAAAACCGCCAAGCTGACCTTCCGTATACAATTCGCGCATCGCATCCAACCATGTCAGTCCATCTCGCTTGTCATACAACCAATAATTGATGGTATTGGCATTGGCTCGCCAATCACGTCCTGCGGGGGCACGCTGCCACCCATACGACTGCGCGATCTCGGTAAAATCAAGATAGTACCCGCTCGGCACGTTCTCTTTTAAGCGTCCACCTTGATCATACGCCTCGACATCGCCCGATGTGCGGCTGGCAAAATCCCACGGCAAAGCGCGCAACGGTTCCCCAAGCTGCCCCGGTTGGGCATCTTCGGACACGCGCACCCATAAACGCCACAAGATCTCCACGCCAATTTCCTCGCGGATGACCTCAAACGACGCCGGAAACCCATTGATACCGCTGCGCGTTAAGGCAAAGGCGCGTCCCGTCAACAACCAACTGCGGGCATCTGCCCCCGGCTGGCGTGGGCGATCAATCTGCCAGAAGGCATCATCTAAACTGCCCATCACATCCCAGCCCGCGCGGTTATTCACAGCTTCACGCAGGGACGTAAACGAGTCGTTCACCCGGTCGCTCAGCAGAGCATACTCGACCTCAACGCCGGGGATCGTGTTCCAGCGATACGGCGGATCCCCCGCTTGCCGATCTTCTTCTTCGACATATAAAGGTTCACTGAGGGTAGCGGGCAAGCCACCACTGTTGATCAACGCCGGGGGTAGGGGTTGGCGTGTCCATGTCACTTGAGCCGCCCCTGTCGGTGCGGGCAAAATCGCCGCCGCGCCGCCACTACTGAACGGGTTGATCACAATTTGCGCCCCATCGATGCTTTCGATCATCGCGGCGATACTCCCCCCATCCGGTGACCACGACGGTGCCCCGCCGATATTGATCACTTGCGTCACGGAGTCGCTTAGCGAAGTCACAAACACTTTACGTTGCCCCGCATCAAGCGCCGTATATGCCAAAAATTGCGAATCCGGACTCCATGCCGGATGATCTTCATCGCGTTCGGGGGTACGGGTCACGTTGATGACCGACGAATCGTCAAAATTAAAGACGTAGACATCTTGATTGCCGTCCCGCAGCGACACGAACGCGATCCGCCGTCCATCCGGTGACCACGACGGGGAATAATCAGGAGTCGGGGAATTGCTCGGCAAGCTGATCGGTTCTTGCGACCCATCGACCCGCAACACAAAAACATCAAGGTTGCCCCCGACATAATTTTCATACGTCAACCAAACACCATCATTACTCCATGATGGTGCCGCTTGAAACGCCAAGTCGGTCGTCATACGTTGCGTTTCGGCGGTAGCGGTATCGTAAATGTAAAGTTCCCAGTTATCATCGCGACGCGAAGCGAACGCCAATCGTTGTCCATCTGGCGACCATGCCGGGTCGCGATCATCTGCTGGATTGTTGGTCAGACGAATCGGGGTGCGCCCATTGATCGGCATCACAAAAATATCGGTCTGTGCCTTCTCCCGCACCACATACGCCATACTCCCCTGCGCACTTAGCCCCGCCGGCAAGTTGGTCGCCGTTGGCGCGGTCGTCGGTTGCACGCCGCTCAACAAACTCGTGGGGGTGACCGCGACGGGTAAGCCCTCGCCGAGCGCGACACTGAGCGGTTGGGTGTTCGTTTCCGTCGCCTGCCCCGTCGCCCACAACACGACGCCCACCAAAACCGCCAGCAATACGACGATCAAACCACTCAGCGTGCGATTTTGGGAGCGCAGCGGATCTTCGGAAATGCTCGACTCGATTTGAGCACGCGCCGCCCGCCGTGCCATGACAGTACCGCTCCCCCGAAGCGCACCCCCACCCGCACGTTTTGCGGTGCCAAAGACGAGACGAAATAGGAAAAAAAACAGACCGCCGATGACCGTCAAGATCGGGCGGACGACAAACCAGACCGCGCGCGCCAGCAATCGCAAAACTGCGAAGACTGCCCGCCAAATGACACTGATCCCATCAAGGGTGATATCAATGAGCGCGAGACTGCTTTTTAGGGTGACTACGCCGAGTTTATCGGCTATTCTGTAGGTACGAGTCAGCATAAGGATCGGGCAGTTTTGTCCGTGTATGAGCAAATTTGGGTTGACTAAACCAATGAATTGTACTGGCAAACCCCAGCATGAGCAATTGCCAGGGCTGACGCATGAACGAGAGTTTGACCCATAACAAACCGTAGAAAACTAAATTCAGTGAATCACGGTATTTATTCACCTACCCATGTGCTTAGGCTCAAAATCCGTGGTAACTACACAGCTACCCCTCATCCCCCGACCCCTTCTCCCACAAGAGGAGAAGGGGAGAAACGCAGTAGAAAGTCCCTCGCCCTTTGGGGGAGAGGGATTTAGGGTGAGGGGTGCATAGTTACAATCCGTGATTTTGAGCCTAAGCACATGGATAGGTGAATAATACGCCAATGTCAGATTATACGCACGTTATAAAAATATCCGAATTGTAGGGACGCGCAACGGCGCGTCCCTACGGGGAGAATCATCGAATGGGTCGCTAATCTGACATTGGCGTAATAAATACCTTTGAGGGGCGGACGGGCGGGAGGGGCGATATCCTTTGGCTGTATAAGGTTTTCTAAAGTGCTATACGGGTCATACTTTGTTTTATTTTTGTTTCATCCGTCAGCCCTGAGCAACGCCCATCGACCCGATGAGCCATGGCAACAGTCCACGCGGCAGGTCGTCGAAAAAGCGCAGGAGCATTTGTGGGCACCGGCAGGCGGACGGGCGCTGGCATACCTGCGCTCGGGACGTGGATTGAACGACAGCAGCAAATTCATCGTCTGCACCGTCGAGCAGCGATACCCTTCCGTTCTCAGGCTCAAGTGCCTTTCAATCGTATCCACCATCATCCCGCGTACATCTTCCGCATTCAGCGCGTATTCCGGTATCATTCTCTTCGACTTGGTTTGGTTTGGCGGTTGTGGTGACCAAAACCTAACCGAACCAAGTCACTTCTTCAAGATGCACTTAACTTTCGTGATTCATTGAGTATGGATTCATCTTCAACCGCTCAACTTCCCACTTAATTCGGTTGAAGCTGTCCCGCCCAGATTTGCCAGGCAAGCGCCGATTTCGCGACTAGGCTCAGGATGATGTAAGCACGTTCACCAAACAGGTAGTGCTTCCACGGTCCAATGCCGCGATATTGCAGCCACATGTTCAGCGCGAAGATGTTGAAGAAGATGAAAAGCGTGATGAGGATGGCGTAAACAAAGCCAGGGATTTCCGTATTGACCGACTGCGCCGCGCCGGCGATATACAGCGCGATCACAATCCAAGGGATAATCCCGGCGATGCAGCCAAAGATGAATGCCGTCCAGTCCGTTTTGGGCGTAGTCTGGTTGTGGAGTTCCATCATCAATCCGAACAGATTCATCATCGCGTTCAAGCCAAACATCAGGATGAGTGTGGAAACGTCATAAATACCCACCAGCATCCCGATTAAGACAATCATCAGCGATGAACTGAGTGCGTATTCAATCCAGCGCGCCGGGTTCATGTTGCGCTTGAGATTCTTGACGTACCATTCGTACAGGACCGTCCCCAGCAAAAAGTGAGCGACGGCGGACATGAGCAAAAATAGCGCAACCGCTGGTCCAAATGGGATGTCACCCGCAGGCTGGAGATTTTGCTCCAGGCTGAATGTGCCATCGCCAACGATAGCGCGCAGATAGAGCGTGCTGAGGCTAATGGCGAAACTTGAGCTGAGCGCGATCATCGCGATGCCCTGAATGAGGTGGAAAACACCCATAATCAGGTTAAAGCGGCGCAAATTAACAAATACCTGTTTAGGGATATCTGGAGCCACGAGTGAGGTGCTGGGGACAACTTGTGTGGACATGGGCATCACTTTCTGTTTTAGGACGTTTCTATCTCAATTGTGACATACTCCCCACGCCTAAAGGCGGGGGCTTCTACCCTCAACACGACTGCGAAGGCGACCCTTCGTATTATCGTCGCTCCGGTAGCACAGCGATGCCCCGCTGTGTTTGACATTAACTACGGTATTGCGGTATTACAATCGA
>JBBRTY010000003.1:0-67201 GCA_038248285.1 Aggregatilineales bacterium
AACGGAGCAGTTATGCTTGCGATTGTCCATGCTTGTGCGGTCATCGGAATTGATGGTCAAATTGTCGAGGTCGAAACCGACTTCAACCCACGCGGAAACCTGCCCAATTTCACCATCGTCGGACTGCCCGACTCGGCAGTACGCGAAAGCCGCGAGCGTGTGCGGGCATCCATAAAAAATTCCGGACTCCAATTTCCGAACAAAACGTATGTGGTCAATCTCTCGCCCGCTGACCTCCCTAAGCAAGGTCCCGCTTATGATCTTGGCATCGCCATTGGGGTGCTGGCAGCGACCGATCAAGCACCCATGGGCGCACTCGAAAAATCGTTGTTCGTGGGGGAACTATCGCTGGACGGCAGTGTGCGCCATGTCAAAGGGGTGATGGCAATGGCGATGGCAGCCGCCGCACAAGGCTTAGAGACCATTTTCGTGCCCGCCGATGACGCCAACGAAGCCGCCCTTGTCGAAAACATCACCGTTATTCCGGTGGCATCGTTGGGGCAACTGATCGAACACCTCTACAACCTCCAGCCTATCCCCCGCCATATGATTGATTTATCAGCGCTGGACGCCGATGAAAGCCTGCCCGCTGGCTTGACCGACTTCGCCGACATCAAAGGGCAAGAAACCGCTAAGCGCGCCCTCGAAATCGCCGCTGCTGGCAATCACAATTTGCGCATGAGCGGACCGCCCGGTTCCGGCAAAACTTTATTGGCACGGGCGATCCCCGGCATCCTACCCCGCTTATCGTTGGCGGAAGCGCTTGAAGTGACGCGCATTTATTCGGTTGCCGATATGCTGCCCCTCGATCAACCGCTCATGCGGCTACGCCCCTTCCGTGCGCCCCACCATACCATCAGTCAGGCGGGCATGGTCGGCGGCGGATCGGTACCCCGCCCCGGCGAAGTCACGCTTGCCCATCGTGGCGTCCTGTTTCTGGATGAGGTGAATGAGCAAAGCCAACATACATTAGAAGCGCTCCGCCAGCCGATTGAAGATCGCATCGTCACGATCAGCCGCGCCAAAGGATCGCTCACCTTCCCTGCCAACTTCTTGTTGGTCATGGCGCACAACCCCTGTCCTTGCGGCTATTTTGGGGATAGCGTGCGCGCCTGTACCTGCACGCCTACTATGATCGCCCGCTATCAGGCAAAATTATCGGGTCCCCTGCTCGACCGCATCGATATTCACCTTGATGTGCCGCGCGTCCAATTCGACAAACTACTGAATCCCGCCCGCGCCGAAACCTCCGCCGAGGTACGCCGTCGGGTCGAATCCGCCCGCGCCCGCCAAACCAAACGCTTGCAAGGGACGGGATTATTCGCCAATGCCGACATGAACGTGGGCGAAATTCAAGCGTTGTGCATCATGAGTGCCGACGCCACGCAAATGTTCAACATCGCGATCCGCCGGATGAACTTAAGCGCCCGTTCGTATCACCGCGTCCTAAAACTTAGTCGCACCATTGCTGATCTCGCCGAGTCCGACCTGATCGAGATCGCCCATGTCGCCGAGGCGATCCAGTATCGCCCGAAACAAGGGGACGCCTAAAAGTAGACTGCTGTTAAACTGTGCTTGCCGTCATGACGCGCCTCAGCACGTGCGCGACCGTCTTCACATGGCGCGTCTCCAAAACCGTCAGGTACAAATACCATTGTCATCCTAAGTGAAAGTCACCTGCGTTGGATTTACCTAGCTTCCTGCCAATCGCGGCTATTTTATTCTTTGCCATCCTCACCCAAAGCATCACAGGTTTCGGTTTAGCGCTCATCGCTATGCCCTTGCTGATCACGATCCTCGACCCGATCACAGCAGGGGCGTTGATGGCGCTTGTGGGTCTGCCACTCCAATTCATCATCTTGCGCCGTTATCGCCATGCCCTGCAATTCCATGCGGTATGGCGAACGATGATTGGTGCCGCTATTGGGGTACCGATTGGCATCATCGCATTGACCCGTTTAGACGAATCGATCATCCTCACTGGTTTGGGCATTATCTTGGTGAGTTATGCCTTGTATTCGTTGGCACGTCTCAAACTGCCAACCATTGAACGCCAAAGTTGGGGCGTGGGGTTTGGTATCGTCTCAGGGATGTTAAGCGGCGCATTTAATACAGGTGGGCCCCCACTCGCAATTTACGGCGCGTGCCGTCAGTGGCAACCAGATGTGTTCAAAGCGAATATGCAACTTTTATTGATGTTCAACAGCTTGATGGTCGCAGGGGCACATTTACTTTCTGGGCATATGACGCCGACCGTGTGGGGATACTTCGCGCTGGTGGCGATCCCGCTGCTGCTGATCGCTACGACATTGGGGTTCAAAATTAGTACACGGGTGGACGAGCGCCTTTTTCGCGATCTCATCCTCGTTTTACTGTTGCTCATCGGCGTGCGCTTATTGCTCTAAAATAACGACTCAGCCGGAGTATGCCTGCCCCAAAATCCAACCTTCGACGGTACGCACCTTAGGGATATCAGGCGTACCCTCATCGCGGTTTTTGAGGACGACGTTCAACATTCCCAATACCCCGACACAAGCATCAAATCGATCTTCACCATGTCGATCCATCCCAAAGCCATCGTTGATCACCCCTAATGCTTCTGACGACAAGGAAACGCCAATCCCGTTCGCAAAATCGATCATGGGTTGGGCGTTTTGCAAACGATCAAGGCGCTTACGCTTGCTCAGCCCTTGCAAACGAATGCCCACATGATGATAGAACTCTGCTGGATAAATTTCGGCAAGCACCAGTGTATCAGGAGCGAACAACGAAAATAATTCGCCGGCAAAGGGCCACAACTTGAGTTTTTCCCCCATTGTCCCCAACAAGGGCTGAATCAATGTCCTCCATCCATGAAGAGCCGCCTTGCCAACCTGTTTGGCTCCTAGTGTCCAGAAGATTTCTCCCGCCGCATTTCGATTTACAGTTTTCTGGTCGCATATTCGGTATAGAGCGGACGTGCCAAGCGCTTCATATAAGTGAGATTTTTGGGTGTTGCCCGGACGATTTGGATAAAATGGGCGGTACAACGAAATCTCGGCAGCGGTGGCAGCAACTTCATAAAACTGCTGCCAGTGCCCCATGCCAAAATCACGCAAAGCGTCCGTGAAATTGCTGAGGTTAGCGAGGCGCGCATATTCAAAGGGTAGCCCTATCGGAAAATCTAAGCCTACAACAATGCAATCACCGTCAACGACACGGCTTACCAGCCAAGCCGCAAAATCACTTGGAACCAGACTCGGTGCCTGCGCCTTATAAGTCCCGTTGGCATCTAACTGCGTGATGCACATCCAGCATTTCTTCGGGTCTTTGCTCCAATCAGCAGCAATCACCAGCGACGGCAACATCTACACACCTCTACTTCATCCCTGTTGTCGCAATACCCGTCGTGATGTACCGTTGCAAGAAGGCAAACACTAATGTGATCGGCAACAGCGTCAATACCGTCATGGCAAGGATCAGGTGCCACTGTGTTTGCAGTTCCCCTTGAAACGAGTTCAAACCAACTTGCAACGTGAACAGTTCTGTGCGGCTCAAGACGATTAGGGGCCACAAAAAGTCATTCCAGCGCCACATTACCGAGAAAATCGTCAGCACCGCTAGTGCCGGACGAGCCAATGGCAAAATCACCTCAAGATAGATACGCCACTCACTCGCCCCATCAATCCGTGCCGAGTCGAGCAGTTCGTCAGGGATGGTGAGCATATACTGGCGTAGCAAAAACACCCCTGTAGGTGTTGCCGCGCCGGGGATGATCACCCCAAGCAGGTTGTTGTTCCACCCAATTTCAGTAATCACGAGAAAAACAGGCACCAAGATGACCGACAGCGGCACCATCAAGGTGCCCACCGTGACGAGGAAGATCGTATTCCGACCTCGGAACTCGTACTTACTCAATGCAAACGCCGCCAAACTATTGATGAATAACGTCAGAATCGTCGCGCCAATGGTGACAACGACACTATTCCAAAGGTATGTCCAAAAATTAAAACGCGCCACGCCATCGGTATAATTTTCCAACCCAAAATAGATAGATTGAATCGGTTCGCGGTCGTTGATGTTCACGCGGATAAAAGCATCGGTATCGGACGGATCGGGTGGATTTGCGGGATCGATCATCAATGCTTCGATACCTACCCGCCGGACTTGTGCCAGCGTTCTTGTCACGCCCTCGATCTCAACCACGTACAACGGCAGCGGATCGTCAAACCCCACCACCGTCGCCGTATCTTGACGATAGGGCAACAGCGTGGGCGGAAATTTCACTAGTTCTGCCGCTGGTTTGAAGGACGACAAGATCAACCACAAAATCGGACCAAACATCATCACGGTGCCGAGCGTCAAATAGAGATAGGTGATCCAGTCACTTGACTGGAGGCGTTTTTTGCCCCGTGTGCCAGTCAGAAAATTCAATACAGTCATCATGGTGGAGGTCTCCCCTCTCTAAGAAATCGAACTAGTGCGCCCTAAGCGCAGTTGCACAAGGGTGAAGACGAGCAGCACCACCGCCAACACAACCGATGCCGCCGCCGCTAATCCAAACTCACGGGTTTGATTGGCGAAAGCGGTGCCATAGATGTACTGCACCATGTAAAGCGTCGAAGTACCCGGTCCGCCACTGGTAAAGGCATACACTTGATCGAACACTTGGACTGCACGGATCAATGACAAGACCAGCACCACCAACATGGTGGGCATCAACAGCGGCAAGGTGATACCCCAAAATGATTGCCAGCTCGTTGCGCCGTCAATATCCGCCGCCTCATATAATTCTGACGGAATAGCTTGCAAGCCCGCCAGCAGAATCAAGGTGTAAAATCCCATCTGTGCCCATACGCTGATGATGATCACCCAAAAACGCGCCCAGTCCGAGCTGAGCAAAAACGGGATGCGTTCTCCCCCCAAAGCCACGAGAATCGCATTGAGCAACCCATCATTTTGCAGAATCCATTTCCAGATCAGCGCCACCACCACCGGCGAAAGCAAGACCGGGTAAAAGAAGACACTTCGAAAAAAGGCGCGGAAAGCAATCTTGCGATTTAATGCCAACGCCGTGACGAGGGAAATCACCACCATAAACCCAATTTGAAACATCACAAAGATGGTCGTATTGAAAACCGCGCGCAAGAATCGATCTTCGACGCAGGTATTGGGATTGGTGAAATCCTCACAAGCAAATAACTGGTTGAAGTTTTCCAACCCGATAAATGGACGCTCATCCAAGCGGAGCGCCGTCCCCCCTGTAAAAGCATAACCAAAGTTCAAAATCATAGGCAGCAATATAAATATGCCAAAAACAAGTAAATTAGGCAGTACAAAAACGTATGCCATCCGTTTTGTGCCGATGAGATTCTGAAGCGGCGTCATTACGCTATCGATAAGGTTCGTGAACCCGTGATAGAAGAAAAGGAAAACGGATGAAATCAAAAACAGGATCATCTCCCTTAGTCCGCGTCTCCGCTGAATCGGCATCGTGAAATCATCCATTTTTACCCCTCCACGATCTCATGAACTTATCTTGAATAGACACTCAGGGACGCGGCAAACCATCTACACACGCCCCTGAGCAGGTGACACACTCTATACAATTGGTGTAAACAACAGCAGGCTGAGGAAAAAGCAGTACCTTCAGCCTAGTCTAGGGATGCTTTAGGACGCCGACGCTTCGTCGTATGCCTGTTGAATACGGGCAACAGCTTCATCCAACGTCAATTCACCGATCATCCACTGGGTCAAACGGTCGCGCGTTTCGTTGAAGATGACCGTGTTCAACGGGTGGAAGTTCAATTGGTACGCCATGTCCGCGATATTGGGTACTTGCACCCCAAAGCTGTTCAAAGCTGCCCGCGCCAGTTCGCTGTCCGTCTGATATTCGATCTCACCGAGACCAGTGTGACCAGGGATGAACAGAGTACGCGCCGTGAATTCGCGATATACGTCTTCTTGAACCAGAAAATCCATCACGCGCGCCACTTCTTCAGGATGTTCGGTGCTGGCGAAAGCGACGAAAGCAGTACCACCGGGCATACCCGTGCTGCCACCGACGCCGGTCGGGTTGGGGATCGCTTGCCAATCGAAGGTGTCGCCAATATCCGCCGAGAAACGACCGACTTGCCAGCTACCCGCCATGTACAACACTAACTGTCCGTTGATGAAGAAATCAGCCGCCGCCGCATAGCTGCCACCCGCACCCAACCAAACTTCACTTGGGGTCAAAGCATTGTCGTGCCAGCCTTTGATGACTTCGGCAGTCGCGCGGAAACCTTCGGAGTCAATTGTCAAGTTGCCATCAGCATCAAAATATACCGCGCCATTGCTGATTGCCGGACCGGCGACACGATGTCCCGAACGATCAATCGCGACAGCATATTGGGTTTCGGTCGCAACCGCCACTTGTTGGGCAAGGTCAGTCCAAGTCGCCCAATCAACATCACCGGTGGGGACTTCAATACCAGCCTGATCGAACAGGGTGCGATTGATGTAAGGGCCCGTGATCGTGAACTGATTGGGGAACCCATAAATCCCATCGGTATTGCCATCCGGACGCATCGCATTGAGGACGAGCGCCGGGAAGTTGGCTTCCCAATAGGCGGCATCTGCCAAATAGGGGCGCAGATCGAGATAATTTTCGCGATAAACTGCGTTCGTCAACGCCGTCACACGCGCCATATCAGGACCCTCACCGGCTTCGACCTGAAGCGGCAGTTGTTCCAAGATGGTGTTGAAAGCGACAGTATCGACTACCACAGTGATACCCGGGTTTTCTGCCTCAAAACGATCCAACAGATCGCGCAGCACAACCCCTTCATTGCCGTCGTCATACCATGTGATGCGTAGTTCAACCGGGTCTTGCGCGGAAACTGAGCTTACCAATGTGGTCAAAAGCAAAAGTGCAACAAAAACGACCAATCTTTTCATTTTCACGATCAACTCCTATGTTCTTCCCTAAATTTACCAATGCCTAAACTAGAACTCTGCAAACGTGCGCGCAGATCGCGGGGTTGCAATCTGCATTTGGAGCCAGCACCCCATAAGGGGGCGTTGAACCTCTGCGTATATAACGCAGTTGATCACCATAGAAAAATCGGCTCTTGCCATCCGTATGACTAAGTGGATCGGGTTACAGCCACGAGATGTTTAAGGAAAGCAAAACATTGGCTCGGCAAAAACGAAAACAACCGCGCCTATACAAGCTGAATCACTGGTTGCGTACTATCAACAACGAAAGGAAACGAAAACATCTGTCACCAAAAATCAGTATGCTTGAAATTATGCACCATCCTTGCAATAGTCGCAACTGTTTTGATAGAGCAAATTCCCCACGATACGCTTAGCTATTTAGGATGCACTCAAGAACTGTGCGCGGATCGGGGCAATTTGCGTCAATTGTTCAGCGCTTAACAATCCCCACAAATCATCTGAAGTGACGATTCGTTCTGTCCCCAAGTCGCTGTAGGCGCGTAACCATGCGATAAATACATCTGTCCCCAATGCCTCACGCAACCGATCCAGCATGAGCGCACCTCGTAAATAAACGGCATTGATATACTCGCGGATCGTCGCGAATTCGTAGACTGTGCTATCGACGCGATTGCCGGAATACCCAGGTTGGACGAAGGTTTGAACACGGAACCCCCACCACCAATCTTTTAGATCGGGATAAAATTCCTCGTAAAACAAATACTCGCTATAAGTCGCCAGCGCTTCATCTAGCCACGGCGTCAATGCCTGATCATTGCCGACGCGGGCATACCACCACTGGTGCGAAACTTCATGTACTGTGATGATAGTAAGATACGATTCTGGGGTACCGGGATTAGTGCGAAACCAGGCATCACTCACAAATACCAATTGGCTAAATTCCATGCCATCGGGGAAATCACCCTGAACCACAACAAATCGCTCTGCGCCGTATTCCCCAAACAGGTCGCTGTAGTGATTCAGACTTTGTACCGTTGCCTCAAGCGCTTGGACGGCACCATCCACCTGCCCTGCGGGCGTATTGACAATCGCATTGTCAAACGAATATATTTCAACCTTCGTCCCCGCCTCAGTGATCGCGGATTCCTGACGAAAAAACGGACTCATACTGACCGAAAAGTCACGACTCGCAGTCATAGCATAACGCCACACTTGATCCGCACTTTCCAGCAAGTCCCCCGGTGCTGCCACCACGATATTGGGGGGCGCATTCGTCACCTGCAAGCGCACATCCCAGTCTGCTACCTCAGAGACGGTCTGCTCACCAATCACTGTGACATCATGCGTCACCCACTCCCCATCCCGATACACGGCAATGGTCGGCAACCAATGCCCTAAGTTGAGTTGGCGATTGCTGTAACTAAAATATCCGGTGTAGCCACTAATCCCAGAAGTCACGGCGGGGATCACCAGTTGAAACTCCAACCCGATATCTTGCGTACACCCGGGTAGGAGTGCCTCCGTCAGTTCGAGCGTCATCTGGCGTCCATTGACATCCATCAGTTCAAAATGAGGGGTGGTCACGGTATAAAGCGTAAAGGCATTGGCGAACCGATTGGCTTCGATATCGAAGCGGATCGTATCCAGCGCCTCATCAGTGCGATTGATAAATGTGATTTGTTGCTCGACCGCTACGGAGTGATCGCCGTAATCTATGACAGCCTCGATCTGGTGGCGCACCGTTGGCAATCCATCGGTGGGCGGGCAAGCAGTATTTTCGAGCGTCGAAGTTGGTTGCGGGATGGGAATTGGCGCGGCGGAAAAATCCCGTTCTAATGTCGATATAAGGCTATTTCGTGATAAAAGCACACGGGTAGGCGTGGGGGACAATAAATCGGCGGATTGTGCCAACGTACAGGCACTTAGCGCCCAACACCCCATCAACCAGAAGCGTACAAAACGCGAAAGTTGGTTCATGCAGAAGTTCCAAAAAATCCTAATCGCCATCACTGGCTTCACGGCTAGGTTGTAAATAGACCGTAACACACGGCGTTGAGTTATGCTATGCTTACTATGAACTCACCGAGTTCTCATGTGGTCATTTCTGGAGGATAGCTTTGCGAACAGGTTCTTATTCAGACTCATTTTTTGGTCTCGTTCAATTGACACGCTGGAAGGAATACATTCCTTTTGTGGTGCCGCTAACTATCGTCGGGGCGCTCCTCGCTGCGCGTCCCAATGGCACTGACCTTGATTGGCGTTTGATTGCCGTCACGTTCGCAAACATTCTCGCCGTCGCCTATGCTTTCATGATCAATGACATCGAAGATGCTCCCGATGATGCCCGTGACCCCGACCGTGCCGCCCGCAACCCCGTCACCAGCGGGCGGGTCAGCATCCGTATGGGCTATGCTGCCTGCCGTTTAGTCGCCCTCGTCACCCTCGTTTTGTATGCGCTCGGCGGATGGTGGGTGCTGGTCATCGGTTTGGGCACACTTTTGCTCTCGCACATGTATTCATGGCGTCCCGTGCGCTTGAAGGCTTGGCCCGTCACCGACATTGTATCGCATTCGTTGATGCTTAGCGGTTTGCTCCTGTTGGCTGGCTATTTCATTTATCACGACAGCCCCGGCATTGTATGGTTCGTCGCCGCCGCCGTGACTTTGGTATCCGTCTACGGACAACTCTACAATCAACTTCGCGATTATGACATGGATGTCGCGGCGGGTTTGAACAACACCGCCATCGTCCTCGGTCAAGCCAACACCCGTCGCGTGATGTACTTGTCTATCGGCTTGGCGTTAAGCTGCCTGTTGGCTGCCATCATTCAAGGCATATTCCCAATTTGGCTTGGCTTGGTCGTCTTGATCGGGCTGCCGGTCAGCATGTTGTTCCGTTCCCAAACGGATATGCGTGGCGGAAAAGTCATCGACTCCAGCGGCAGTATGCAAATTCAGGGGTTAGTCATCTTTAACCTGATCATATCATTTTGGTTGGTCGAAACTCTGTTTGTGCAAGTTTTCGTCAGCTAGGATAAACGAGCCACGTTGAATATCATTCACGGCATTTTCTTCAACAGCCATATTTTGTTCTCCTTCGCTTTAGGTGTTTGGAGTATGACGATGGCGTTGCGCAACAAATCGATCTCTGGCAACTTTTGGGGTGCGGTAGCGGTCATCACCGGATTAGCAGCAGTCATCACGGGGATAGGTGTCATCATGACGCTTCAAGGGTTGCGCCCCGAACGAATCACGACCTACTATCTCTACATGGCGTGGCTGGTGGTGATCATGCCCGGTCTATTCACCCTATTGCGCGGACGTGATGACCGCAATGCAGCGATTGCATTTTCGGTATTGAGTTTCTTTAACGCGACGACATCCATCAGCATGTGGCAGCGCAATATCATCGGACCGTGGCTTCTCGCCTAATGTGTAGATGGGTTATCTTAGCGGTAGCGTTGTGGGTCTTCACCGGTTGTGAACCCACAGCCACTCCGTTGCCCGTCGGCATCATCGCCGACACAGCTACCCCAGACGCCAGCGCTACCCCCAAATTGCGTTATGCACTCACCCAACGGATCGCCCCTTTTTTAGGATTGGGACAGGGATTTGGGGATACCGTAGACGTTTTGATTGTGCCTAACATCGACACCCTCATGGATACCGATATCGTGATCGATTTTGGGGAACATACAGGTATGATTCGCACTCCACAAGCGTTTACCGTGCGGTTACTCCTCAATACCAACATTCCGCCGCTGGATGACCCTGTTGTCGGTCAAATCATTCAAATCGCCTTAGCATCGGTTGAGTTCGAGGGCAGTACATCCTTGCCCGGTGCCATCTTCCAAAATCAGCAAGGCATGATCACAGGGCAAAATACGCGATCTGACCTGGCGAATGCTGGTTTTCCCGACGGTGTGAATTTAACACTACGGGCGGATTATGTCCCCGACGTGGCGCGTTTTGCGGAGATTGCCCAAACGCATGGGATTCATTTGCGAATTGAGGAGCGCACTGGGAATATGCTCCCGTTAGCAACGCCTGAACCCGCCAGCATTCACCTATGGCTGACGAGCTTGTCACCTGAAATGATAGAGATTCCCCCTAGCGCCCTGATGGTTGATTTTTACTCCCTCCCGATCAGCTATCGTGCCTCGCCCGAAATTCAACTGCGCTTCACAGCACAGGGTTTTCCTGTGCCGGCAACCCCATGATGATGCACATCATTCTGTGTCACGAAAACGCTGATTTTGACGCGGTAGGGGCGCTGTTGGCGGCGTCCAAGCTTTATCCTGAAGCCTTAGCCGTATTGCCAGAACGCCTCAATCGCAATGTCCAAGACTTTTGGATGCTTTATCGCAATGGCTTGCCTTTCATCGAGCGCGCCCAAGTGCCCTTCGCAGAAGTCGCACGGGTGACGCTAGTCGATACACAGCGCCTACCTCAGATCAAAAAACTATCCGCGAGCGTCGTCGTCAACATCATCGATCATCATAGCCGATCTGGAGAACCGACAATTCACGAGACCGCCCAAATTGAAGAAGTGGGCGCGGCAACGACCCTCGTTGTCGAGCATCTCCAGCGGTTACAGTCTCCCCCCCTCTTAACTTCGCTAGAAGCCACCCTGATTGCACTTGGCATTTACGAAGACACCGGCTCGTTAGCATATCGCAAAACCACCCCGCGCGATCTTCACGCGGCGGCATGGTTGCTGGAACAAGGCGCGGTGCTGGATCATGTACGCCGCTTTTTGGAACCGATGCTGAACGATAGCCAACAGGCATTGCTGGAGCGCTTGGTACAAAATGCCGATACCCGCCTGATTCAAGGCTATCGGGTGACTCTTGGCACTGCCTCACTAGAGGACTATATCGACCAAGTGAGCATGGTTGCCCACCGTTTGCGCGACCTACTTGACCCGACGGCGCTCTTTCTGCTGATCGAGATGTCGGGCATTATTCAACTCGTCGGTCGCTCGACAGATGACGCTATTGACGCCGGAGAAATTGCACGCTTCTTCGGGGGTGGCGGGCACGGACGCGCCGCCGCCGCTCCGGTCAAAGGGATGAGCCTCAACGAAGCGGTCGAAACTTTATGGCGGCAACTCACCCTAACCACCCAACCCGCCACGCGCGTGGCAGATATCATGTCCTTGGGCGTGCAGACAGTGGATGCGACGACGGAACTCAAACAAGTAGTGAGCCGCTTGCGTCGCATCGGGCATGAAGGCTACCCCGTCATTGAGGGCGAAGTCGTCGTAGGCTTACTCACACGGCGGGACATGGATCGCGCGGTCGAACATGACCTTGCCCATCTGCCGGTACGCTCAGTCATGAGCGCAGGGACGATCACCATCTTGCAAACTGCCTCCATCCCAGAACTAGAACAGCGCATCGTCACCAGTGGATGGGGTCAAATACCTGTTGTCAACGAAGCCAGTCGCTTGATTGGCATTGTGACGCGCACCGACTTGATCACGTATTGGGCGCAAAACCACCCCCGCCAAGCGACAGAACCAGCGCAAATAACTACCAATCAGATGATCGATAATCTTGGCGCATCGGCGGTTGCCATCATCGATCACATCGCGACGGTCGCCCAACGCCAGAATCTCAACGTATATCTCGTTGGCGGCGTAGTGCGCGATTTGCTACTGGAACGCCCGACTCATGATCTGGATTTTGTGGTCGAAGGTGATGCAATTGCTTTTGCGACCCGTTTAGCGGCGGAATTCGGCGGCGATGTGACTAGCTTCCGACCGTTCGGCACGGCAAAATGGCGTTTCAACTTACCGCCCGATACCCCCAATGAGGGCACATGGATCGATTTTGCGACGGCGCGCAATGAATTTTATGAACACCCAACCGCCCTACCCAGCGTGTACAATGGATCGATAAAACTCGATTTATTGCGTCGCGACTTCACCATCAACACCTTAGCGGTACAACTCAGTCCCATACGCGGGCGCTTGCTAGATTTTTATGGCGGCTTAAATGACCTGCAAAGCCGCGTATTGCGGGTGCTGCATAATCTCAGTTTTGTCGACGACCCCACTCGTATTCTGCGTGCCGTTCGCTTTGAGTGGCGGCTGGGTTTCCAAATCGAGGCTCGCACCACCGAACTCATTCAGATCGCCCTGCCAATGCTGCGGCGCATCACTGGGGAACGGGTGCGGAATGAATTGACACTCTTGCTGCGCGAACGCGACCCTGCGGGAAGTTTGGCGCTACTGCAAGAACGTGATATTCTAGCGGCGATTCACCCCGATTTCATCGTCACGACGACGTTATCAGCATACACTTCCCTAGCGACAACTGCCATTTTTGAGAAAGAGCTACCCACCTTATGGGTAGCGACCGACAGACAAATCAGTGCTGTCCTCTGGCTCATCGTCTTGGCATCGCACCCAACAGAGTCTATGATGCGCCTGATCGAGCGCCTGATCTTCGGGAAGACCGTTCAAACCGATGCCATGCAGGTGGCGCGCATCCTCCAAAATGAATTGCTCCTTGCCGCCCCAGCGACACGCCCTAGCCAAATCGTGCGCTTATTGAATGAGATATCGCCATTGGCATTGATTGCGGGCTGGATCATGGTTGACGATCCCAATGCCAAAGACCAAATCTCACGCTATGCCAATACATGGCAATACATCCGCCCCATTGCTGATGGGCATAGTCTGCAAGCGCGGGGCTTACGCCCCAGTCGGTGTTTTAGTGTGCTATTAGATCGTCTCAAAACGGCATGGTTGGACGATGAAATTCAGAATTGGGAACAAGAGGAGGCACTGCTCTCACAATTGATCGCCACCAGTTTTTGTGATGACAATCATCCTAAAGAATGACGATTTTCCTCCTAAGGACGCTTGACTTTCTGCCCAAAAGTCATATTTCCACAAAATTGGGCTTTGCATTCGTTCCGCAGTGGGTTACAATGCCGCGCGGTGTACCAGAACATTACGGAAGTTAAAAGGTCGTAATACATGGCAATCCAACAAGAAGTAGTTCGCGTCGTTCGTTGGACGGGCGGTCAGCATCCGACCAGCTCTTTGATCACACGGCAGATGCAGCGTGAAGGGCTACGCCCCTATGCGTGGGAAAATAAACCCAATCATCGTTATGCGATTCGCAGTCATGGCTATAGTAAAGTCATGTATGTCATTGAAGGCGTGATCGAAATTACCCTAGCGGACTCCAATGAACGAGTCAAATTGCGCGCGGGTGACCGCATCGAAATCCCAGCCGGCACACGCCACAGCACCATTATCGGCAGCAGCGGCGCAAAATGCGTCGAAGCCGCTACCCTCAAGTGAATCCAGACATTCCCAAATCAAGCGGCTTCGTTTCTGAACAATGAGTGGAAACCCCAAACAACAGGTTGCGTCCACCCCGTTCGTTGACCCCCGATACTGGAGTTTTAGTATCACGGGTTGGGTTGACCATCCATTGGCATGGTCGCTTCAAGAACTGACAGCCCTTCCCACTGTTGCGTTCACGCTGCCGCTGGTCTGCGCCGCCCCCACCCCTTTGCAGCAGCTACCCCCACAACGCCATTGGCGCGGTATTCATTTGCGTCGCTTGCTGAGCCAAATCTCGATGCGCGAACAGGCGCGATACGCGCGTTTTTGGGCTGCGGATGGCTATGCTGCGGTGCTGCCCTTAAACGCCTTAGCGGGGTGCTTCCTCGCCTTCGATGCCGATGAGCGCACACTCACCCCGGAGGAAGGCGCACCCGCACGCTTACTGATTCCCGGACTTGCTGGCTACAAACAAGTAAAATGGGTGGAACGTCTTGAACTGATCGACCATCCTAGCGGGGGTTTTTGGGAAACACGCGGCTGGTCATTAGAGGGGCAACTACCCACCGTCATTACCGTGACGAGCGACGGGACGAGACACCCCGCCAATGTTGCGCCCTCCTTACACGGTAGCGCTTTGAGCGCCTACCCGATCCGCGATATCGCCCTCAGCATCGATCACCGCGACTGGATGCCGTCAACAGTCACGATCCACTCTGCCCCCAGTGATACATGGACGAAAGTGAGTTGGTCAAGCGAATGGCAGCCCCCATCTTCCGACTCGGTATCACTGCGGGTACGGCTGACCGACGCCAACGGGGAACAACACTACCACACACAACAGTTGCGTTTCGCAGAAGGTTAGCCTTATCATGCCGCTCAGCAGACGCGCATTTTTCCAATCGTTTGGCATCACTCTCGCGGGTTCGCTCTTGGCAGTGCCCGGCGGAACCACTGCTCTCAATGGTACAGATGGCACACCCCCTTCGCTGTGGGGGCGCGCCTTGCAAACAACGCCTATTTACGCAGGGATGAGAACCACCATGCCCGTCATCCGCCGCCTGTGGGAAGACGACATCCTTCCCATCGAGGCGACCCACGCCCAATGGCTTCGGGTATCCGACGGCTTTATCCAGCGACAGGCACTTCAACCCCTCGTCCCTTATCCCGCGGCAACCCTGACCGCCCCACCCTTTTGGGGGGAAGTCACCCAAGCCTCGACCGCTGTGCATCATTGGTGTGCGCCCGACGCGCCGATCATCACACGCATCGGCTTTGGGGGCATAAGCCAGATCATCGACCATCTCACCAGTGCTGATCGCCATTGGTACGCGCTTGCCGACGCCGATCACCACATCCTCGGCTGGTCACGCGCCGAAGACTGGACACCCGTAAGCAACGCGACAGTTTCACCGAGCGGGATAGTCCTCATTGAACGCAGCGCCTATCAAGCCTCGCTCCTCTTGCAAGATGGCAGTATCGCCTTACAAGCGCAGATCGCCTTAGGGCAACCGCTCATCAGCGCAGGGGTCTATGCGCTTGAGCAACGCACCTACAGCGGCACAACAATCACCGCGAATGGCATCCACTACCATGGTGCCCCATGGCAGACTGTTTTTGCGCACGAAGCAGTGATGAGCGGGGTTTATTGGCATCATCGTTTTGGGGCAACCGTGCCGGGTTGCGCGCTGCAACTACCCATTAGTTTTGCACGGGCAATATTCCATCACGCCGAAACAGTAATGATCGTTTAAGAATTATGCGCTACCCTAGTGAGGAATCATCTGCAAAATATCAGATATTCATTCACGTCACCCTAGAATCTGAAACTGAGCGATTATGAATCTGAGCTATACGCTGGCGTTTATCGCTGGATTGGTATCCTTTTTATCCCCGTGTGTGTTGCCTTTGGTACCCGCCTATATCGGTTACATGGGCGGACGCATCACCCACACGGTGGCGGCTCAAAGCGGAACCGTCGTCTTACAAAAAACTAGCCTAGGGGCGCGCTTCGGTACGCTCATCCATAGCCTCGTCTTTGTACTCGGTTTTGCGGTCGTTTTTGTATCGCTCGGCTTGCTAGGCACCGCCTTTGTAAGCGTGATCGGGCGGCAAAACTTGAGCTTGGTCACAGGGGTTATCAGCCGTGCGGGTGGCGTGCTGATCATCTTTTTCGGCTTGCACTTCATGGGCGTGCTGTCATCGGTATTCAATCGCCTGTTGGCGCGTCCTACCCTGCTCAATAGCCCGCTTATCGCGGTCGCATTGGCAGCCTTTAGCGCCATTTTGATGACCTGGATTTTTGAAGATTGGCTGCCCGCCCTTCCTGCCATCGCTTTTCTGTTGCTCTGGTTCTTCACCGCTGGGGCATTCAGCCAACCGCAGCAGTTTTGGACGAGTGTCATTCAATCCTTACAAGCGCGTATGTATGCCGATACCCGCCGCCAAATGATCGCACAGGGAAATCAAGGCTATCTCAGCTCATTTGCGATGGGCGTGATCTTTTCAGCAGGTTGGACTCCCTGCATCGGACCGATTTACGGCAGTATCTTGACCTTAGCGGCGTCCGGCGGCGATGTCAATCAAGCGGGTCTACTCTTGACCGCCTACTCACTCGGCTTGGGGATTCCTTTCATCCTTGCGGCGATCCTATTGGATGGTGCCCAAGGCATTTTACGCCGCTTGCAACGCCATCTGCATACCATCGAATTGGTTTCGGGGGCATTCCTCGTAGCGATGGGCGTACTCGTCGCCAGCGGCAACTTGCAAAGCATCAGCCAAAATTTCGCCAATCAATTTGCAGATTTTTCCTATCGGCTGGAAAACTGCACCATCAGCCTGTTTGAGGGCGAAATCATGGTCGGGGATTTTAGTGCTTGTTTCAATGCGCCCACCGCCAGTGCCGCCAGCGCTCCCGCTGAAGAATCGCTCGCCTTAGCGGATCCCCCCTCGATCCTCGATCTATCCAGCACACTGCCCACACCCGATGGCGAATCCTCATCCTTAGAAGCACTCGCAGCGGACACGATCCTCGGCACGCCAGCACCAGCATTTACCACGGTCAACGACGCTGGCGACCCCGTCACCCTCGAAGATTATCGCGGTAAGGTGGTGCTGCTTAATTTTTGGGCGACATGGTGCGGTCCCTGTCGTATCGAAATGCCCGCGTTCGAAGCCGCCTATGCCCGCTATGGCGAAGACGGTCTCGTCATTGTGGGCGTCAACAACCAAGAGACGGTCGAGGATGTGACCGGTTTCCGTTTGGAGCAAGCCCTCAGCTTCCCACTCTTGATGGACGAAACAGGGGCAATTCAACGTGCTTACGGCGTCCGCAGCTACCCCAGCACCTTTTTGATCAATCGGGACGGTGCGATTATCGCCCAACATTTCGGCGCGCTGACGACCGACCAGATTGGCGTATTGATTGATGATGCCCTCGCTTCCTAAAGTTTGGGCAACAGCCAAGCAGTGGCGCTGGTTCATCGGCGCAATTGCCGCATGGGCGGGGGCATTCCTCATTGTAGGGGTCGCCAGTCTGCCGGAAAGGTCGCTCTATTCTGGGCGCTTAACCGCTGATGGCGTCCGCCAAGCCCCGGAGATCGGTGCCTTCGCCCCAACTTTTATTGCCGACACGCTCGTGGGTCAAATCGATAGCGCGACGCTTCTGGGATCACCGCTTATCATTAATTTTTGGGCGACATGGTGCGCCCCTTGTGCCGTCGAAATGCCAGAACTTCAGCGCTTAAGCGACGCGAACCCCGATGTTCATATCATCGCGGTCAACGTCGGCGAATCGCGCGATTTGATGCAACAATGGGGACAAACTTTTGGTCTCACGTTTGATCTAGCGCTCGACCCTACCGGCGAGATCGCCCGTCTCTACGCCTTGCGCGGGCAACCCTCTACCTATGTCATCGCGCCTGATGGTAAAATCACGCACATCTTCTTTGGGGCAACCGATGAAGCAACGCTGCGCAACGCCATACAACCGCTCGAATAACCTGAAAGCAAGGGTGCATGACCGATAAACGAGAAACCCGAAAAAGTTTTGCCGTGCGCCTGAACCGCTGGGTGCTTCAATTATCACGACACTGGTTGCGCGCTGCGCTGGTGGTCATTGGTCTTTATGCAGCGTTGCCCTGGGTCGCGCCGGTGTTGATGGCGGCGGGTGTAACCGCACCAGCGCGCGTCCTGTATTTCGTGTACGGTCCATTTTGTCACCAATTTGCCTTCCGGTCATTTTTTCTATTTGGGGAGCAATCCGCTTACCCCCGCGCGATTGCGGGCAGCGAACTTGCCTCCTATGAAGATTACATCACCAATTCCCCCGAATTTGACGCCGCCCTCCTAAATTGGGTGGGACGACCGGGGCAAAGCCGTTTTGCGACGGTCGAGGATTTTGATCCGGCATTATGGTCTTTCGATATGCAATTCGCCTCCAAAGATTTTTTCGGCTCATCAAGGATGGGCTATAAAACCACCTTGTGTCAACGCGATGTCGCTATCTATGCGGCGATCTTCTTGGGCGGACTCATCTATAGCATCCCATTTATACGCCGGCGGTTACGCCCCATCCCACTCTTGTTGTACGTATTTGCGGGGGTTGTCCCCATCGGCATTGATGGCTTCAGCCAAATGCTGGGTTATCCCCCCTTTTCACTTTGGGAACCGCGTGAAACGTTACCCACGTTTAGGGTGGCGACGGGTATTATGTTTGGCTTGATGACGGCATGGCTCGTCTTCCCATATCTTGAATTATCCTTCCGAGACACCCGCCTCCAAGTCGAAGACAAGTTTCGCCGCGCGGGAATACCGTTCACGCCATCGGTATAGCTTCTGACGCCGCTAACGCCAATGACTCCACGTTTGTGTTAGGCGGTTCAATTGGCGCGTCGCCCCATCTCGTTGGGTTTCCACAAAGAGCGACGCGCCGATCAGGATCACCCCACCAAACAGCGGCACAATCCAAGGATTGACGCTGACAGCGGCGTATAAAATACCACAACCTGCTGCACCGGCACCAACGACGACCGAGCGACGCCGTTTTCTCAAAACACCATAGAATAGCAAACCAGCAATTGCCGCCATCACTACGAGTCTCGGCAAAAGTGCGGCAAAGCCGAGTTGCTGTGCATAAAGCATGGTTCCGGTCAACATCATGACAATCCCGGCAGACTCCAGCATCCCACTTAAACGAGGATGCCCCACAGCGGAAAATAACAAGAGAGCGGCAACAGGCATCGTTTGCAACAGCACGGAGTCAATGCCTAGCGCCCGCAATAACATCCCCCAACTGATCGCCAAGATCGGGATAAGGTGCCAATCGCGGTGGCGCACAAGGCTGATAAATAGTAGGAGCGTCAAACTGACCGAGGGGACAAGGCTTTGGCGTCCCAACAGCCATGTCCCACCGATGACCAACCATGCGCAGCCTTCGGTGATCCGTCCTGCTTGTTTGGAGCGCGGTTGCCACCACCAGCTCACAAAGAAGATCAAAACGCCGACCATCGCAATCACCGCGTCCGAGGGCAATTTGAGCAACCATGCAATTTGCAGGGCGATGAAGGTCAGTTGAAACGTGACGATGGGCAACCAATGCAGACGGCGCACCCGATTAAATTCTTCGGTGCTGACGATCAAACCGAAAATCGCCGTGATGATCGACTCGGTAGGCGAGAAAAAGACCAGCAATAAGCCCGTCCCCCACAAAAGCCACCCGGCGCTGTACACATGCCATGCGACGGCTTTGGGCACCCGTTCTAACACCCATCCGAACATGAACCACAGGCTCGACAGCAGCACCAAGCCCATCCCTTGCTGTGCCGCTGTTAAGCCGACAGCCCCTAATAAAACATGTACCCAAATTGCCGATAACCACGCCCCCATCAACAAAAAGGCGTTGCTCAGTTGGCGATGAGCGAAAGCACGCTGATCCGGCGGGGCAAGATGGCGGACGAGCGCCATCCAAACCGGGTGTCCGCCTACCAAGACAACCCCTGCCGTAACGAGCGAGACGACAAGGGCGAAACCCAAACTCAGCGGCAGGGTCGCGGCATTCGCCAATAGCACCGCCCCGTAGAGCAAGCCATAGCCAACGATGAAAAATGGCGTGCGCAAAGCATTTGATTGACGCACCAGCCCATGCCCGAACAGCAGTAGGAGCAACGCCCCGCCCTGCCATGCCAATCCCATAAAAATGCTCTGCGCAAAAATCACATGGGCGTAGAGAAGTGCGAGGGATAGAGGGAAGGGCGCGACATAGAGTGCAAGGTGAACAAAAACCGGCAACCGATACTCGATACCCAACGCCAACCACAATGCCACGATCACGATCAGCGTTTGGATCATGAAACCGGAGTCGATGATGGGCAAATGGAGCGCCAACCAAACCAGCATCCCTCCACTTAAGAAAATACTGATATCTGCCGCCGCCCACCGCACCACTGCCAAGGTAATATCCGACACCCCATTTTTTTGGAACCGTTTCCGGTGCGTGCGGGTCAAGCGGGCAATGGACAATGCCACGAGCGGTGGTACCGCCAACCACAACGCAAAAACTGCTGGATCATGCAGCCAAAAGTGATACGCCAATACCCATGCGACAGTCGCCACCCATGCCCCGATGTGAAAAGCAATACCCTTTTTGCTTTGGACACCGATCTCTAAAAAGAGTGCCGCGCTGATGAACCATGTCGCCACCGCCACTATTGGTAACGTATTGGGCAACCACAAAACGAATACCCCCAAGAACGCCAGCAAAATGGCACCGCTAACGCGGGCAGCGGCACGCCAAAACGAATCGCACACAGGGCACAGAATCCATAATCCTGCCAAAAGCGTCAAGCTCAACGGCTGCCACAACACATTTAAGCCGCCCACCGCCAATGCTGACGAAAATAAATTGATCTGCAATAGGAAAACGACGGGTACCATCAACAACAAGCGTGTGTGTGCCGCCATCCACAAAACCGCAACCACCGCCACGACTGACGCCACCAGCCAATACGACGACTCCAGCGCATCCGGCAATAACCAACGTTGGTTGTTTAAGTGGATGAGGGTGACGGCAAGCAACCATGATGCTGCCGTCCCGAAACCGTCAGCGGCAAGCGGTGCAGTACCATGCCGTCGGGTAAATGCGCTCAGCGCCCAAAACATACCCACCAGTGACAGCAGCATAAGCGCGTGGATCAAAAATGATGGGGATTGCAGGTCACGCACCAAAACCAGTATCGAGGTGACGACCAACGCGCACCCCCCATATGTTGTGATCGTTAACGCTCTTTGACTATGATCGGTCTCCATTTATGCCTCCCTATCCCTAAGCCATCAACACGATTTGCTTAGCATAGGGGATGGTGCCCATCGAAACGATAGGCGCGCATCCTAAACAATGCATGACAAACGTCTAATTTGAGGGAGTCTTGGTAGGCTTTGTAGAGGACGAAATGGGGTGTTCAGCAACGGGCAGCACCATCGTAAACGTTGATCCCACCCCCACCTCGCTGACCAAATCGATGTTGCCACCATGCAGTTGAACAATTTGCAGCGCAATATCTAGCCCTAGCCCCGTCCCTGGCAAGTCGGTTTGTAATCGCACAAACGCGACGAAGACCAAATGGCGTTGGGCTTCGGGAATACCCATCCCGGTATCCTGAAATTCGATACAGACGCGATCCGCACGGGCATAGGTGCGAACCGTGATCTGTCCAGCAGTCGTGTATTTGATGGCGTTGGACAGCAGATTCGTAATAACTTGGCGAAGGCGCAAGTGATCCACAAAGACAGTGGGCAAAGTTTCGTCCAAAGACACACTAAGCTGAACCCCGTCGCTGACCTGCAAGCGCAACTCATCCACAGCAATTTGACACAAGCGGTTCAAGTCACAAGGCTTAAGGTCGAGGACGAACTCCCCAGTCGCCAACCGTACCCGATCCAGCAAATCCCCCACCAAACGATTTAGATGCTCCCCCTCTTCAATAATCTGGGTGAGGTAACTCTGTGGCGTTTCTGCCATCGGCGAACGCCGCAGAAGATAAGCAAAACCGAGAACAGAATTTAATGGTGTGCGCAATTCGTGACTGACCCGCGCCAAAAAGTGTTGGCTTTGCAGGCGCATTTCTTCGGCAACATGCGCGGTACTCATATCGACTGTCAAGTGACTGAGGAAGCGCAAAGTTTGAAAGGTAAACGCCGCCAGCAGGATGTTGTAACTGACGTGGATCGAGCGCGAAGGCGACAACCGCACGGAAAAGTCGATCACTTCAAAAATCAGAACCCCCCAAAACGCGAGGATACAGCCCATTTGCACAAAACTGCGGTCGCGCCCGCTCAATAACATGGCGCTGATGGTATATGGGATCAAGGTCGTTAGCGCCGTCACTCCCCCCAAGTCATTGATGACCAGCCCTTGCAAGCTAAAAATTGCGATGGTGCAGAGCAACCAAAAAACCGTATACCGTCCCAAACAACCGACCAGATAGGTGAAGCCAATAGCACCCGCAAGCACCCCATACGCCCACGCATACGGCGTTTGTTGATAAACCGCCGCTGCCCACAAAACCACCTGTCCCAAGACCAGTTGCCATCCGCGACTCTGCCAATACTGGCGAATTCGGCGGGCGGCATCGGCTTGAATCGCGGGTGGAAGAAGATTAGTCGAGTCGGGCAATAGCCCGTTCAATAGTTCGCGCCACATCATCAGGAATCATCGGTTTCTTTAAGAAGGCAAAAACCGCCGCAGCGGCAACTTGCTCGACAACCGCATCAGCATAGGCGGACATGATGATGACCGGGGCATCATGCACTGCCGTCAGCGCCTTGCCCAAGCTTAGCCCGTCGCCATCGGGCAACTCCAGATCAATGATGTAGAGCATGGGCAACACTTGCTGAGCGACGCGCAGGGCATCGGCGCACGAACCAACCGCTATCAAATCATATTCAGTCAAATCACGGATGATCGCCTCCATCAAAAAGCGCGCCGGCGGATGATCATCCACCACAAGGATCGGGGTCATTTGAGCAAATCATCCAAGAGGTGATCCAGTCGGGTGGCTTCGGCAAGGATTTGCGCGATTAATTCTTCGGCATCCTCAGGTGTAAGTTCCCCCCGCCGTGTTAAACGCGAATGGAGCATGTGTGTTAATCCCATCAAGGTATGTAGGGGTGTGCGGAGTTCGTGACGCTGATTGGCATTGGCACGCGGCAGTTCGCGCAATCCTTCGGCAGCGCGGACAGCAGCATCGCGGTTATCCACCCCTAACTTGGCATAGATGTTGGACAAGTGATTACGAACAGTGCCGTGTGAAATCCCCAAGGTACCCGCAATCTCGACATTCGCGTGTCCTTGGGTAGCCAAACGCAAAATCGCACGCTCACGGTCGGTCAAGGTGTAGTGGCGACGTGCCGCCATCAACCCCATGACGGCAGTCGTTGAAAGAAAGGTGCGCCCCTGCGCCACCGCCCGCACAGCATCCACCAAACGCAACGAAAAATCATCGCTTTTGACGATATATCCACTGACACCCACCGACAACAATTCATCGATCCACACTGGATCATCGTAAGCTGTAAGGATGAGGACATGAATCTTGGGAAAGCGCGTCTTGAGATCGCGCACAAACGCAGAGGGATCAAACGGGTGTCCTGAAAACGACAAATCTAGCATAAGGACATCGGGCATTTGGCGGGTGATCAATGTCAACAGATCATTGACCGCCCCTGATTCCCATACAATGCTGATATCACCTGCTCGCGCCAATTCTTGGCGTACAATTTTGAGGATAAGCGGATGATCATCCGCAAGGGCAACACGTATGGTCTGCATAAGGCTTCACGGGAAATTCGCAATTAGATCGACTGAGTACCCCTATTGTAGTGTAATTCCTTCAGCCATCCCATAAACAACAGCGGGGTTTTGACCGATATCAATAGCAAGGGGGGCACTCATCTGAGTGCCCCCTTTGCTATCTAACTAAGCTGGTGCTGGGCTAACCTCCGCCCACGAAGGGTTTGGTGTTGGTCGCCGAAGGCGTAAAGGTAATCGTTGGCGTGCGCGTAAACGTCGGTGTGTGTGTCCGCGTGAACGTCGAGGTCCCCGTCGGTTGTGGCGTATACGTGAGCGTAAACGTCGGCGTGAATGTCGGCGTGAATGTCGGCGTGAACGTCGGCGTAAACGTCCGCGTGCTTGACGGCGTGAGCGTCGGCGTAAACGTCGGTGTGTTCGACGGTGTGAATGTCCGTGTAAACGTCGGCGTAAACGACGGTGTGTTTGACGGCGTAAACGTCGGCGTAAATGTCCGCGTAAACGTCGGCGTGCGTGTCGGCGTGCGTGTCGGCGTGTTTGACGGTGTGCGTGTCGGCGTGCGTGTCGGCGTGTTGGACGCCGTGAACGTCTCTGTGGGTGTCCGTGTAATCGTCGGCGTGTTCGACGGCGTGAACGTCCGTGTGAACGTCGGCGTGTTCGACGGCGTGAACGTCCGTGTGAACGTCGGCGTGTTCGACGGCGTGAACGTCTGTGTGAACGTCGGCGTGTTCGACGGCGTGAACGTCTGTGTGAACGTCGGCGTGAACGTCGCTGTATTCGGTGGCGTGAACGAGGGCGTGAACGTCCGCGTAAACGTCCGCGTGAACGTCGGCGTAAACGTCCGCGTGAACGTCGGCGTGAACGTCGGCGTAATCGATGGTGTAAGCGACGAGGTTAAGGTGAAAGTCGGCGTCGGCGTCGGAACCGCTGTCGAGACATCGGTCGCGATGGGGGTCGAGCAATTGGGCGCGTCAAACACAAAGAACGTGTTATCGAAGTCCAAAATGGTTGAACCGAAGTCCGTCGCCACTGTATTGCCAGAACCACCCCCAAACACGAAGTAAATCGAGCGGGTTTGGCTTGGTTGCAAGACGAGCAGATTGAGCCATGTGCCTTCCAGCCCAGTCAAGCCGGAGGTTGCGTTGCCACTGGTGGTATTGTCAGTGGTATCGGTACCCGACCACATTTGAATGCTACCCGACGAACCGGGACCAGAACCGCCACCCCAGACTTCGACAAGGGTCATGCCGGTCGTCCGCTTCACCCATCTGAGACCGAACCCATGAATAGAGGCAGGACTGGTGGTGCTGGAATTGGAAATGTCAAAACGAACGCGCAAGAATGGCTCGAAGGTAGCGTTCGAAACGTTGATCGAATTCGGTTGGCACGTCGGGATAGGCGTATTGGTCACCGTACTGGTGCCAGCCCCCGGCGTCGGTGTGTTCGTGGGCAATCCATAGTTCAAGCGAATAGCGCAATCCGTAGTCGATCCTAAATCATCGTAGTAGAAGGTCGTACCGTTGAAATAATGTGGCGGCATGACGCCAGCGTTCAACGCCGGACCGTTCACATAACGCACTTCAAAACTGCTATTGCCCGGCGGCAGGATCAAGTTCGCCCCGCCGCTAAAGCCAGCTTGAGGAGCGCCAGCAGGGGCGGGTGTACCCGCACCGACGGTGACAGCGTTACCGATATCCGTCAATGGTTGGAGGCTGCTGCCTACCCAAATCGGTGACCCGCGCAGGAAGAAGGCATTGGCGGATTGCGTTGTCGCATACCCTGTTGCCGCTTGCCACGCCAAAGTGACTCGTCGAAGCTCCGTTTGATACGGCAAGCTGTTATTGAGAGTGAAAATAACCCTATCGCCACCGTAAGTAATGGATGCATTCAGGGTCACATTCGAGCAAGCGAAACTCGGCGTGAACGACGGCGTGAACGTCAGTGTATTGGCAGGCGTGTTCGTTGGCGTATGCGACGGCGTATTGGTATGCGTCGCCGTGTGCGACGGTGTGAATATTGGTGTTGGTGTATCGGTATCGACCTGAGGCGGCGTGGGCACATCATACCCCAGCGGGATAGCACCAACGCGGCGGAAGGCTTCATTCACGGCGATACGACGTGCTTGCAGCGGGACATAGGGCGCGATCCCAAGCGGAGTCACGAGCGGATGATTGAAAGTGATCACAATGGCGACCGTATCGCCCGGACCACCCGCATCCCACCATGGAATATTGTTATTCGATGTCCAACCGGCACTGTCTAAGGCAGCGCTAGGGAGTTCGCGCAAAGGACAAACGGGGGCGCGCGCGTCGTCACCTGTTTCTAAGAACGGTGGAAACCGAAAGCGCGCCAGTCCGGAATTGGTCGGATCCAATTTAGGACGATTACTACACACCATCACATCAAACCAACCCGCCTCATTCGAGAAGCGCTGCTGATCATAGTCTGGAGGTGTAACTGGATTGTTGTCACTGTCACCAGGGAACGGGCGATACCATGGATAAAACCATGGGAGCGTCTCAAAACTGGGATACGAAGCCGGGATTGGGGCACCGGGCGCGCCAACGGGCGGAATCGGCAATTGTTGAGGACCCAATGCCAAGCCTGCGGCACCGATGCGGGCTTCGTCATAAATGCTGAGAATACGGGCGAGGTCTTTACGACGATTTTGATCAACCGAGTCGCCCGGGTCGCAATCATCACCCCCATAATAGGTGGCAAAAATACTCTCGACACCCCCTTGATAAACTTCGATAGGGGTCGCCCCCGTATACGGGATGATCGTGCCAAGGGTACCGCGTTGTGCCAAATTTGCTGCGGTCCGGAGGTTGTTGCTGGCGGTGATGGCGGGATCGTTGGTTCGGTTCTCTTGCAACCGTTGATTGTAGCCACAAGGCACAATCGAGTTCAAATCGCCGGTGTAGCCGGGATTCAGCACCGGGTCTTGTTCATAAATCGTCAAGTCGAGTGCAAACTTATCCTCATCATACAGACCCGTCGCGGTATAACGTGCGGCGGCACGAGCCGCATTTTGCAGGGTCACCCACGCCTGAAAAATGCGTCCAAATTCGATGATTCCGAACAACAGAATCAGCAGTACAGGGAGCGTGAGGGCAAACTCAGCAAGCGTTTGCCCTTTCCGCCGACCCGATATCTGCCTTTGCTTTTGCTTCATACTTTCCTCCGGCACGATCTGGCTTATGCAGTAGTACTGGACAAAACGTTACTGAGACAAGCGCGTAAACATACGCGACGCGATCTCGTTAAACACAATTTCAAGTTCGGCACCGCTGGTCGCGGCATAATAATTGCCGCAGTCAATGGTCGGGTCAAGCGGTAGGTAATTATCGCCCCGTTGATTAGATCCGCCAACCCATGTCAGTTGCTCACAGGGGCCACGCGCGCCCCATTCGGGTTGGGCAGACGACGTATTAATATCGTTGCCGATGCGCCCCGGCATATGCCACTGCCAATAATCGCTATCAATCTGGTTGTTATCGCCCACATCGGCGATATAACGTAGCAGTTCTTCGCCCAAATAATCTTGGCGTCGGGCACGTGTGGTACCCGTGTTGGGAGTAGACCCACCGCGCTCGCAAAGAGCGATTTGGGCGGCAGTGCCGCCCGCTGCGGTACACGAATTGGTGGTAACGAGAGTGTTAGGATCGGTGTCGTTCGCAAAGTTTAAGCCGAAACCAATCGCAAAGATGGTGGGAAGCTGCTGCTCGGTGACGCGGGAACTGCCCGTGCCGGTGAACGCGCCCGGCAACTCCGCTAAACCCACCCAATCCGCCCAATCACGGGCAAAATCATCGACGTTGTAAAACTCATAACATCCAGTCGCTGCATCGATCACGATTTGGGATGGGAGTTGAGCGGCAGCAGTGGGATTACAAAAAGTACGCGCTTCTGGGAAGATATCTTGGCAAAAGGGTAAACCAGCACCCGATGTCAACAATTCACTCGGTTGTGCCTGCGTGCCATAAGGGCAAAGCCCAAAAGCACCATAGGCACGGTTCGCGGGATTTGCTGCAAGGGGGACATTATTACCACCAGTGATGTTATAGATGTCGGGTTTGGCAGGATTACCCCCATCCCGCGAAACGGGATTGGTAGAACCGGCAGCGCCATCGCTCATCAAGACCATGATCCAAACCGCGCCCTCACGACGCCCTTTCCCATAAAGCGTCGAGCTGCCAGCAGCGACAGCGCCACCGATATTCGTCCCGGCACAAATCGCGCGATATTGATAGGTTTTACCCGCGTTATAACTTTCCCAAGCAGGGAAAGTGCCCGCCACTACCCCTGCAACCCCGTCCAGCAAAGGAACATAGCGCGGGGAGCCATCGGGCATGGTGCGGTGGATCGTGTATTCATAGGCATTGTCGATCATGGCATTATCCAAGGGGCAACTAAACGCCACTGGATGATTGAAAATTGCGCCGATCGTGACGCCCGTCATCAAATTATTGACATCACGTCGGGTTGCCGAAGTGGCAGCGCTATTGACAAAGGCATCGGCAGCAATCAAACCATCGACAAAGCCGTCCCAATTGCCATCAAAGTCAAAATCCGTGTACGCCGAGGGTTCAGAACGCACCCCGATGAGATCGCGCAGGGTTTCAGAAGCACCTTTACGAATGAGGACGCCACTACTGTTGTTCAGGTTGTTTTGGGTCTCGATCATCACATCTTGCGCACCATTTCCATCGGGATCAACCGCATAAGCGATGCGGTCAAAGGTGACAAAGCCGACGCGATCCCCACGCAAGAAGTCCAGACGTTCAAGGAACTGACCCGCCGCATCGCGCGCTTCGCGGAAGGGTTCGCAAATCAAGTCATCAAATTGAAAATCGAGGTTGGGGTCATTGCAGCACCCATAAAAGTTGTACATCGGCACAAAGCCACTGAAGAGATGGGGGTAAGTCGCTGCGTCCCCAGCGGGGTTTAGCTCATCAAACTGCTCACCATAATTAGACCCAAAATAGCTGGCATACTCGTTACGCAACCATGTCGGGAAATAACTCGGACCGCTGCCAAAAACTGTCCCATTATAGGCACGCACACGACAAAATTCCGGTGGTTGTTGGCGACTATTGGCACTCAAACCAGAACCAAGATCCACATAAGGGACCATGATGCCGCTGCTATTCGGTTCAAAAGCCTCGGTTTTATCCCCAAGAATGGCATCAACCGTTGCCAATGTATAGTTGGTACGGGAGTTTAACGTACTCTGGGTATTGTTGAGAATCTCTTCCCACGGATCAACAAGCGCCGGCGCAATGGGATTGGTTTTGCTTTCATTGATATATGGCGGCATATAGCGCACACCTTGCCGGGGTGTCAAGGTGTCCCACGAAGCATAGGTTGTTTCGTTGAGCATCGACTCGGACACATCCATGATCAAAACCACATCGATCACCGCCGTCTGCGAAATCGATGATTCAGTCAAAGTGATGGTGTCATAGCCCAACAAGCGCATAAAGATCGTGGGCGATTCGATTTGGGCAGTCACCCGCACCAATTTTAATTCGAGATCGGTACACAGTTCACTAAAGCGCGCCACATCCTCGGCATTGGCGGCGGGGTTAGGATCGCCATTAGCAAGAAATAGGCGTTCAATACCACCCCTATCCAGCGCATTATCGTTAGTATCCCGCGCAAATCGTTGCGCACGGCACGTCTCGACGATGACATTGGTCGGGTTTAGCCCATACACTTGGATGAACTGACGTGCCGCCAGACTTAGATTGGCAACGCTGCCAGCTTCGTCTTGGGCAATACCATCAGTCGGGCTGGTGTCCAAGACACGGCGCATCTGCCCAGCAGCCGCCACCGAAGCCGCATCAACCGCACGGCGCATGGTGCTATAACGGATGAACAATAACGAAACATCGGTCACGATGCCCACAAAACCCAATAAGCCCACGAAGCCAATCGCCAAAATCACCAGCGCTTGACCCCGTTGACCGCGACGAACGAGTCGTCTAAAAAAAGCCTTTAAGGGTTGGTTCATACTGCCCTTACCTACTCACAAGAAGTTTGCATTGTACGGGAGGTGCTACAACGCCCTAGAAAACCACGACACTAGGGCGGAAATACGATAAAGGGTTCAACTTCTGGCAGTGGGAAAGCCGCCCACACATAAATGACCATGTTGCCATCGCTATTGCCCACAGCGGTAAAAACAGGAGACAACAACGGCATTTGCAGCAACATTTCGTGCTGCCAGTACAACTCCACCAGCGCCATGCCCTGTCCGGGCAACATCGACCGTGTGGCGTTATCAGCGAGACCATAATCTGGGAGGTTGAAGAAATTCTCGACCTCGCGCATCGTCCATTCGGAACCAATGCAGTAGGTACCGGGGATTTTGTGATTCCCAAACAGCGAAAAACCAACTTGCTTCTCGGCATTCAGCAAATCACCATTGGTGGCACGCGCGTCATAGCCGGCAAGCTCGGTGAAGTCATTGATGTTATTCACAATATCCACACCATTTTGCGGGAAGACATCCCGCACATTGTTGCCGTTGAAATCGAAAGGATCGCGTCCTTCGCGCGAAGCGACCGCGAAGTTTCCGGGGCTGATTTCGATCACATCGCATTCGTTGGCTTCGGTCGGGTACCGTCCGACGACGACCATCTGCGGCACATTACCGGCAACCGGACGATCCGCCAGCAACCAAACGCCGCTATGCCGAGAAGCATCCACCATTTCGACGGAGAAACCGCTGACAATCACATCATCAATGTCGTTGGCGGGGTTAAAATCGAGCGGATCCATGGAGGTAATCATGGTACAAACGATTTCGTTGTAAAACAAAGGATCTACAGACCCGAAATTACAAGCACCGAACTCATCAATTATGGGGTCCCCGGTAAAGCGATACTCGAGACGGGAAGCATCAGTGTCGTTCAGCCCATAAGGCATCCGATAAAAGGTTTCGGCACCCGTGAGATAAGAATGCGGCACGTACGTATATTGTCGTAACCACGCTACGGAGCGCGGTGACTGTTCAGCGCGCAATACCGTTGCCCGCCGAGCGCCCGCCCGTGTGACATCCAAGAGCGAAAGATAGTTGTTGGCGAACCAACCAATTTCCACCAACCCAGCAAGCAGTATGATGAGAATGGGTGTCACCAACACTAATTCAACCATACTCTGTCCTGCCTGCCGTTTTCCATATTCAGCAGGCGTACCGTCAAGGACTTGAAGAATCACCTTGATGAATTTGCGCATTGCACGAATGCTCTTCAGCTATACGGTCTACCACGAAATTGGTATACCTTCCATAAAGCTGATCATACCACAACGATATCAAGCGTAACGTGCCGCTAGTGTGCAGAAGTTGATAGAGAATTGTGTATATCTTCGCAAAAACCAAACACGCAATACCCGCCTTCTGACTCGTTTTTAAGGCACATCACCTCTTCAAAACGAGTGCAGACAAGCGCCTAAACGCCCACATCGTCAAATAGGATGCGGGCTTTAACAACATAACCACGCCCATGACGTGATTGGATGATCAGGGGACGTTCTAAATCAATTTCGACTTTGTGACGCAAATTATGAATATGGTTGCGCACCAAAGCAGCATCCCCTACCCCATTGGGGTAACGCCATACCCCCGCCAACAAGTCTTCAGTTGAATGAAGTTTATGAGGGGCGATGCACATAAAGGTGAGCAAATCAAACTCAACACGGGTCAAGCTAATTTCGCGATCATCCAAATACAAGCGAAATTGCGCTGGTACAATCCGAATGATCGGCAAGTTCTCCTCGCCATATAATGCTGAACGCCGAATATGTGCCCGTACCCGCGCAATCAATTCGCGCGGCACAAAAGGTTTACGGATGAAGTCATCCCCACCAGAATTGAGCGCATCGACCACATTGTTCGACGAGGTATTGCCGGTCAAAAAGATAATGGGCGTATTGGCGGTGTGCGTTTGCGCGCGCAGTCGACGACAAAGCGCAATCCCATCCATTTCGGGCATCATGGCATCCAAAACAAATAAATCTGGGCTTTGTGTAGCAGTCACTTCTAACGCCTCATGCCCAGAAACCGCACGCTTTACGGCGAAGCCTTCGCGCCGTAAAACAAGTTCCACCATATCGAGCATTTGCACATCGTCATCGACAATCATAATCTCATACATAGCGTTATCCAGTTTCACGACTCCGTTGACAGATATAGTATATGCCCAGACAGAAACGAACGCAGGTGAGGAACCGTGAATTATTCATGAATTACGCCACCACCGCGCTTGATCAGACAGATACGAACCTATCGCTGAGGATAAAGTTAAGCGGAAATCATGTACCCGACACCATGAATCGTGCGGATATATTTTCGTTGCGCCGTTTTTTCCAACTTGGCGCGCAAATTTCGTACATGTGCCCGCACCAAATCGGGATCACCCGTATTGGGAGGATATTCCCAAACTGATTGCAATAAATGCGAAGGCGAAAGTGCCTGATTGGGGTGTTCCATTAAATAACGCAGTAAACGATGCTCCGTGGAAGTCAATTGTACAACGACATCATTGATGGTGACGCGGTAGGTGTCCGAGTCTAAGCGCAACCCTTCCATCTCCATCACCGCATCACTTCGCCGTTCCCGCAGTCCCCGACGTAACACTGCGGAAATGCGCGCCCGCAGTTCGAGCAGTTCAAAAGGTTTGATGATGTAATCATCGGCACCCGATTCTAATCCGGTCACAATATCTTCGGTACTTCCCCGTGCCGTCAAGAACAGGATCGGCAACGCCATAAATCGCGAGTCCCGTCGTAGTTTTCGGCACAACGTCACGCCATCCATCTCCGGCATAATCACATCCAGAATGATAAGATCAGGGATTTCATTGTTAAGAAACTCGATTGCCTTCGATGCCGACGTGACGAGGGTGACAGCGTGCATCTCATGACGCAATACGCGCCCCAATGTTTCTAAAACTTCGTTGTCATCATCAACTGCGAGAATGCTCGCCATAATCTCAATTTCTCCGAAAGCGTTACCCTAATTCACAGGGAAGATGCACGACAAAAGTAGCTCCCTTGCCATTACCAGACTTGAGCAGGATATCGCCCCCTACCTTTGTAACGACTTGGCGGCAAATGTATAAACCCAAACCTGTGCCTTCGCCCTGAGGCTTTGTTGTAAAAAACGGATCGAACACTTTTTGATGGAGTGCTGTAGGAATACCCGGACCATTATCGGTCACGGCAATTTCGATGATTGCCAGAGCCGCCAAATGGGTGACTGAAAGCACGACTTTAGCGTCCGGTTGCCCTACCAAAACATCATGCGCATTCATCAATAAATTCAGCCAAATATCATCGAGTGCCCCCATCACTGCGATCACAGGCGGAATCACTACATCGGGCATATCGACTACCAAGCGGATGCCAGCACGTTCAAAATAAGGAATGACCAACGCGATGGTTTCTTGGATCGAATAAATGACATCGACTGAAATCGGGGGGCTATCCCCCGCATCCGGGCGCGCACTTGACAAAAGACGCCGCACCACACCCGACGCCCGTTTTCCCGCCCGCAAAATTGCCGCTAACGAATCATATTGTCGCGAACCAACCGATTGCCCATCAAGCAAAAGTTCGGCATCCAAAACTATAGTCGTCAAAGGGTTATTGATCTGATGGGCAACCGCTGCCGCTAATTCACCCATTGCCGATAATCGCGCCGAGTGTATGAGGCGGTTTTGGGTTGCCTTTAATTCATTCAGGCTTGCCTCAAGGTCAATCACCAATTGGGCGTTATCAATCGCTGTTGCCGCTTGCCCGATCACAGCGCGTGCCAGTTCAATCTCGCGCCGCGCAAAGGTGCGGAAGCGAAGCGTGTCAGACATCACCGCCAACCCATATGGACGCCCCCGCACGACGAGCGGCAGTTGCAGCATCGAAACCGCATGGCTGTTCGCCATCAAAGCTTCGACATCTGGGGGCAGCGTATGTTGATCTACCGTGAATTGAACCGATTGCTGATCCGTAAAACTACTCGACAACAGCGTGTGCGCTGGTTCCGTCAACTCCTCCGCACCGGCATTTGCCCAAACCACACCCCCATAAGCGTAGCGTATTCGGAGCGAACTCCCATTCGCGGCGATCAACCCAAATTCGATCCGATCCCCATCTAGTATAGACTTTACATCGGATAATAAGCGAAAAGCGGTGACATGTGCGCGATCTTCGGTGCCCCCCATCAGCAAATGCGCATTATCGATGAGCAGACGTTGGACACGCTTGATCTTCTGTTCCGGCAGTTCCTGATGGCTATGCTGCACATAATGGATGAGCAACACCCCAAAGGTGGTATTGCCGTAAATCACAGGCATCATCACCACCTGAAAAGCATTCACCCGAAGGCTTAGGTCTCGGTGTTCATCCGAAGTATGCACATCTTTGATGATGACAACCTCTTGCAGATTCAGACGTTCAGCATCTTCAACACTCAAACTGATAAGCGGTTCATTACCACCACGCCATCGGGCTTGCATAAAACCAGCATGATGTCGAAAAATCGCATGTCCTTCGTCAGCATCAGAGGCACGATAGAGGTCGGCAATTTGCACATTGAGAATCCGCGCTAGATGCTCGCACACGGCGATGAGCGTTTTTTCGAGCGATAATGACGCATTGACCGCGCGACTAGCGTCCACCAATGCCTTTAATTCTTGGGCGCGATGGACACTGTCGCCATGAATACGGGCATTGTTGATGGCAATCGCCGCATACGATGCCAGATTTGCCAGTAACTCAAGATGACGTTGCGAAAAAATATCTTGTTTGTGGCGATTATTGACGCCCAAAACCCCAAGCGGGCGACCATTTAATAAAATAGGGACATAAAGCAAAGCATTTACAAAATATTGCGTTTTTACTTTGTATGCCCCTTTTGTACTAACGAGCATCGGTTCAGCACTCGTGAAGACCGTGCCCGCTAGGGTATCTTGCGTCTTGATACGAAAGTTCTCGGCAACTTGGGCGTCGATACCGACTTTCGCACGCAAATAAAGCTCATCCGATTGGTCATCAGGCAGTAAAATCATCCCCTCATCGGCATTGGTCAACGCGCGTGCAGCCTCAACCACGCGGTTGAGAACTTCACTTAAATCCAAGACCTCGGTCAAGGAGCGACTGAGCGCAAACAGGGTACGCATCTCATCATCACGCCAATAAATGGACGTGTTGATGGGCAATTGCGGGGAAGCTAACCCACCTTCGGGGGATTCTGCCTCCAGCTCTAAGCCAGAAAGTATCGGTATATCTTGGGTGTCAGTTAGGTTCAAGGGCGAACCATAAACCGGAATACGAAGCGCCTCTAACAATTTCGGACGCAGCATCTCCTCATGGAGCGAGTTCAGCGTGACCTCCCCCGATCCATCGAAGAATTCTTCCTCCTCGGTATAGATCACCAAGGGCGGGCGGGGATAAATACGCCGAACCACCCTTAAGCTTGGCTCTTGTGTATTCAATACGCACAAGCGTGCGTCAATAATCAACACGGCGAAATGATCATTGCGCAGATGAAATAAGACATCCCGATGTGAAAATGCGCCAGAGACGGAGAAACCGCGATCATGTATCGCGTCCGTGATCGCGCTAAAAACTTCGTATTCCCCAGAAGCCACCAGCACGCGGCGATCATCCATGGCGGCTGACTCAGGTTGATCTGTCTGGATGGTCATCGTCGGCTCAAGCGTTCTCGGCGTCGTTCAAGGTCAGTATCCACCGCAGAAGCGCCGGTGCCCGATTCAGTCTCAGTAGGAGTAGCATTGGTCGCAACCACATTATCCTGCGGCATTGTCGATACCGGAACCTGATTTTCTGTTACCGATGGCGTTATCGGCTCAACCCATGCCGCCAAATCATCGCGTGCTTGGCGCAACGATTCGGCGATGGAAGCGGACTCCTGCGCGATGACCGGATCGGGAGTCGGCGCAACAGCTCTACGCGCATCTGCAACGACCGACTCTAATAGGCTCACCTTGTCAAATAGTTCCCTCACCGCCCACTGGTGGGTGACCAAATCGGATTCGAGCATCGTCATCCGCTGCCGAGTTCTCTGTATTTGCGTGACGACACGCCGTGCTAAATCATCGTCTCCCTGAGTCAAAGCGGTATCGGCTTCGCGATCCAATACTTCGATGTCCGCTTGCAATGCGCCAATTTGTTGTTTCAGCACATCCTCATGCTCAAACGCTTCATTCAAGCGCTGACGTAACGCCTCGATCTCGCGGTCAATATCTTTGCCTAAGTTCGGTGGCGAGGTTTTCTTCGAGGGAGATACCGCCTCCCCCACGACATCGCGCAAACGAGCGCGCAACAGGACATTGAGTTTTTTCACTAGGTCGCTCATACCACAAATTATACATTTTTTATACTTGTCTTCACAACTGACTTTACAGTCTGTTCCTTAAGGATCACAAACGCCATCATATGCCAGCTTATAAATCGTCATATTCGTACCCCCAGCGCGCACTGCTGCCGTGCCGCCGGTGGTAAAGACGGGACACAAACGTGGATCATTCACATCATCCCCCGGCACCTGATCGTTGAGCGCCCTCAAATAGCGCCCCCCCTGTGCTTGCATCCAAGCCCAAATTTCATCGGGGTTGTTTAAGATGGGGATGATCTCTGGGCTGATCAAACCAGCAATATCGAGGATGGGACGGGGTGCAAAATAACCGACTGCGCCAATATCATTGGTTACCAAGAGCTGATCAGGCGGGATATTGTCACGCAGATAAAATGCCGTAGCCACCATTTCCTCATCGATAATAGCGACATCTAAGCGATAGGCATTCACCCCCAAGCTAAAGGTAAAAAAAATGAAAACAAAAATGGTCGCGCCTGCCAGTGTGCGCGTAAATACCCGCCCCAACAGCGAAAAGCGAGACCCCTTCAGCAAAAGAATCATGCCCACGACGCCACAAACAATAGCACTGGGCAAACTGGGAATGACATAGCGCCCATGCTGAAAGTTTAAGGGCAAATAACCGGCGTACAGCAAAATGAGCAAAACCGACCACAGCAACGGAGCAGACAACAACAATGACCGTCGCTGGCGAACGAGCATGACCGCAAAAACCACTATTCCGGGCAATAATAATATCTGTCCGCCCGCCGCCAAAGGTTCCAATAAATATCCGACCCTCCAAAAATAACTTTGGTAAAAATTTGGCGTAGCATACATTTGCTTGGCGGCGGCGGTATCGGGCAGCAATCCACCTGTTTGCTGTAAGTTAAAGTTCAGGTAAGGCGCAAGCACGATCATAAAGACGAAGAGCGCCGCCACTCCATAGGCGATCCATCCGACGTAACGCCCGCCGGGACGCACAAAAATCAGTAATCCTCCTAAAAGCGCGCATAACAGCACCCCCTCGGCGCGGGTCAAAGTGGTCAATGCCGCCACTAAGCCAAAGAGCATCCCGCGCAGGATAATCGCCGTGAGGTGCTGCGATCTGGCATCCAGTTCGCGCCATGCCAGCGTGATAAGTGCAAGCGTAAACATCGCAAAAATTGCCGTTTCCATCCCAGAAACCGCCGCCCAGATGAGATGCCACGCCATTACCAATGCAAGTCCGGTAGCAACGTAGGCACTGCGATTATTGGGTATCAAACGCGCTGCCATGCGCGCTCCCAAAATACCGGTCAACGCCAACATCACGATCCCTACCCCATGCGTCCAAACATGATAAGGAATATTCAGCAGATAGCCGATAGCCAGCACAACCGTATAGAGTGGCGAGGTCGAAGCGGTACTCGGTTCCCCTGCGATGAACGCCCATTCGCCATTTTGAGCGAGATTGCGGGCATAGGTTTGATGAATCCAGCTATCATCCAGTGGGAAATTGCCCCCGGCAATGACGATATAGAACAGGGATAACATCACCGTCAGCCCTGCGATCAGCAAGTCGTAACGCCAACGTACAAAGCTAACGGTCTCGGAACGCATATAACCTCGCATACTCAAAATCGAGCGGGACCAAAAAGTTGGGTGGCGACTCGATGAGGGTCAATAAAGACGCCGGACTAGCGGCAGGATCATTTTTCAGGACGAGATAATCAATATCAAATTTGCGCGCAATGACCAACAACGCCTCTGGTGAAGCATTAGGCAAGGTGGCACCGCCGAAACCCGTAAAATAATAGAGTTCGGCGGGGTCGTCATACAAAATGCGTGATGCTGCGGGCAAGCGTTCTGACAACGCCTGATACAAAACCGGCACGCTTGTATGCGGGGGGACATGCCCGTTGATCGCATAAAACACGCTCAATCCAAAAGCAAGTAACACCGCCGCACCTGTGAAAAAATGCTTGGCATGGCGCGCTCGCCATCTGCGCCGCCGTCGCGCCAACCAATCAATGGCACTGTCCATGCCAATAATCGCGAACACACTCCAAAATGGGATAAGCGCCGCCGAGGAATGAAATAATCCACCGCGATACCCCGGATAGGGGAAAACAAAGGTCATCGCAAGATGCAAGCCTAACGCATACACCCAAAATGGCTGGGTACTGGGATCGCGCCGCCGCACCCAACCCCCGATCAGCATAAATGGCAATAGCACAATGACGCCTTCGACAGCGATCAGCGTTGCGGCATTGTTGGCAAAGGCTTCGCGACGAGAAGCGATAAAAGAGTCCAGACCCTTAACGAATAAAGTCTGTGGGCTGGAGTCCGGCGGGAAGTTAAAAATGTCGTTGTACTCGTCAAACCAAATCGCTTGGGTGCCGCCCAATGGGAGTGGTGTCCCAATTGCCGCCAAATTGCGTGCAAAAAAAGGCGTCATCATGGCGCTGTAAGCGACGATCAACGCCACGACATGGGCAGCCCGCAAGCGAAACGGCAAACGCGCGATCACCGCAAACCCGACCGCAATCATCAACAGCAAGACGCCATCGGCACGGGTTAAGTGTGCCAATCCCGCCAGTGCCCCTACAACTCCCCAACGCCATACACGAGGTTGCGTCATCGCCATGCCCATCATCAGCAGGCAAGCACTTCCCCACGCCGCATAAGGCGCAAAAGTATCAGTGGCACCCCAAAAACGGATGAAAAAAGGGGAAAACAGAGTCAGCAACCCCGCCGCCCACGCATGGCGTTCAGTGCCGCCCCATCGGCGTCCTAGCCAAAACGCCGCACCAGCCGTGAACCACAGAAGAATCGCCAACGGTACCTGCGCCGCCCAATACTGATCGGGCGCATTAAAAACCGCCATGCCCAACGCCGCCAAAGTAGAAGTCATCGGCATCCAATAGAGGTGCGATGGCATCGGCAGCGGACTGACTGCCCCAATATATGTCCAGACATACGCATCAGTGAAGCCTAGTCCCGTGACAATTCGATTCGCAGCATTAAAGTGATAATACGCATCAGTGAAGGCAGGCGCACGCACTATCCCCATCGTGATGATAAAGGCGATAACCCCCGCCAAACCTACAAATACTCGCCCAGAGTTTCGCATCAAGGCAATGTCTCATCCGCGCGGGGGGTCAGATCTTCTTGCCGCAAACCCCGATACAACGCCGCGCAAAAACCAAGCAAAAGCGCCGTGCGTGCCAAGATCAAAACCACAAAAGGCATCACTAAGTTGCCGGTGATCTCGCCGCCACTATCCCCCGTGCGCAAAAACAAGAACGGATATTCGACAAACACCGATATACTGAGCAGCACCACCGCAAGGATGCCGTCGCGCGTCGGGAATGCCAGCAGCAGCAGCGGGATAATCTGTGCCACCCACTGAGGACTCCACCCTTGTGCTTGAAGGAAAAAAATAAGCAGTGTCAGCGCGACAAAATAAAGCATTCCCCGTTCATCACGGCGACGTGCCGTCACGAAGATGAACAACCCGATTGCCAATGCCCCCCCCAGCCGAACAATGCCGGGGATGACTGCCGGATTACCTTCCAGTCGCATAGCATTTTGGGGGTCGAGCCGTTCTAATGGAGAACCAAAATTGCCTGTTTTATAATTGCCATCAATAAGCGCCCAGACGGATTGATAAGACGCTTTGTTGAACTGCGCCGTCAATGAGGGCAACGTCATGGCACTATTTTGCAAAAGCAAAAAGGCATACACCACCCCAAAGCCAGCCGACAGGATGGCACTATAGCGACCCGCCGCCATCGGAGTCCGAAAGCGCCAGACGGCTCCCAAGATCAAGGCGGGGGTGAACTTAATCAGCGCACCGATCACCGCCACCAGCGCCGACCGCACATCACGTTTGTCGATGAATGCCGCCAATGACCAGAGTAGGAAAAAGGCGACCATCGCTTCAAAGTTCCACCAAATCAAGACAGCGGGTGCCAGCAACAAGGCATAAATCCACATCAGCGCTAAGCCCGTACCGGCACCATACAAACGGGCACCAATACGACGCATCATGAGCAAGTTGCCAACATCAAAACCGAGCATCAACACCCCAAAGCTCATGGAAAAGGTGGTATAGTCACGCCCGAAAAGTTGAAAAACAATGACATTGAGGATGGACGGAATCGGCGGAAATTCGCTCCACCAGTCCCGAAACGGCAGCAAACCTTCGCGGGATAATGCGCCGAGCTGAAAATAATAGACAAAATCCCCACCGGCGGAAACACCCCGCTCCACCCCCTGCGCGAACAAGGGGAGGTAAACGATCATCAGCAACACGCGAAACGAAATGAACAGTAAAACGATCAATCGCACATCGCCGAATAGTTGCGCCGCGCGAAAACCGATGTCAGAGTTGGTGGGTCGGGTCATGAGCGCCTATGCCTCTCGTACAAATACCACTGCGAGATCATCTTCATACGCAGTCCGCCAATTAGCTTCATCCCGCAAACGCCGCGCCAAACCGCTGTTGGTCTCAATCAAAACCCACTGAATATCGTATTGTTCCAAAGTCTCGCGCCAACCATCGCCACCGATTGCCGTCTGTAGGTATTGGGTTAAAAACTCGTCCCCATACAAATCGGTGCGTCCATCCACAAACACCGGATGTTCGCGAAGCGCATACACCAGATACCCACCCCAATTATAGCTATTGAACTGGGCACCTTGTAATTGTGCCTCGCGAATGTAGGTCACAGCTTTCACTGGCAAGGCGCTTTCCATGGTGGTTTGGACAATCGTCGGCAGCACTACCGATGCCGTCTTGATGATACTAGCAAATAAAATCAACCCAAGCAGCAGCAGATTGATGACAGCCATTCGGGTCGTGGTGCGGCGCATCGGCTGAAACGCCCAGCCCCGTTGGGTCAAGACATCATACAGATGAAAGGTCAACACGGGCGTGGCGACGACGGCGAATACCGAGATATTTCTGCCCGCCAAGAGCGCCATAAATATAGTTCCGCTCACCAAGACAAACGATGTCCAGTCTAAGCGTCGCTTGCTTGCTCCCACTGCCCCCAACAGCACGATCACCATAAACACGAAGGGCCACGTCTCACGCCCTTGAAAATTAGGCGAGTTCCATTCTTGAATAAAATTACGAAGTGCCCCAATGCCGATGGTCTGAAAAGGCACCGTCAGAATTTGCACACCATACGGATTAATCACGAGGGCAGCGACCGAAACAATGCCAACGAGGATCAATTTTTGAATTTGCCCCCATGTCAGCACACTTGAAGATGGGTTCAGCACTTTATCAATAATTTCACCCGCGATCATCCCGCCCAACAGGATAAACCCAATGGCAAAGCCAGCGTGTAGATTCCCCCAAATCGCCATCAAGACCGGATAAAGCCACAACCTATCTTTTTGCCGATATTTAAATGAAAACAATAGGTATAGCGCGATGGTGCTGCACAAAAAAGATAACATTTGGGGACGGGGCGACCAAAATACCGCCGCTGTCGCCGCCCCGATGATGATGACAAACGCCCGCAAATAAACGTTGCCCTCGCACATCCGATAAATAAAGAACATGCCGAGCGTTGCCAAGCCCGCCATATAGATGACCAAACCTGTCATACCACCGAGTTGCCAAAAGCCGTAGAGGATGATCTGCGCGCCCCAACTATGGTTGATCCACGGGGCACCCTGCATCGTATAGGAGAACGGATCGGTCGTGATGAAGCCCGTATTGAGCATATAATCACCGCTGCGCAGATGCCACAATGTATCGGTATCTACCGGCACGCGCGACGCCAACGCAAAAACCAGCATGAAAAGGATGAAGATAGTAGTACGTTCAATGGTCAGTCGGCGTAGCATATGGGGTCACATTCCGACACGTCGGTCTAGATTCCGCTCAGGGAAACAATTTTGCCTATCGTGCGCAGCATGATATTGATGTCCAATAGTAGCGATTGATGGCGAATATAGTATAGATCGTATTGCAACTTCACCATTGCGTCCACGTCATTCGCCCCATAGTCATAACGCACCTGTGCCCATCCCGTTAAACCGGGGCGCACGACCAAACGGGTACGATAAAATGGGATTTTCGTCGTCAAGCGGGTGATATGTTCGGGGCGTTCGGGGCGCGGACCCACAATACTCATATCTCCACGCAGCACATTCAAAAGTTGAGGCACCTCGTCTAGCCGACTCTTGCGCATGATGCGCCCAAAACGGGTGACACGATTATCCTTTTTATGGCTAAAGAGCGCCCCTGTTTGGGCTTCCGCATCTGGGATCATGGAGCGCAACTTATAGATCGGGAAATGGGTACCATTCCGTCCCACCCGTTGTTGCACATAAAAAATGGACCCACGCGAATCGAGCCACAAGATCAACGCAATAGGGGGCAGCAAAATCACAAAAATCACCAACCCAATGAGCGCCAGCAAAATATCGATGAAACGTTTGACGATGGGATACGGATCGAACAGCGCATCGGCATTGTTGATGGACAGGAACACCACTGCCCAATCATTGTTGATATGTTCAATAGGCACCCGTCCGGTGATACGCTCATATTCCAGCGCCATCGGCACAATGGTAATGCCATTTTCGTAGGCATCCATCACGCCTTGAAAAGTTTCGGTATCCAAGCGCGAGGTCTCGGTGATGATCAATTGAGTGATGCGATCCCGCCGCACGAAATTCATGAGGTCTGCCCCAGTGCCCAACACTGGGATGTTATCGATCATCTGCCCGACAAGCGTCGCGTCGGCGATCACGCCACGCACATCATATTCATTGGGCGCTTCGGTACGAATGGCTTCGATGATCGTTTGAGTCGACGAATTCGCCCCCACGATCAATGTTCGCCGCCGCTCACTAACCCACCCCACCAAAAAGGGACGGGCAAACCGCCATCCGCCGATCAAGATCAAGGATGCGACCCCATAATACAAGATAAACAAACGCGGCAATGTCAAAGTCGGCGACACAAAAAATACGACCACATAAATCACCCAAATTTGCGCGGTGATCAAGATCAAGCGTTGTAAAGTCGCCCCGCGATTGGAGGCGATTTTTAGCTCATAAAAGTCATTGGCGCTGGCGAGTAAAAACCATAAAGAAGGCAAGACGATAAACCAACTGACTTGTTCCATCACAAAATCGAGGGTAAAAGCATCTCCCGACGTGAAGCTCCACACGCGCAAGGCGATCAGGATCGATACCCAGATCGCCACGACATCGCCCATCAATAGCAACAAGCGGCGTTCTGAAAATTGCAATTGTGTTCGTCGTTTCGGCAGTGGCGAGAAAAACATAGGTCAAACCTCTGACGTGCGCAAACGAAGGAAAAGCAATGCCAAAATAAACGAAGTAATGCTGACCAACAAACCGGGCAGCACCCACGCCGGCTGATAACTAAAATTCACCGTATGGCTACCCGCTTGAATTTGAACGGCGCGGAAAGCTAAATTGGCGCGATAAATGGGGGTCTCTTCACCATCCACCGTTGCCGACCAACCGGGGTAATCGCTATCCGCCACCACAAGCCATGCGTCGCGCTCGGTATCTACCGTCACTTCGAGTCGTCCGCCGATCTCCTGCGTAATCTGCACCTCGCCTGCGGTCGCTTGCGGCACGGCACAACCCGCATCCCCCAACAGATGAATTTGCTGTTCGGGATTCCAAGTTGGCTCCACAAGCGCCCTTGCCAGTGCTTCAGGGGTGGTATGCCAGCACGCGGCGGAGACCAACCACGCACGAGCAGGATGGGCATCTGGCGCTGGTGTCAACCCGTTTACATCCACCAGTGCCCCTACCGCAGCTGCCCGTAATAAGCCGGGCGATGCCTCTTGATCCAGAAGATCGAAGTAAGCGCTATAAGAATCTGCCAATAGCGGATCGAAGTTATTGAACAATGACACCCCATCCAACATATTGATATTCGGCAACCGTGCTGACCGATACGCCTCGATATTGAGGACGACCGTCTGATAATTGTCGAACCGCAAAAAGGTCTCAAAGCGGGCGGTGTCTAATGTTTCCGCTTCCCAAAAACGGCGACTAGTCCAATCTGAAGGCGGCTGCGGGCGATAAAAATCAGCCGCTGTAGTGGGGTTTAAGCCCCAAGCGGCATACCCCAAATCACCCGCGATAACCAACAAAACAAGCGTCATCCATCCACCGAAGGAGCGCGCGGTGCGTGCCGGTTGCGATAATGTCAAAACACCCGCAAGCACGCCCAAAATACCAGCATAGATCACCGCGCGGGTCAATAAATTGACGGCGGCAATCGAGGATGGCGCGATGATGAGCAGCGTCGTCGCCAGAATAACGGCGCTTCCCGCAGCGACCGTCCCACGCATTGCCCAGCGCCGTGTGTGATAGGCACGTCCCCAATACGACACCCCAATGCCCGCCAAGACACTTAATCCAGTCACTGTCCACAGGTGCCAACGTGCGGGCGCTTGAAAAAAATCAAAGGTGGGTACATTCTCAAAGAGAAATGGAAAAATCGCCGTGTGCCGTCCCATCGCCAAGACCATGCCTACCAAGACGACGATCAACCAAAAGGGGGTAAAACGTGCTGCCAGCGGTACCTCCGCAGTGGGTACGCGGCGGATTCGTTGCAGCCCCCACCCAATCACCGCAGCCAACGCGCAAAAAAGCGGAATCATGCCGATATACACCGAGTCTTCAAAGAATGCCCCACCCGTAATGTAGGTTCCTTCTGCTGGCGTACCGAAGACGTTGGGCGACAGCAAATTCAGAATGCGTGCGGGGGCATAACTCAAATTCATGGCAAAGTCATAATCGACCCCGCCCGCCCGTTGTGATTGAACGAGCAGCTCAGCCGTGCCGAACAGTTGAAATGCGGCGACGCCGGCACCGAGGATCACGCCAAACGCCGCCAACAATAGCGTCCATGTCCCTAATTGCCATGAACGCTGCGCCAAGACGGACATCAGCGTAAATAACCCCGTCAGCAACAGCGCGTACCAAGCGGTTTGGGCGTGCCCCGCCAGCAGCAACAGCGCTGTAAACACCGCCAACCACCCCACGCGACGGAGCGTCACCTGTTCCACCAGCAACGCGGCAGCCCACAACAACCATGGTAGCCATGCGACTACTTGAATGATCGGGAACGTGCCCGCACGCGCTGTTAGATAGGTCGTCAACCCAAAAGCAAGGGTACTCACCCCTTGCCCAAAGCTAGAGATCCCCAAAGCGCGGGTGAAGAAACTCATCCCCAAGCCGGCAATCGCCAAATGCAGCACGACCGTCAAACTCATGGATTGTGGAATCGCCAAAAACAGACTGAGCCAACTGAAGGGATACATCAAGGACGATTGATAATTCGCGAATAAAGGCGCGCCACCCCCACTCAACGAATTCCAAAACGGAAATTGCCCCGCCCAAATCTGATCCATTGCTTCGATCCGCCATGGAATAAATTGGAGCGATGGCAGCCCCCAAAATAACACATCGCCAAAGAGCAAGCGATGGAAAATGATGGCTAAAGCTACACATAAGATGACCCACGAAATACGTTCCTGTCGTTCCATCCATATCCTCAGCGGTTTGGTCGAAGGATGAGTGCCAGCATAACCAACCCCACAATGCTGGTGAAGGCGGCAATTTCTGTCGCTCGGTTATTGTTCTGTACCGTCATAGTATCGGGTAACGTTTGCCAGTCCGGTGCCCATGCGGGGATCTGTCTTGTTGCAAGGTCGCGAACATCGTCGCGATTCACATAGACGTAAATATCACTGATGCGCGTCAATAATGCCAGAGTCGAGACTGCTAAAGGATAGGCAGAAACTACATGAGTGACACCCCATTGCCCCAAAATTCGGGTATCGGGCAGTGCTTGGCGGTTGGCGGTGGCTATTTGATCTCCATCCATGCCCAGTAAAGGGGGCGTCACAACGCTATAACCTGATGATTCGATGCCGCCCCCCAAGGATACTGCATCCGCGATCGCTTGAATTTGAAAAGGATCAATACCGCCAAACAGATCTAAATCGTAAGCGGCGACGGTCTGCTGTTCAAGACTGTAGGTGGGTGAATAAACCCGTGCAGCACTATCTTCAATCAATGTTTCGGCAAGTGCCCTTTGGGTTGGCGACAACCATAAGGACTCGGAACGCCATTCCAACCATTGCTTACCGTTATACACCAAGTCAATTGACAGAAACAGAAACGAGGCAACAATCAACCAGTGGACAGAAAATGACCGCATATAGCGGAATGCCAGCAAGAAACAAACACCACTGCCCGCCGTCAGCCCGACCGCCATACCCTGCGGCAAAATACCCAGAAGAAGGATAACGACTGCCATCGACAGGAGCGCCGCGCCACTGATAAACCAAAGACGACTCGGTTTTCTTGAGGGTGGCGCGCTCAATAAGTGCTGAAGCCCATGCCCTGCCAATAGCGGCAAAACCAAAACCATGATGAGCCATGCCCGCGCCGGAACGCGAAACCACAAAAGCGGCGGGATAGCGGTTGTGAGGAGCGACCATAATGCGCCATTGCTCCCCAAAGCATAAAGCATCGCTAAGCCACACAACAGCCCCCATAGCCAATAACGACGCGGTTGCGCACCCAAAATGAGCAGTGCCATGATGAGCGTGGTCAAACCAAGATAGGGGAGCGTTTCCAGATTGCCAGATTGCGGCGCGAGGATTAGCCCCAGCCATTGAAGCGGTTGCATCGAAAAAATCCCCGCTTCGGTCGCGGTCAAGGCGGCGCGTGACAAATAAGGCGACCACACCAGCAAGGGGATCCATACGGAACTAGTCAAAATCCCAATACACACAAGGCTGATCCCAAACCAGACCCCATAGGATGGCAGACGACGCCATCCGTATTTCTGAAGGATCATCACCAACGCAAATAAAGCCGCCGCCGCAAAGCCAAAAAAGCTGACCCGCACATCCGCCAGCACCAACAACGATCCGCATAAGCCCACAAAAAGCGCGCCTCGAAAACGAACGCGCGGCGTTGATACTATATGTTCTATGGATGCCATCAGCCACGGCAACCATGCCAAAGCATAGAGTACATCTAGGTGCCCTCCGCCTAGATGTGCGATCAGTCGTGGGGACAAGGCATAGCTCAAAGCGGCAAAAAGAATAGCTTCACGCCCCAACCCTCGCAACCGTGCCCACCAGCCCATGCCAACTGCGGCTATCACCAGATGCGCCACAATAGCGGCATTTAAATAGATCAATGGGGGTAGAACAGCGGCAAACCACTGAAAAGGATAGGCGGTTTTGTTGAGAGGATTGGCGGCGAAGGGATGCCCAGCGAGAAAGTTTTCCCGCCAAATCGGGAAAACACCTGCCTCAGCCACACTTTGACGAAAATAAATCGCCGCTGGGAAATGCGATGTCACAGCATCGGAATAAGGCTGACTCGGCGTGAAAGGCAGCCCATCCAACCGAAAACCAGCCCACAATAACAAGCACGCCCCAACACATAAGGCGATAAATTCACGGCGCATAGATGGACACGGTATTCATTTCTGCGACTCGCTCCAAACCTTCAAGACACGGTGCCGTGCCTAGGCGCGCTTCTTGTGGTCCCACAAGGATGTATTTAACCCCATATTGAGCCAGCAACACCTCGCAGTCAACACCCTCGGCATACCACGCCTGAACTTGCGCCTTCTTCTTGACAGCGTTCAAAGTCTCATAATCATGTCCATAGACGATACGTGCCCCTACCCAACCGGGTATCCAAACACTGACTGGAGCTGATGCCAAAATCACATCGCTTGGCTCTGTATTTGCCCGCAACCAAGTAAAAGCATTGTCATAATCATGCTCCAAGAAAATACCGATAGCGGCACCTTGATACCCTGTCAATGCTGGCAAAATAGGCAGGAACAAAATCATAATTGGGCTGATCATCATCATCATGACTGCCAAGCTATAGGTCAACGTGCGCCAGCGCCGATTGATAAAAGGCAGCCAAAAGTCTTCGGCAGCCCGCGTCGCAAAATAAGCAATCGGGATCATCATCCCAGCAGCGAAGCGCCGTTGGGTGGAGGTCGGCAAATAAACGATGATCAGGATAGAGAGCAACCAGAGCAGCATCAGCCAATCTCCGTCTTGCTCAAATCGGCGCACAGAGCGAGCAATTGCCGGAAGTGCGATCAGCAAGGGTAGCCCGAAGCCCATCAACATGATCGGGATCGCAGGTGCAAGGGTGATGTTCTGCAGGTTCCATTGTGCCATTGCCGCGTTGTAACGCACCGTCACGATATAATAAAAAGCGAACGGTACGGCAGGCAACACCACGGCAGCTAACCAGCGAACCGAATTAAAAGCATCAGGGCTACGGCGCACAAACATATAAACAACCGACAAACCGACCGCAACACTAATCGGCACCAATGCTTGTGGATATAGTAAGGACAACAGCAAACTTAATAGCACTACTAATGGCAAGTAATGGTTGATGAAGGGGAAATTTGCGCTACCGGGGCGGAACGCAATAATTAGAATGGCAACCAATAACGATAAACAAGCGAAAGTCAAGGGAAAATGAACATTGACAAGTGCGCTGAAAAACGGAAATACTTCTGGGATGAATAAATCGGGATAAGTTACATTTTGTGTCAGCGGGGCAAAAAGCCAACCGAATCCACCCCCAATACTGAGGATAATGAAAAAAATGCGCCGCGCCCGCAAGCGCGACCAAATCACCGCCGCGAATTGGTAGAAGGCAACGAACATGAATAAAACCGCCCCCAACCGAGCCACATGCAGCACCACCAAGGGCGGAAGCGAGGTAATGCGGACAATGTGCCCCAAGATCAGGTAAAGTATTTGTATGAATGCGCCAGCGTGATCCTCGGACGTGTGTTGGAAACTCACCAACCAACTGCCACGATACCCTAGCTCCATTTTGGAAAGGTAGGTCGCCCCATCCAAGTAATTGTGCAGGACACCCATAAATTGCCAGTCGCCATTGCCGCGCAACGCTACCCAAAGCAAGGGCGTGAAGATGACAAGGCAAAAAAATAAAACCAAACCAATCACCCAGCGCCACTCCGCGCCTGTAATATGGATACGTTCATAGGATACTGTGGACGTTGCGTTAGAAGGGATTGGCAGCGCACCATTTTGTTCAGGAATGTTCAGCATGGAAACATCACTTTTCAGCCTCAGTCGATACCCACCTTGTGTTATTGTAGCGCGATACTCGCAAGGGCGGTATCAAGGATAATACAGATTTGTGAAAATCAATGCGAAACATAAGCGATTGCGCTTAAAATAGGAGGTGTGATGACACCCAAATGCAAATTGAAGAAAGAACGAGGTGGACTATGGGCTTCGACTTAGGAAGTATGGGGGTTGGCGTCCTTGCTGGTTGGGCATCCGCCTATGGGGTTTATCGAGCGCGGCATGTCATCCAACAAGGCGTGCAATCCGTTAACACAGGCGCGCAGAATGTCCAAAATTCGGCAACACGTAGCGCCGATAGTCGTTACATCAGTGACTTGATCACCCAGTGCGAAACAACACACCTTGCTGGTAATTATGTCAAGCTGAGCGAGATCATCGTTGAACCACGATTTCTGGCACCCGAAAGTTTTGTCGTCCCTGCCGATGATGAACCCTATCCCTCTCCGTATGAAGTGATTCCCAACATCCCTGACCAACCCTATTTACAAGCCCCGTTTAGCGTCGAAACCCTGTCGATTGACGAGTTAGCTTCTGGATCCCGCGCGTTAGCATTGTTAGGGTTGCCGGGCACTGGGCGCACCACCGCATTGTTCAGCATCGCCCTGCACAGTTTGGGCAGAGTTAAATTTTTGGCAACGCCCGACAAAGTGCAACAGCGTTTAGATTCGGAAGACTCTAAACTCGCCGAAAAAGAGCGCGCCGTCCGTGTGAAAGAACGTCTCTTGATCGAACAACGTGCGCGGGAACGTTTGGCAAACGAGGTTGGGGTCAATTTTGACAAGAAAAATGAAGATCAAGAAAAAGACCAGCTCCCCCTTTTTAATCGGTTGATGCCCGCTTATGTCCATCTGGCAGATTTACACCTTTTGTCGGGTGAATTCGGAGGACAAATCGACCCCGCAGAACCTATCGTCAAAGCCATTCAAAGCACTGTAAAACGAGTGACCGCCAGCACCATCCCACGCAATCTGTATACCCGTTTGTCGCGTGGACAGGTCTTATTGTTGGTGGACGGTTTTGACGAACTGCCCCCCCCAGAACAATTGGCGGCGCTGGATTGGTTGCGCAGTTTCCGTGAGTTATACGGTCAAAATTTCTTGATCGTGGTGGGTCCCGCGACCGGCTATGCCCCTTTGACTAAAATCGGCTTAACGCCGATCTATTTGTCCCCTTGGAATGACCTCGACTCGAATGCGTTGATCACACGCTTTGGCGACTCGTGGCAACGCATCAGCAAAACCCGCCAACGCAAAGAAATCAGCAAAGAAGTTTTGGCACTTACCCGTGCCAATAATCGGGCGCTTTCAACGTCCGAAGTCGTGTTCAAAGTGTGGACAGGCTTCGCCAACGACGCCAACATGGTCGGTCTTGAAGGATGGATGCGCGCCTATCTAAGCCGTCAAATGCCCAAATGGGAAGAGTCACTCAACACCTTGATACAGATGGGGGCATTGCAGCTTGACGAAGGCTTTATCAGCGCGGCGCGTTTGCAAGCTTTGGCAACAAATCCCGATAGCACCGAGTCGGCATTGGTCTCCCCTTCGGCAGGTTCTTTGTTGCAAGCCCGCTTAGAGGATGATCCAGCCGTTGAAGCCGATGCTGAAGCAGAACCAGAAGAACCCGTCAATAAAAAAGACAGCGAAACGACCAGTATTCAAGGGCGTTTGCTGGGCGCGATGCGGCGCACCGGCTTAATGACCCGTTTCCGAGGGGATCGTTACCGTTTTCGGTCATCGCAACTGGCATCCTATCTCGCCAGCCTAACGCTTAAGGCGGCACCGTTGGAGAAGCTTAAGCAAAAAGTTGCTGAACCCACATGGCGCCATGCGGTTGCCTATACGACGATTAACCGCCCCATGGATGACCTCATCCGTGAACTCGTCAAATCACCAAATGATATGTTGTACGATCAATATACGATGATCGCCCGTTGGTTGGCATACGCGCCCGCTGATGTGAAATGGCGGGGCAACATTCTAAACTACCTATCGGCACAATTTATCGCGCCGAGCCAATATCCTGTCGTGCGGGAACGAACAGCCGCGGCGTTGATCGCCAGCCGTGATCGCAATGTCTTGATCGTGTTCCGCAAAGGTGTCCGCAATACCGACCCGATCATTCGGCGCTTGGCTTGTTTGGCTATGGGTGCCATTGGTGACCCAGAAGCCTTGCGCGATTTGAAGCCATTGATCGATGATCGCGACTCAAAAGTGCAAATTGCCGCCGGCATTGCGCTGGGAGCCATCGGCACGGATGAGGCATTGCAAACAATGGTGATCGCCTTAACCACAGGTTCCGACCAACTACGTCAAGTCATGGCAGAAGCATTTGCAGCCCTGCCCGAAGAAGGGTATCCAACGCTATTTGACGCCATTCACGATGAAGATTTGGCGTTACGCCGTGCCGCTATCTTTGGACTGCGCCGCATTCGCTCGACATGGGCGCTCTTGGAGATTTACCGCGCTTTCTTGGCAGATGAACAGTGGTATGTAAAATCAGCCGCTCAGCAGGCATTCCAAGAGCGGCAATTCGGGCGCACCGTCAGCATGACGACACCCTATCCGCGTCTTGACGAAGTGAACTGGTTAAAGAAATGGGCAACGCAACGGGGTGAAACCATTCCTACGGGCGCAGGTAGCACGCAGATTTTATTAAAGGCGTTGCAAGAGGGCGACACCAATATCCGCGCGTTGGCAGCCCGCAATATCGGTCAAATCCTCATGATCGATGCGACCAAAGCCCTCTATAGCGCGTTACGCGATGGACGGGAAGAAGTGCGCACCGCAGCGCATCGAGCGTTAAGCGAATTCCAAATTCAATTGGGGCACTCATTACCGACTCCGCTTTAAGGTCGCAACTTAAGGCGTGTTCACCTCAGTGACTTCAGGCGTTGTTTCGACGGCTTCCAGAATAACTCCTTCTGGAAGCCGTTCGTTTTCAAAAAAACACGCGATCACACGGTCAAAATCAGAATGAAACAAAATGTTTTGCTCCCCCGTGCGCAACAAAATCCGATAGCCGTCAATCACCATCGGCATAGTTTCGACCTCTTCGCTCGCACAATTGAGTCCACTATCCGACCAAACCACTGGCATGATATCGACCAATTCAACCCGCCCAATCGCGATATCTTGTTGTCGGGCGACAAGCTCACGCGCGATACGCACCAGTTCAGCCGCGACCGGATCGCGCTCGATCAAATCAACTACTTCGGTCATTGCGTCGGTGGTTGGCGGGGGCGGGGAAGGCGTGATCAACACAGTCGCCAGCAAATCGGGCGGCGCGGCGGGGCTGTTACGGGTGGGTGTGTGGCTGGGAGGCACAAAGGTTGGGGTCGCTGTTGATGAGATCAAGGTCGAGGTGGGTACCAACAGCGTGGTTGCCAAAGGCGTTGGGGCAGCACATGCCGTCATCATCAGACATGATACAGCCCACAACGCATAAGAACGATTGATGCGCATCAAGAGAGAGTCAACACTTTATTGCTTGAACAGAATCTGTTCGACCTGTTGACTACTGACACCTTCGATGCTGATGATCTTTTCACGCCCCCCTGCCCCTGCCACAATTTCGAGATTAGCAGCAGTTACCCCTAAGAGCTTCGCCAAAAACTCGAGTAGCTCGGTATTGGCAGAAGTGTCTCCTGCCGGAGACGAGACCAAGCGAACTTTCAAGACACCATCATCTTGAATGCCGACAATTTCCGTTTTTTCCGCCTGTGTGACGACGCGCACATTGATGGCAGCGCCCCCACGGGCATCCGTGATTTCAAACTTGCGGTTCGCGCTCATGAACTTGGCTCCTGAAAATACAGGATATTTCACTAAATCTTAGCATGGCATGGATCAATCCACAATTGCTTACCACAATTATCCGATGTGATCAAAAACGTACAGAGGGGAGCAGAAGCGCCGGGATCAGGCGCATCAACAGGGTGAGAATAATGATCACAATCAATGGGCTTAAATCGAATGGCATCGATGGCAAACGTTCGCGAATGGGTCGCAACACCGGTTCCGTCGCATTCATGATAAACCGCACGATTGACATCACGGTGGGATTTGCCTGATCGAGCGGGAACCAACTCAACAAAACACGAGCGATGATGATCAATTGATAGATCGTCAGCACCCAAATGATTAACTGTACGATTTGAAACATGTTTCTACCTCGTCCTTTCGCCAAAAATGGCGCGTCCAACCCTTACAAGGGTCGCGCCTTCCTCAATTGCCACTGGGTAATCATCCGTCATCCCCATGCTCAAATCGGGGAGTTCTACACCTAGCTCCGTTTGTGCCGTCCTCTGCAATTGGGCAAGACTGGCAAAAACAGGGCGTGTCTGTTCGGGAGTTTCAACTATCGGTGCCATCGTCATAAAGCCACGCAGGTATAACCCCGGCAGCGACGCAATCGTCTTAATGCTATCCATCAACGCTGCCCGAATCGCGGCATCCGTTTGCCAGCGAAAAGCCTCAAAACCAGCTTTGGTCGCTTCGCCAGACACATTAATCTCCAAAAAGATGGAGAGCGACTGATTTTGCTCGACCGCCAAGCGGGATAATTTATCCGCCAGTTTAAGGGTATCGACCGAGTGAACAACCTGAAACAAGGGCAAAAGGTCTTTTGCCTTACGGCTTTGGATGTGCCCAATCATATGCCATGTCAAGGCGTGGGCATCAACCCCCTCAACTTCAGGAATTTTGACGATAGCTTCTTCTACGCGATTCTCGCCGAAATGTTGCATTCCCGCATGAACCGCTTCAAGAACACTCATAAAAGGATGGGTTTTGCTCACAGCAATCAACACGACCTCGCTAGGATCACGCCCCACGCGCGCGCACGATGCGGCAATCTGCGCCCGAACAAGCTGGATATTCTCGGCAATCGTCATAAACAGACCACAGCGCCGAAACGTCCTGTGCGCCCTTGTTCCGCGCGATGTGAGAAAAATTCACGGGTATTTTCAGCCGTGCAAATTTCCGCGACCTCAATTTGTCCGACCCCCGCACGGGTTAAATCATAATGATTCGCTGCCCACAAATTAAGATACGCCGTGCCGTCATGCGGATCGCGCTTCACGAGTCCGTCCACCATGCCATATTGATCTGTCACCGCGGCGACAACTTCTTCACCGACTTGATACCGATTTGGTCCGATAGCTGGCCCGATCACCGCGCGGATCGCTTCCGGTCGCAGATCATACGCTTGGCACATCGTCTGCACAACCCGGGACGCAATTGCCGCTACGGTGCCTCGCCACCCAGCATGGGCAAGCCCGATGACCCGTCGAATCGGCTCATAAAACAGGATAGGCGTACAGTCCGCAAAACGCATCGAGAGAGGAATGTCGATTTGATCGGTGATCATCGCATCCGCGCGCGCCAACCAGCGCCGCCCTGCAACAGGACGACTGGCAACAATCACATCTGCACTATGGACTTGCCAGACCGTACATGCGCAACGATCATCAACTTCTAATGTGGCATACATGCGCAAATGGTTTTCGCGCACCGACTTTGGGTCATCGCCAACATTGCCCCCCAAATTTAACCCATCAAACGGGGCAGCGCTGACCCCGCCAAGGCGGGTGAAAATACCATGTCGTACATCGTCCAACAACGTCGATTGATAAAAAACTAAGCCGTTGCATTCGCGTTTCTCCAATTGCCAACACTTTCAGCGTGATACTTTTGATAGTATTGCGCTTGATAGACCCTCAGATGAACGTGATTATAGCGGACTTGACACTGATTTTTGTGTCCTGCCTTAGAAACGCTATACTTCACGCCTAAGAACGAACTATACTATAGACCTAGACGCAACATAATGAATACTCTATAACACCCAAACCGGCTTATGGGGTTTTGAGGTGGGGGAGAAGAAAGGAGATGCGGTTAATGTTTTTACGATGCAACCTTGACCGCCACGAAACCTATGACTCTATCAAGTAACGGCAAAAAAAATGTGATCTCGATTTTAATCGTAGACGATCATCAATTCTTTCGAGAAGGGTTGCAAAAAAACCTTGATCTTGAGGATGATTTGGCTGTGATTGGAGAATGCAGTAACGGCGAGCTTGCGCTTGAACTTGCCGCCAAGCTTCACCCAGATATTGTCTTGTTAGATGTCAATCTGCCTTCGATGAATGGGCTACAAGTTGCGCGACAACTCAAAACTGCCCGCAAAGAAACCGCCATCATCGTTTTAACAGGCTATCATGATACCGAACAGGTCATCCACGCCATGCGTTCTGGTGCGTCTGCCTATTGCCCTAAAGAAATCACGCCAGATCAGCTCATTCACATTATTCGCACCGTGTACGGCGGGTCATTTTTTGTCAATAACGTCGCCATGAACGCACAAGAAGTCACCCACTGGCTAAGTGCCCAAATTGAAGCCTTGGGCGGGTCTTATATCATTGATGCGGATGAACATTTTATCCCATTAAGCCCAAGAGAATTGGAAATTCTTCAATTTGTCACCAATGGGATGAGCAATAAAGAAATTGCCTATCGGCTTCGGATCAGCCAACAAACCGTTAAAAACCATATGACCTCGATTTTGAAGAAACTCAATGTGGAAGACCGGACGCAGGCAGCGATAACCGCCTTGCGTCACGGCTGGGTTCGTTTGAACGGAAGTATGTGAAAGGTGATGTGACCTCATGGATCGCGAATTTCGTACTGATCTCCGTGCGCGGGATGAGTTAATCGAGCTATTGACACAAGAAATGAAACGGGTTCGCGATAAATTTAGCGAGCTGAAAATCCAGATCGATCAAACCCAGATGTTTGTGGATCGCGAACAGCAACGCAACAACGAAGTCGCAACCGAATTACGGGCGGTGCAAGACAATATTGAAACCGTGCCCCGCCAAGACATCCGCCAACGTTACGATGAAGCGATGGATGCGCGCTTTCGCCTAACGACGATGCGTGGTCAGTTGGAAAAATTCGTGAGCATTCGCGAGCAACTCGAAACCGAACAAAACTTGCTGCGCGATGTCTTAGGGCGTCTGCAAGGGGTGGATACCTTACCTGCCACTTCCTCGACCAGCCAAGATGATAGTTCGGAAACCGGACGAGGTGCCATTAACTTTGTCCGTATCATTCAAGCGCAAGAAGAAGAACGCCAACGTTTGGCGCGGCAAATGCATGATGGTCCGGCTCAGTCCATGACTAACTTTATTTTGCAGGCAGAAATTTGCCAGCGCTTGTTTGACCGTAACCCCGCCCGTGCCGCCGAAGAATTAAATAACCTAAAAACCAATGCCGGCGTGACCTTCCAAAAAATTCGTGATTTCATCTTCGATCTACGCCCGATGATGCTGGACGATTTGGGCGTGGTGCCTACCGTCCGTCGTTATGTCGACTCCTTCCGCGACAAAAACGATGTCGAAGTCAAACTGGACATCTTTGGGCGTGAAGATCGCTTGCCCATTCACAGCGAAGTCTTGATCTTCCGCGCCATTCAAGAGCTTATGGCGCTGGCGCGTGATTACGCCAACCCCAATCGGATATCAGTCCGCTTGGACATTAACGACACCGTCGCTAAAATTATCCTTGAGGATGATGGTCACGGCTTTAATGCAGACGCCGCTTTTAGCGGTGAAGACGGTAGCCATGACCCGCGTATGCCAAGCCTGATCACGCTGAAAGAGAAATTTGATCTGGTGCGCGGCAATGTGTCGGTGGAAAGTAGCGAATCAACGGGGACAACGATTCGCATTGAACTTCCGCTTGAGGCATAATCGCATCGAAGCGTATGAATTCCGAAACTAGGACGTAAGCACTGTTTCGGAATTCGCGAAAAGCGCATACACTATAAAGTGAGCTAGTGTCGTTTGATCTATTCCATATAGTGCTGTCGTCCCTTTTCGCAGCACAGTATTTCGCAACTTTATAACATCTAAGCGCTCATTGGAGGATTTATGAGACGTATTGGCATTTTCTTGGTCATCGCTATATTGATTGTTGTGGTTGCGTTGATCGCTGTTTTGGTGCTGCCTACCCTTAACCAAGCCCCCGTCGCGACAGAAGTCACACCGGGAGAAGTCGTCGTTGAAAACGAGGCAACCGCTGAACCCCTCACCACGTCCGAGCCGACGATGACCCCTGTCGTTTTTGTTGACTTGGTGATCGCTGTTCAAGAACTTCCACGCGGCATTATCATCCCAGAAAATGCCCTTGCCATTCGTCCATGGCGTCAAGATGCCGTACCGGTGAACGCCGTTACCAATATTGAAGATGTCGTCGGCAAACGGGCACGCACTGATATTTTCCGTGAACAACCGATTCTGACCAACCTGCTGGTTGATGATTTGACCGAAATCGCGCGCGTCGGTTCAGACGCGGCGGCAGTGCTTCCACCCGGTTTGGTCGCAGTAGCATTGCCCATTGATCGGCTCACCAGTGTCGCTTATGCGCCCCAAGATGGCGATCGTGTTGACCTAATTATTTCGCTGTTGTATGTTGACATCGACGAAGCCTTCCAAAGCATCAACCCAAACAAGATCACCTTGTTCCGCATCACGGACGAAGGCATCGAGTTGCTAGAAGGGATTGAAGGACGTGTTGACTCGACTCAATTGGGTCCCGTCATTGTTGGTCCCTCCGAACGTGCTCGCCCGCGTCTTGTCACCCAGCGCACCATCCAAGATGCCTTTGTAGTCCATGTCGGCAACTTCCCGCCCAACGGACGTTTCATTGGGGTTCCCCCCACACCAACGCCTGTTCCGGTAGAAGCTGAAAGTGGTGAACAAGGCACGCCACCACCGCCCACCCCCACCCCACCGCGCCCAGACATCATCACCTTGGGTATAACCCCTCAAGAAGCCGTCGTATTGACATGGCTGATCGAAGCACGGGTGCCAGTGACATTGGCATTGCGTTCCGCACAAGATACCTCGCGCACCAATACGACCGAGGTCACGCTGGATTACATGATGAGTCAGTACGGCATTACGCTTCCGGGCAAACGCCCCTATCAGATCGAACCGGCAATCCGCAGTATTCGTCAGATCATTGCACAGCAAGAAATCCAGTTGTCAGACAATTCAGGGTAGGGTTAGGAGCTATGCAAAGCAAACAAGGTGGGCAAAGCGTTATCCAAGTATTGATCGTCGATGATATTCCTGAGACGCGGGCAAATATTGAGAAGTTGCTGGCGTTTGAAGAACAGGAATTCCGAGTTGTCGGCTCGGTTGGTACTGGTCGCGAGGCAATCAAGGCGGCGATGGAAAAAAGACCCGACATCGTCATCATGGACATCAATATGCCAGATATGGATGGCATTCAAGCAACCAGCGAGATCACCAAACGCCTGCCTACCGCCGCAGTGATTATGATGTCGGTTCAAACCGATGCTGACTACATGCGTAAAGCGATGCAAGCTGGCGCGCGTCAGTTTCTCGGTAAACCGATTGATACTGAAGAACTCTACAACACGATTCGGGGTGTCTACAGAAGCTACGAATCGATCCGCAAGCAAGCTATCGCCATGCAAGATATGCCCATTGCTGTGGGCAAACCGCAAACTCCTACGGGTGAAGCGGGTGCCCGTCCGGGGCATGTCATTGTGGTTTACAGCGCGCAAGGTGGCAGTGGTTGTACAACCATTGCCACCAACTTGGCTTCGGGGCTGATGCGGAAAAATATCAAAGTCCTGCTAATCGACGGTGATTTGCAGTTCGGTGATGTGGGCGTGTTGTTGAAATTGCAATCTCAATCCACGCTTATCGATCTCGTCGGCAAAATTGATGACCTCGATACCGACTTTTTTGACAGTGTTGTGGCGACTCACGAAAGCGGCTTAAAAGTGCTTTTGGGACCCCTACGCCCAGAATTTGCCGAAGAAGTCGAGGCAGTGCCACAGGCGGTGTCACGCATTATCGAAAAAATCGCCAATAGCTATGACTTTATCGTCGTCGATACCAGTCGTCGTCTCGACGAAAATTTATTGTCGTTGACCGATATTGCCGGCAAAATCATTTTGGTCGCCAATCCAACCTTGGCGTCGATCAAAAACACCAAGTTCATCATCGACCTATTTGAACGCTTGAACTATCCCCCAGAGAAATCACTCTTGGTCCTCAATCGGGTAGAAGATGAGCGCAGTCGTCAACGAGTGACCATTGCCACTGAGCAAATTGAACGCTTCCTGAAGAAAACGACAGTCGCCAAGATTCCTGATTTACAACGTGAAGTCTTAAGCGCTGTCACCAAAGGGGTACCTGTTGTCGCCTCACGCGACCGCACCAAGTCCCCCGCGAAGGAATTGCTGGAGCTATCCGATCATTTATTCACAGCATTGATGGGTGCTGGCGATTCGATGCACGGGGACGGCGAAGACGCTGATGATCGTAGCCGTACCAAGAAAGTTGGTTTGGGCGGTTTACTCAACAGAAATTAATTGACGCCGGATCACTTATGCGTGTACTGTAGAAGTAGGTCATGGTAGTGTGGAGTGTGGAAGATGTCACTGCTAAAACGAATTGAAAGAGGTTCTGGTAGCACAGGTGGGGGCAACAATACTGGCAGTGGTGGGGAACAACAACAACCCCCCGCTTCTGGCAGTTTCGAACAACCCCCGGCAGCGGCGCCGGAGGCAAGCGGTGATGACTCTTCACGCTTGTCTGCCATGCGCAATCGCAATCAGCAAGTCATGGGACGCCCCCCCGCCCGTGAAAATGCCTATGTCGACTTAAAAAGCCGTGTGCAGTCTCGGTTGTTGTCCGAGCTGGATCAAACCACCGATGTTTCTCGTAAAAACGAAATTCGGGCGCACATCGAAGAGCTTTTCAACGCCATCCTCGCCGAAGAAAGCATGGTGCTGGCACGCCAAGAACGTCAGCGCCTGTTTGAATCGATTGTTGCCGAAATTCTCGGTTTTGGTCCGTTGGAAGTGTTGTTGTCCGATGATGGCATCACCGAAATTATGGTGAACGGGCCCAAGAATGTTTTTGTGGAACGTAAAGGCAACATCACCCGCGCCAACATCTCATTTGAAGATGATGATCATGTCCTCCGCATTTTGGATCGTATCGTCGCCCCGCTCGGTCGTCGTATTGATGAAAGTTCGCCGATGGTCGATGCGCGTTTGCCCGATGGCTCCCGCGTGAATGCAGTTATTCGCCCCATTGCGTTGGCAGGTCCTACGATCACCATCCGTAAATTCTTCAAAAAACCATTGACGATTGAAGACCTGATCAAATTCGGCTCGATGACCAAAGAGCTTGCCGAATTCTTGCGCGCTTGTGTGATCGGCAAGTTGAACATCATCGTATCCGGCGGTACGGGTTCCGGCAAAACGACCTTGCTCAACGTGCTGTCTAGTTTCATTCCCAACGACGAACGCATCGTGACAATTGAAAACGCGGCGGAACTGCAACTCCGCCAAGAACATGTGGTCACGCTGGAAAGTCGCCCACCAAACATTGAAGGTCGCGGCGCAGTGACGATCCAAGATTTGGTGGTCAACTCATTGCGTATGCGCCCCGACCGCATCGTCGTCGGGGAATGTCGTTCTGGCGAAGCGCTTGACATGCTCCAAGCCATGAACACGGGTCACGATGGTTCCTTGACCACTGCCCACTCGAACAGCCCGCGTGATACGTTGGCGCGTTTGGAAGTCATGTGCTTGATGGCAGGTATGGAACTCCCTATCCGTGCCATCCGCGAACAAGTTGCCAGCGCGTTGGAACTCGTCGTTCACCAAGAGCGTCTGCGCGATGGTTCGCGTAAAGTCGTGAAAGTCACCGAAGTGCAAGGCATGGAAGGTGATATGATCACCATGTCCGATATTTTTGAATTTGAACAAATCGGCGTGGAAGCGGGAAGAATTGTTGGGCGTATCAAACCGACCGGTATTCGCCCCAAATTCACAGATCGTATCGAAGCAGCGGGTATCTATCTGCCACCCTCTGTCTTTGGACTCGGCAAGACCTACTAAAAGCCTCGGTAATTTGAAAGAGACGGCTTTTGATGAATCAAGCCGTCTCTTTAGGATAGATGACATATACGGAGACGATTGAGCGATGGAATCAATTAATCCCATCTTAATCATAGGCATTGCTGTGGTCGCTGCAATTGGCGTCATGGTCTTTGGGATTATCAGTGTGCGTTCTGAAAAAGATATCATTGAAGAACGTCTCGGACGGTACGAAAAAGACAGTCAATCCTTTTTGCAACTGGAAGAGATCGTCGGGGAATCCCCAGACGATGTACGGGCTACTTCCAATACCAAAATTCGAGATCGCCTCGATAATCTCTTTTCGGAACGCAAGTTTGGTAAACAGTGGCGACAGCAACTTTCTCGTGCGGATTTGAAACTGACCGTTTCAGAATATGCTGCCGTTCATGTGTTTAGCACTTTTGGTTTTTTTGCAGGCGGGTATTTTGTCATTTTTGGACAGCAACTTGCCCCTGCCCTGCTCGCTGGTTTCATCGGATTCTTTGCACCGCGCATTTACGTGTCGCGCACCACATCAACACGCCTCATCCGTTTCGAGACGCAACTGCCTGACACCCTCGGCTTATGGGTGAATGCGTTGCGCTCCGGCTATAGCGTGATGCAATCTATGGAAGCCATCGCTCGCGATGCCCCAGAACCAACCTCGACCGAGTTTAAGCGCGTCGTCCAAGAAGTTCAAATCGGTATTGATCCCGAAGACGCTTTGGCGCACTTACTGAACCGTGTCGAAAGCGAAGACTTGGATTTGGTGATCACAGCCGTCAACATTCAACGTGAAGTCGGCGGCAATCTTGCCGAAATTCTCGACGTGATCAGCCACACCATTCGCGAACGTATTAAGCTGAAAGGCGAAATTCGCGTGTTGACGGCACAAGGTCGTATCACCGGCTATGTCATCAGCGGCTTGCCGATCATCTTGGGTCTGTTTCTCTATGTCATCAATCCCAAATACATGGGCAACCTGTTTGAAAATCGTAGTTGCGGTTGGCCCCTATTGGGCGTAGGGCTAGCACTCATTGGTATTGGTTTCGCTGTTGTTCAGAAAATCGTCGATATCGATATTTAGACTGAGTAGGTACATATCATGAGCGAATCACTCGTTATTGTTGCTATCGTGATCGTCGGCACGATTGTTTTCTTGGCGCTCATCTTTATTGGTCGCCGCGAAGATGAAGGGCGGGATCCTCTTCAAGAACGTCTCGCTCAATTTGGCGATAAGGAAATGCCGCAATCGCTTGAAGAAATCGAATTAACGCTCTCGTTCCGTGACCGCGTGATTCTGCCTTTGCTCAAATCTTTTGCCCGGATCAGCACTCGTTTTACACCCCAAAAACAATTGGAAGAAACACGGCATCAAATTGAAATCGCAGGAATGAGCCTTGACCCCGGTACCTTCTTTGCGGTGCGTATTATGGTTACGATTGCCTTTGGCTTGGGTGGTTTCTTCGTCTTCTTCGTCAGTTCCACTTCTACGGCACCGGCGACTGCTTTACTGTATACCTTGGGGATCACTGGGGTGGGTTATATGCTGCCGGCGATGTGGCTTCAAAGTAAAATCAAACGTCGGCAAGAGAACATTTGGCGCGCCCTGCCCGATGCTCTGGACTTACTCGTCATTTGCGTGGAAGCCGGTCTCGGTTTCGATATGGCGATGGGTAAAGTTTATGAGAAGTGGGAAAACGAACTCGCTATTGGTTTCGGTCGTATTTTGCGAGAAATCCAGCTCGGCAAAATTCGCCGTGACGCCCTGCGCGATGCCGCAAATCGTATGGATGTCCCCGATTTCACCGCGTTTGTCGCCGCTATCATTCAAGCCGATCAACTCGGTGTGAGTATGTCCAAGATCTTGCGTATTCAAGCAGATCAAATGCGTGTGAAGCGTCGCCAACGCGCTCAAGAAAAAGCCCACCAAGCTCCCGTTAAAATGATCTTCCCGATGGTCTTCTTGATCTTCCCATCGATTTGGATCGTTTTGTTGGGACCTTCGGCGATTATTTTGTTTAGCTCTTCCGAAGCGAATGCTGTTTTTTAAGGCACGCCTTCGGTTTTTTTAGGAACTGTTTCGAGTGTCTACTCGATGGCGGTCGGTCGCCAATTCCCTCCTTGACCTCCTCTATCCGCCTTGCTGCGCTTCTTGTGGGCGAGTAGACACTCGATGGTGTTCTTCATGTGATGCTAAATTACGCGCCTTGCCACTCGCCATCCAACTGCGCAAACTGCCGCCTTTGGTAAAAAGTGGAGCAACTGGCACTCATGAAGGCATCCTACAATCTGCTGTTCATGCCCTCAAGTATGAAAGTACCACTGCCCCTGCTGGGACCCTCGCGCTGCGCCTTGCCGACACCGTGCGCACCACCAACTGGACATTTGACATGATTATTCCAGTACCAATTCATGCTGCGCGTATGAAAGAACGGGGGTATAATCAAAGTCAAGTGATAGGGACAATCATGGCAGAGCTAACCCATATTCCGCTCACCACCACAGCGCTTCACCGAAGTCGAAATACCCCCTCGCAAGTCGGACTCAACCTCACGGCACGCGCACACAATGTTCATGAAGCATTTGTGGCAAGTCCTGAGCATGTCACAAACTCCACAATCTTGCTCATTGATGATGTCATGACGACAGGCGCTACCTTGCAGGAATGTGCAACAGCACTCTTGAATGCAGGGGCACTCCATGTTTACAGTCTGGCGGTCAGTGCAGCGAAATTATAGCCGCCTCATCCCCTATCCTTGAACTTTACAATTGCTTTTCGGCTGAAGGAGCATCATCATGGAAATTAGGATTCTTGGTCATAATATGAAGGTGGACGCGCCTCTGGAAGAATATGCGCGGAAGAAATTAGAGCGCCTTGACCATTATTTACCGAACATCGCGGATGTTCGCGTAGAACTCAGCCAAGAACATACCCGTTATGGCGACAACTTATCCGTCGCCCAAATCACGTTACGCCACGAACGTGGAGCGATTTTGCGCGCCCAAGAATCATTGCAAGGGGATAGCGAGGCAGCGCTCAATGCCGCCCTGGATAAAATCCATCGGCAAATCGAGCGCTTCAAAGGCAAGCGAAGTCGCAAAGGGCGCGAAAAATTCACCGCCACGTTAGAGGAAGTAAATGCCGCCGAGATCATCCCCGGTAGCGAACTCGCAAATGAGGCTACAGATACCGACGAACTGAACGCAGTCATCGTTCGCCGCAAAGATGTCAGCGTCATCCCCATGAATGAAGATGAAGCTATTCAACAAATGGAGCTTTTGGGGCACACCTTCTTCATGTTCATGAATAGCGATACCAACAGCATCAACGTCATCTATAAACGTCGTATCGGCGGGTATGGTGTCTTGGTACCCCAACTCGGATAACCCTGTTTGTTGAGTCTCTAGGCAGGGTTGCGACCCGTTCATCAGTATGCCAGCGGGTGGTGACGTTGATCAACGTCACCCCCCGCTGATTGGGTGGATGCGATACCATGCAATTTCCTAGTGTCGAAATCCCCCTTAGCCGTGATCTGAGCGCGTGCGGTAATCCTCAATCTGCCACAATTGGCGCAGCAACAGCAAGCGGTACAACTCGTAAATTGCCATCAACAAACTCATCCGTAACCCATGCAACCCGTCGCTATAGCCTCGTAAGGTGACGAAACGCCACCAAAAATGACGCACGGGCATAGACAGATATTGTCGAAACCGAGGGCGAATCGCCTTCCCAAAAGCGCTTTGTGCGTCTAATTTGGCATAGCGACGTTGTTTATGAATGAATTGAGCAAAACTGCGATAATTATAGTGGATCAGAGGGTGGTTGAGCGTCCCTTGTCTGCCTTGCAATTCCACCACTTCATGCACCGGTTGGTCGCTGGCAAATTGTGCAGCCCCTGCCCGCAGCAAACGCATCTGGTAGTCGGGATACCACCCTGCCCCTTGGGTCAGCTTCCCAAAAATAAAGTTATGGCGCGGCACCTGAAACCCTGCGAACTCTGGATAGGTGATGGACTCTCGGATTTCATGCGCTAGATCAAGCGAAATTCGCTCATCAGCATCCAAAAAGAATACCCAATCACACTGTTGAGCACGGGCAGCTTCTAAGGCGGCATTGCGTTGTGCGGCATAATTTTCAAATTTATGTTGAATAACCTCAGCAAGTACCGAGCGCGCAAGCGACACGGTATCGTCAGTGCTGTAGGAGTCAAACACGAGTACCTTGTCCGCAAAGCGGGCGCTATCTATACAATCGAGAATGTCGCTTTGTTCGTTATAAGTCAAAATGATGATGAACAACACTTCAGTTCATTTCTTCAAACATCGCGACATGTGTCATCGCAAGCTGCCTGATAGTCTGATAGGCGGACTTTACCTCTACGTCATGAGTTTTCTCCGCCAAGCGCATCATCCCTATCACAATCATGAGGCGTGCTAAGGCAAACTTCCATGCTGGATAATGTTTTTTGAACAATTTAAGGCGGCTCGTCCACAAATTGATGAGGCTACGTGGGCGGACCTGTCCCGTGCTTTGTCCACCCAAATGCACCACATGGGCGGCAGGCACACACAAACTGCGAAAGCCTTGATTATGAATCCGCCACGCCCAATCGACTTCCTCACAATACATGAAAAATTGGGGATCAAAGCCGCGTGTCAGGTCGATAACTTCACGGCGCAACATCATCGTTGCCCCCAACACAAAATCAACCGCGAAGGGTTGATCCTGTGCATAAAGCGAACGACCATACCGCCCATTGAACCGCCCTTCGATCAACCGTCCCGGTGTAGGAAATAGCTCCACCCACAATTGCTCTAGCCCTGGAAACCCGAAAGCCCCATGCTGAAAACTGCCATCGCCGTAGCGCAGTTGGGCACCCACCAACCCGATATCGGGTTGCGCGAACAACGCCTCAAACAAATATCGAGTCGCCCCAAGTTCGGTGATGGTGTCAGGATTGAGCAGATAAACAGCGCGTGGGGCACCATGCAGTTTTTCGGCATCCATTCCAAACCCCGCCCGCCTTAAGCCGAGGTTATTGCCCCCTGCAAAGCCGAGATTGTCGGGGCTGGCGTATAGATTAACCTCTGGAAACCGTTCGGCGATGAGTGCCGGCGTGCCATCGTGCGAGGCACAGTCAATGACATGGACAACGGCATCAAGCGCGCTCGCTGTCAGATCCGTTAGCAATGATGATATTGCTGGCACAATGAGATCGCGCACATTCCATGTCACAATGATCACAGCGAGATCGGGCATCACATCCCCAAATTGGTGAGGTTAAGACCTGCTTGATTGATGAACGACCGTAAGCGGGCGAACTCCGTATCTTCTGCGACAATGATCTGATCGTGTAACAGCAAAGGACTCAGCAGTGCGTCCCCGCGAGACCCATTGCCGATAGTGATAAACGCATCGGTGAGCGCAGCACGTTGCCCCAAGGGGATCTCCAACGGGTAAATCAGGATTGAAAATGGGATGTCGATGGAGGTCGCCAATATCGTTGTGGCGGAACGATCTGCTTGATCAGCGCGTTCTTCAAAATCGCGCGCCAACATCCCGGCACCAGCGCATTCCCCTTCGGCAACGGCTGCGATCAAAGCGTCAATATCCTCATAATCGCGCACCTGAGAAAATTGGGAACCATCCGTGATCCCACCTTC
>JBBRTY010000004.1:0-61568 GCA_038248285.1 Aggregatilineales bacterium
AACGTGGATGTAGGGGTGGATTAGGCGCTTGTCAATCGTTCGTTAACATGAAGGTTCGCGCGCCGAATATCCACCCATTTGCCGCCAACGGTCATTTCTCCCTTTATTACCGACCGTTTTTCAGCCTGAGCAGTTACGATTTTTGGCATGTAATGGCAATTAAAAATCGTCGTAGACCGCCTCGCGAAGGCTGCGGAATACCCAAGGATTCGATTCTGGGATGCCGTAAAAAGGCTGAATGAGCCTTATTTCAACGGGTTGCAACTCGTTTAATTCTAGGTTGCGCTCAAAATGAACGGCGGGGTAGGTTGGTCTTTCTGGACATTCGAGGATGAGCTGATCGACGTAGGATGTGAATATCCACCCGAAGCCGCTAAAACGCTGTACGCGCGACCACTGACCATTTTCATTCACGCCCACTAACGCTACAGCAGCATTCTCATCGACATAACCAATGGGTGAGGTGTTGATGTTGGAGCCGACGCGCACATTTAGGGCTTGCCCGGCAGTGCGGGTGACAATTGCTGGACACCCTTTGAGAATGCCGATCAGTTGGGCAGCATGGACGTAAGGCGCGCCATTGTCTAATAATCCGACGATTTGCGTCTGGGTTTCGTCGACAAAAATGCCTTCCCCCGCGTTGATGGTTTGGAAGGTTTCGCCCGTATCAATGCGTACAGGTTCAACCGGAGTGGTGACGATATCGCTGTTTTCGTAGTTTGCCCATATCCCGATAGCCTTGGTTGCGGAGACCGTCAAGTAGCTAGTTTCAACCCTGATGATGAGGTTGGCGGCTGGTGTTGGGCGATCAAAGATAATATGCCCATCAAGGTGTAAATGTAATGTTGTGGTGCCCGTCTCGTCACTTACGGCGATAAAACTGAGTTGACTGTTTGGCAAAAGGAGGGCAGTTTGTACGCCTGAAAAATCTAAAACAGCCCGCCCGCGTTCCCCTGTGATGAGTTTGTCGCCGACACCAAAGAGCGCGACTGCATCCTGCTGAATAGCGCGCGCATCAAGAGTATTCTCACGCTGTAGCGCGACTTCGGAGGCGGTGATCAAGAATCGGATCGCCACCTCTTCGGCGGCTCGGACTCTTACCCCTTGACCCGTCAATGCCATGAGCGCGACAAGTAAACTCGCGAAACGGAGGAACCGCCGAAGCTGCTGAAAGTTTTCTAAAGCCAGCCATCTTTCGCCCATAAGTTTCATTGAACCTCGTCTATGAGCGTGGGTAGCTCAATGAAAAAGGTGCTACCTTCATCTTCAACGCTGTGAACCCAAACGCGACCGCTGTGCGCGATGATGATCGATTTGACAAGACTTAGTCCCAACCCCGTACCAGAAATATCTCCCAACATTTTACTGGTGACGCGATAAAATTCGGTAAAGAGTTGTTCTTGCGCTGATTCTGGGATGCCATAACCGTTATCTTGAATTTCAATCCGTAGTCGCTTTTGGTCGGTTAACAAGACGCGCAGTTCAATTCGCCCACCGTTAGGGGTGTATTTGGCGGCATTGCTAAGCAGATTGCTGATGGCTTGCCCCAGTTGGGTCGGTTCCGCATTGATGTCGGGCAGATCGGGGGCTATGGTGCGGATAAAAGTGTGTTCGCGCCGCACCATATCCGAGTCATGACGATCCGCAATGCCCTCGATGAGCGTATTCGGGCTAAGACGTTCCAGCGGTAGGGACGCCGAGCGGAGTTGTTCAAGTTTGAGGATGCCTGACAAAATTTGGTTGATGGATTCACCAGCCCCTTTGACTCGTTGCAGTAAGTCGGTCTGGCGAGGGGTGAGGTTCTTTTTGTCGAGCATCAACACATCTACGAAACCAATCACGCTGCTTAACGGATTGCGAATATCATGCGCGGCAATGCGAATAAGGCGGGTTTTGAGGTCACTTAATTGTTCAATGGTGGTGACTTCGGAGAGCGTTACCACGCGCAACTCAGTTTGGGAAATCATTGATGACCGCAGGAGCATGGTTTTGCTGGTGAATTTGAGCTTGGCGTCGCCCAAATCTGGGTCGCGCAAGGTCGTTTGGATTTGTTGGGCAGTTGTCTCGGTCAAGCCCGCAGTGACGAGACGCGGCAAAAATGCGGTCTCGTGGGATGTGAAATCGGCTTCAAAGGCGCTATTTGCCCGCAAAATATCGAGATTCTCGTTAAGCAGAGCCATCGGTAGGGGAGAATTCATAAAGATAGCATCTACCAACCGTCGTTGACCCTCGACTGTATTGAGGATATTGATCGTTCGCAAGCGCTCACGGCGCTCACTGTAAAGTTCAAAAGTGACCAATGAGGCGGTGGTGATGGCAACAGTCAGTAAACCAATGAAGAGATCGATCAGCTCGTGACGCACCGCAAAGTTCACGGATGCGAACATAAATAGGGCGGTGCCAAAAAGCGCTGCGAGGGCAAGTTTGAGAAACCAGCGCACATAGATCATCAAGAGTGAGGCGCTTAAGCTTAAACCGATGATCATCACCATGATACTGGTTTGAGGCTGTTCAAAAGGGACTTGATTGCGTATCAGTGTTTCAATCGCGTTGGCGATAATCTCAACACCTGCCATTGGTTGACCGGTGGTGCTGATGGGGACAGGGTAGCTATCCGTTGCCCCTTGGCTATCAATCAAGCCGACGAGAACGATCTTGTCGGCAAATACCGATGGATCAAGATCGCCAGAAAGTACCTCCACCAAGGAGTAGACGGGGAATGTTTCTTGGGGGGCACCAAAAAAATCTTGCCGCCATAAGCCGTAAGTATCTGTTGGCAAACTCAAACCCCCTTCGATAGCAAAACCAGTCCCGTCGATAGACGGCTTGATGACTTGGCTCGCTGCCAGCGCGGGAATACGTAAGTATGCCAAATAGGTCGCTAATGAGAGCGATAACTCTGTAGTTCCGGGGGTACAAATGAATGAAGGTTGACGGCGGCTATAGCCATCAACATCAATGACGCTGTTTACATAAGCGATATAATCGGCTTCATCTTGAATGCTGCTGATGGGACGCAATACGGATGGAAAACCAATGGCATTGATATTTCCGACAGCACACCCAGTGGACATGGTGCCACTGCCGGTTGCGGGTATGACAATGCGCGAACGAGTATCACTCGTGCGGGCAGCGCGCAAGGCTTCGGCAAAAACCATATCCTGATCGGAGGGTTCCAAAAACAGAATGTCGAAGGCGATAACCCGCGCGCCACTGGTGTTCACAGTGCTTACAAGGTCGGCGTAGACGCTCCGATCCCAGTCTAGTAGTGAACGCCCATAGGTGGCGAGGCTGGCATCGTCAACCGCGACAATGACGATATTGTCGCTGCGATCATAACCGACAATATACAAATCATTAAACCGTAAACGTGCCTGAATGAAGAATTGCCCCGACCACACCAAAAACACCAAAACAATCGTAACAGTACCCAGAAACAAGGCGTTCCGCAAGCGATTATGCCCCGGTGCTGCGGCACCGAGGCGAAGGGCATTGCGCAGTCGATTGCTAACCGGCACCGAGGCTCCGTTCTTGGATGTCATTGGCTGCACGACCTATGAACCCGGGGTCGCTTCTGCCGTTGGCTCGCTGGTGGCTTCGGCTGTCACTTCTTCAAGTTGAATGATGTCGCCAAGTTCGCTAAACAAGGTGGCGTCCTCAGCGCCGTGATTATCAGGGAAGATGCGCAAGCCTGCACAAGGCATTTGGATGGTTGCTCCGCTAGACAACACCCAAGCATAGCCCCCGCGAAATTCGATGCGATACCAGTCTGTGGTTTCGGTGACGCCAATGAATTTTTCGATATCGATTGCACTGATCACGCCGATGCGCGGTGCATCTACCGAGGGTGCGATGCGGACATTGAGGCTGGTATCATCAGGCGTGATGACAGTGACCACACAACCATCTAAGGCGGCGTCCAATGCTTCAAAGGAATTGGCTACGATGACATCGCTGAGCGACTCGTTAACGGCTGCACGAATGCCGAAACTAGGAGGCACTTCGGCACTTTGACCCTCGCCAGAGGCATCTACCACACCTTCGGACACGAGCATGGCGGCGCGCCCACTGTCCTCAACCCGTATTTGAAACTGGGTACCACGCGCTGCCAGCGACATCGCCGGGGTATCGATGACATAACTGGATGAGGCATTGAGCGCACGCCCGATCCGTTGTGTGGTTTGACCCACCACCACCGCTAAAGTCAGGTCAAAAGTGTCGGCATTGCCGCTAAACTGCTCGATCCGAATCTCAGAAGAGGGCATCAGTTCGGTATCGATCCCATCGGCAAAAAAAGTAATACGGACGCGACCCATCTCGTTGGTGCGCACGCGGTCACCGACGCCGACAATCGCTTCAACCCGAACTTCGATCCATTGTTCGGTATTCACGCGATTCACTTCAACAGTGCCTTCGAGGACTTCTAAAACAGCGGCTAAATCCGTCCCTTGACCGTGAACGGTTGACAAACCAAAGGCTAGGCACAACATGATTAAAACAGTGCGGAGCGCGCGCATTATTCCCTCTTTTTGGGTGAAAGATTAAACGCTAAGGTAAGCTTAGCAGAGATTTCAACGGTTTAACAGCAACCGTCTATTTCATCTTTTGCATTTTATCGGATTATGGGTTTCGATATTGGGTGTGATGATTTTAACGATCTAATTTTACGACAGAACTCCATAATCCGCTCGGCTCCGGCGTATTTGTGACCTCACCAGCTTGGAGACCGGCAAAGCGCAATAGCATACCTGCGTCACTGCCCACCCCAACAAATGTGAAACCATCGGCGATACGGTCTTTGGCAGTTGCAGCATCGGCGCACAACGTGCCCGCCGCCAATCCGCGTGCCTTGCAAGCGACGAGTACCTTGTTGACGGCTTCACGGAAGGCAGGTTCTTCGCTCCAATAACGCGGTTGCAACCCATACGAAATATGTAAATCATTGGGTCCAATAAAAATGACATCCAAGCCGGGGACACTGAGGATGGCATCGAGGTTATCGATGGCTTGCTTGGTTTCGATTTGGATAGCGACCAACACTTGTTGGTTCGCCTCGCGCGTGTATTCAGAACGGGTTGCGCCATAGCCTAAATGGGGGAGTAGCCCGCCGACACCGCGATCGCCGTCGGGTGGGTAGCGCGCAAAACGGACGACTGCGCGCGCTTCTTCTTCAGTATTGACCAAAGGCACAAGGATACCTTGCGCGCCGCTGTCGAGCGCCTGTTTGATGTGAAAGATCGTCCCTGCTGGCACACGCATCAATGGGGTAACGCGCCCCGCGCTGACATCGCTGATATGCGCCATCATGGTAGCGGCAGTGGATACATCGATTGGAGTGTGTTCTAGATCGACAAGGAGCCAATGGTAGCTCCCTTGTGCTGCGAGTAAACGGGCGGAGATGGGACTGCCCAATTGCAGCCATAAACCGAGGGCGGCGTTGCCGCTGCGGAGTTGATTCAAGGTCGTATTCGCGCGCATAAGGATGCCTTTTTCTTTGAACTGAGATACCATGATCTCATTCTAGCGTGGGGTCTTCAAAATTGTAAATTTAAGGGTGCACTTTTTCCGTTGATAGGGATAGTTGCACTGGCACCCGATCAAGGACAATAATGAAGCTCAGCGCAAAAATGCCACAATGATTTTTCTCGATGGTGATGGTACCTCTTTAAGGAGTGATGTATGCAACTCGGTTTGATTGGTCTCGGTAAAATGGGTGCGAATATGAATCTGCGTCTACTGCAAGGCGGACATCACATGGTCGTCTTTAATCGAAGTCCAGAACCTGTACAGACTGCTGCAGAAGCGGGCGCGGTGCCATCGGAGAGCGTCGCTGATCTGGTCAGTAAACTGCAAGCCCCCCGCGCTGTTTGGACGATGGTGCCAGCAGGGGATACCACTGAGGAAATCATTGATCAATTGCTGACACTGTTATCCCCCGGTGATACCATCATTGATGGGGGCAACAGCAATTATAAGGACTCGATGCGGCGCGCTCAAAAATGTAAAGCACAAAATATTCAATTTGTGGATGTCGGCACCAGTGGCGGCATTTGGGGGCTGAAAGAAGGCTATAGCTTGATGGTCGGTGGGGATGTAGAGGCGGTTGAGCATCTGCGTCCGATTTTCGAAACATTGGCACCTGCACCCGATATGGGATGGGGACGAATGGGTCCCAGCGGGGCGGGACATTTCGTCAAGATGGTGCATAACGGCATTGAATATGGCATGATGCAAGCCTATGCCGAAGGCTTCGAGATCATGCAGAAAAAGACGGAATTGGAACTCGATCTGCATCAAATTTCAGAAGTCTGGCGTTTTGGGAGTGTCGTGCGGTCGTGGTTGCTGGATTTGGCGGCAAACGCACTGGCAGATGATGACCAACTGACGGACATTAAAGGGTGGGTGGCGGATAGCGGTGAAGGACGTTGGACGGTGGCGGAAGCGATTGATCTTGATGTTCCTGCGCCGGTCATCACCCTATCGCTACAAATGCGGTTTGTGAGCCGCCAGCAAGAAAGTTATGCCGCCAAAATGTTGGCGGCGCTTCGCAATCAATTTGGTGGTCATGCTGTGAAGCGAGAAGGTGAGTAATGAGTGACGATAGCACGAGTATTGTCATCTTTGGTGCGACAGGTGACTTAACAGCACGGAAGTTGATTCCGGCGTTATTTAACTTATATCGGCGTGAACGACTCCCGCGTGAGTGGCAGATCATCGGCTATGCGCGGCGTCCGTGGGATGATGCCAGCTTCCGTGCCAATATGTTGGAATGGGCTGAGAAACTCCCTGATTTTGACGCTGCCAAATGGGAGGAGTTCGCGGCACGCATCCATTACGTGCAAGGCGATCTGTCTACACTGGATGATTACAAAGCGCTACAACGTACCCTTGATGATTTTGAACAGGGTAGAGCCAACCGCCTGTATTATCTCGCCATTTCGCCCGAATTCTATGAGGCGGTCATTGAACAATTGCGGTTAGCGGGGATGAATGCCGAAGACGAGGGCTATCGGCGAGTCGTGATCGAAAAGCCGTTCGGGTACGACTTGGCGTCGGCAGTGGCGCTTAACCAAGTGGTACACCATGCTTTTGGCGAAAAACAGGTGTATCGCATTGATCATTATTTAGGCAAGGAAACGGTGCAGAATTTGCTCTTTTTCCGTTTTGCCAATGCTATCTTTGAGCCGATCTGGAATCGCAATTATATCGATCATGTGCAGATTACAGTCGCGGAGTCAGTTGATGTTGAACACCGTGCTGGCTATTACGATAAGTCGGGCGTGATGCGGGACATGTTTCAGAATCACTTGATGCAGTTGGTTTCGTTGGTGGCTTTGGAACCGCCTGCTTCGGCGGACGCGGATGCGCTTCGTAACGAAAAGGTGAAAGTATTACGGTCGATTCGTCCGTTGGCAATCAGCGATACCGTGCGCGCACAGTATGATGGGTATGCCACCACACCGGGGGTCGATCCGTCTTCGACGACCCCAACCTATGCGGCTGTGAAGCTGTATATTGACAACTGGCGGTGGATGGATGTGCCGTTTTACCTGCGTTCTGGCAAGGCATTGTCGAAGAAGGTGTCTGAGATCATTGTGCAATTTCGGCGTCCGCCACATTTGTTTTTCAATCTGCCACGGGGGCAGCGCCTTGAACCGAATATCTTGTCGATGTGCATCCAGCCCGATGAAGGGATTCATCTGCGGTTTCAGACCAAAGTTCCAAATTCACCGGGGGCGGTGCAGTCAGTCGATATGGAATTTCATTACAGCTCATCGTTTGCAGGTACGACCCTGCCTGATGCTTATGAGCGTTTGCTGATGGATGCCATGCAAGGCGATGCGGCGTTGTTCACCCGCGAAGATGAAATTCAGTTGTCGTGGAAGCTCATCGATTATATTTTGCAAGGTTGGCGCTCCCCCGGCGCACCACCGCTCCAAAGCTATGCAAAAGGCAGTTGGGGACCCCAAGAAGCGGAAATGTTGTTGGGGGATGACGGACGCATTTGGCGGACGCATTGTGGAGAGCATGAATAATGAGCGAAGTCCGCACCTATTCCAGCCGTCAAGCCGCTTCGCGGGCACTGGCGAAATTCGTTGCGACCACATCGGAGACCGCAACTTCGTTACGGGGGCGCTATACGCTGGCTTTGGCGGGCGGGAATTCCCCCCGTGAAGCGTATAAACTGATGGGCGATGAATTTGGGGAAGCTATCGATTGGCAGCGTATCCATGTTTTTTGGGGGGATGAGCGCATGGTGCCCTACGAACATCCAGATAACAATTCCAAGATGGCGCGCGAGACGATGCTTAATTTTGTGCCGTTATCGGTGAACAACGTCCATCGGGTCTCTACCTATTTGGAACCCGAAGCAGCGGCGGCTCAATATCAGCAAGAATTGAGGCATGTTTTTGGGACGAAAACACTGCCGCGTTTTGACACGATCATTCTTGGTATGGGTGCCGATGGGCATACTGCCTCGTTGTTTCCGGGGACATCTGCCCTTGAGGAACAGGAACGATGGGTGGTCACCAATTATGTAGAAGCGCTTAATTCGTGGCGTATCACGATGACCTTGCCCGTGTTGAATGCAGCGGCAAACATTGTGTTTTTTGTTTTGGGAGCGGATAAAGCGGAGGCACTGGCGCATATTATCCAGCGCACCGAATTAGGGCAACTCCTGCCCGCAGGACGAGTCATGCCAGAAAAAGGCAAGGTGACTTGGATTGTCGATGAGAATGCCGCCCAATTGTTGCAGACCGAGATGCCAAAAATGATCGACCGAGGGGAAAGTGAAGAGTCCTCGGTCGATGAGACGCCGTGATCGAAACCTTGCGGTGCTAATCCAAGCGGGTCTTTATTGGGCGAGAATTTCCGCCAGTTTTAGTAATTCCATATCCAGTGGTTTGTGGACGCCGGCGACCTCACTATAATCAGTGATGGTCGTCGTGCTTTTGTTCCATCCGACGAGAACACCACGATTGCCAGCACATAATTGGTGTGCGGCTTCTGCCCCCAGCCGAGTCCCCAACAAGCGATCAGAAGCGGTTGGGATACCCCCTCTTTGGACATGCCCCAAAATGGTCATGCGAATATCGAAGCCGACGGTTTCGCCGCGACTTTTTAGATACCCGTATAAGGTATTGCAATCGTGTTCAGCCCCTTCGGCAACCACGATGAGACCGTTGGACTTGCCGCGCGCCCACGATTCTTGCAATGTTTTGACCAGTGCTTCTGGCGAGGTGCTGACTTCGGGGATGACGATGGCTTCTGCGCCGCCCGTGATGCCGGCGATCAAAGCGAGATAACCACTATTGCGCCCCATCACTTCTACCAAAAACGCGCGCCGATGAGAGGAAGCGGTCACTTTGAGGCGGTCAATCGCTTCGAGAGCGATGTTTATGGCGGTATCGACGCCAATGGTGATCTCGGAACCTGCGAGGTCATTGTCGATGGTAGAAGCGACGCCAATCACCGGAAAACCCATTTCGTTGAGGGTGTGGGCACCCATTTGCGAGCCGTTGCCGCCAATGACGACCAAGCCTTCGATCCCTTGCTGCTGGAGATGTTGAAGGGCAAGTTCGCGCCCAGCGGGGGTTTTGAAGGCTTCACTGCGGGCGCTGCCCAAGATCGTGCCTCCTTGTTGAATGATGCCGCCGACCTCGCGCACCCCCAATTGATAAATGTTGTCATCGATTAAGCCTTGATACCCTTGCCGCACGCCATAAATCTCTGCACCCATGCTGATGCCTGTTCGGACGACCGCACGAATAGCGGCATTCATGCCGGGGGCGTCTCCGCCACTGGTCAAAACTGCAATTTTTTTCATTTTGTTGCTCCAGATTGATTGATAACCCATAAATGGGGTGATACTCAGACGAAATCACCGTTATTTTAGCCTGAAGTCGGGTTTGCGTGATTAAATCCTTCTTAACTTTCGACCTTATCAAGACAGTTCTTGCTGGATTGAGGTTCGGGCGTATAATCTTCCGAGAGAGCTTTTTAGGAGAAACTTTGATGACTCAGCAAGAATTTTTGCCGCCAATTGGCGAGTGGTATTATCCTTCAGAAGAAATAGTCAAGAATGCCTATGTGCCGGATTATGACGCCCTCTATCAAGAAGCGATGGAGGATGTGGAAGGGTTTTGGGCGAAACGCGCCCAGACCCTTGAATGGTATCAGCAATGGGAAAAGGTGTTGGATAGCTCTGACGCGCCGTTCTACAAATGGTTCGTCGGTGGCAAGACCAATATTGCTTTGAATGCGTTGGATCGGCATTTGAAGACCGGGCGGCGCAACAAACTGGCACTGATCTGGGAAGGCGAAAATGGGGATCGGCACACTTATTCTTACTGGCGACTGTCGCGCGAAGTCAATAAATTTGCTAATGTCCTCAAGAGCTTAGGCGTCAAAAAAGGCGACCGTGTTACTGTTTACATGGGGCGCATCCCTGAGTTGGTGATGGCAATGCTGGCTTGTGCCAAAATAGGAGCAGTGCATAGCGTCGTGTATGGCGGCTTTTCGGAACAAGCGTTGGCGGATCGTATCGAAGATGCGCAAAGCAAGGTTGTGCTAACCGCCGATGGTGCGTGGTTACGGGGCAATATTGTGCGTCTTAAAGAGGTGGTCGATGAGGCTGTGCGCCGTTCGCCTGTCGTCGAGTCCGTCGTGGTCGTCAAGCGTACTGGGCATGATGTCAAGATGGAGCAGGGGCGTGATTATTGGTTTCATGATTTGATGGGATTGCCCATCGCCAGCCCAAACTGCGAAACTGAAGTGATGGATTCGGAAGACCCGTTGTTCATCCTTTATACCAGTGGCACGACCGGCAAGCCCAAGGGGATTTTGCACACGCATGGCGGTTATCAGGTGTATACCGCAACCACATTGGAATGGGTGTTTGACCTAAAAGATGAAGATCGTTGGTGGTGTGCTGCTGATCCGGGGTGGATCACTGGACATAGCTATATTGTCTATTCGCCACTAATTTTAGGCGTGACCAGTTTCTTGTATGAGGGCGCACCCAACTTCCCGTATCCAAATCGCTGGTGGAAGATGGTCGAGGATTATGGCATTACGGTATTGTATACCGCGCCTACCGCCATTCGCGGCTTGATGCGCTTTGGTAATGCGTGGCCCAATCGTCACGATCTTAGCACGTTGCGCTTGCTCGGTTCTGTGGGCGAACCGATTAATCCTGAAGCGTGGCGTTGGTTCCATAAAGTGATCGGCAAAGAGCGGTGCCCAATTATGGATACGTGGTGGCAGACTGAAACGGGTGGTTTTATGATCACCCCAATGCCGTCGGTAGGGTTGAAACCTGGCAGCGCGACGCGCCCCTTCCCCGGTATTAAGGTCGATGTGGTGGATGAACATGGCGAGTCCTGCGCCCCCGGCGTAGATGGTAATTTGGTGATTCAAACACCATGGCCCGGGATGCTGCGCGGGATTTATGGCGATCCAGAACGGTTTGTGAAGCAATATTGGACGACTTATCAAGCGCAAGGCTGGTATTTGACCGGCGACTCGGCACGCAAGGATGCTGACGGTTATATCTGGATCATCGGGCGCAATGACGACGTGATCAAGGTCAGCGGGTATCGCTTGGGTACTGCTGAGGTCGAATCGGGATTGGTCAGCTATCCGGCAGTTGCCGAAGCTGCTGTGATCGGCGTGCCGGATGAGGTGCGCGGCAATGTGATTTATGCGTATTGCATTTTGCGTGGCGGGTTTGTGGGCAATGATGAATTGCGCGATAAGTTGAAAGATCATATCCGCCATGAGGTCGGTCCGATTGCGATGCCCACCAAGATTGAATTTGTGGAGGTATTGCCTAAGACCCGCTCCGGCAAGATTATGCGGCGGGTGTTGCGCGCCCGTGCGATGGGGCAACCGGAAGGCGATTTGAGTACGCTGGAAGATTAATCACCCCCGTCGCTATAGGTAGACACGAGAAGGTACGCTCACATAAGCGTGCCTTTTATTTCCATGTCCCAAAACCCCAGTGTTCATGTGATTCTTATCTGGATATGACTTGAAATTAGGAATCGCCCGCTATAGTTATTGATAGTTTGTAATAGTCTGAAAACTCAGAAAGCTCGTTATGAAAACCTTCACACATCGCTCTGTCATCCCTGCTACTTTGGAGCAGATCACCGCCTTTTACGAAGACCCACGCATTTTAGGCTGGCTGACCCCTCCGCCGATCATCATGCAGGTGCGCAGTGATAAACGTACTTCATTGACCAGCGGAGAATTGGAGTTCACCCTTTGGTTTGGTCCGTTGCCAGTGCGTTGGAAAGCGCGACATGAACCTGCCGCCATTGAATATGCCTTTGTTGACCGGATGATCGAGGGCCCAGTTGCTTATTGGGTGCATCAACATGGGTATCGTCCGGTGGAAGGCGGGATCGAGTTGACTGACGAGATCAGTATTGAACACCAAAAGACCGGTTTTTGGAGTTTGTTTACACGCCTCGTTTTTGACGGGTTGCCCTTGCGCCTTTTGTTCATTTATCGTCATTTACGCACCCGTTGGAGCGCGCCCCGGCTGCAACCCAAAGCGACGATGGGTTAAGCCGATGGATAAAAACCGAATCGTTGTCATTGGCGCGGGCATCGGCGGTTTAACCGCTGCCGCGTTGCTCGCTCAAGCGGGGTATGCGGTGACTGTCCTTGAAGGGCAAATCTACGCAGGAGGTTCAGCGGGGACATTTTTCCACAAAGGCTATCGTTTTGAGGCAGGGGCGACGGTGGCAGGTGGGTTTCAGCCCAACGGTCCTCATGCAGTGGTCGGCGACAAGCTTGGGATTGAATGGCCCGTACACTTGCACGACCCGGCGTGGGTGGTTCACCTGCCGGATAGAGTGGTCAAGTTGTGTCGTGATAATGTGGATGTGGTGGAAAACTTTCCGAACACTGCGAAATTTTGGGATGCCCAAGCCCGCATCGCGCAACTGGGTTGGTCACTTTCGGCACAAGGCTTGCCATGGCCCCCAACTGATGGGGCAGAGTGGGCGCAATTGGTGAAGGTAGGTATCACTAATTTGCCGCGCGACTTGGAAGTTATCCCGTATGCCTTGATGACGGCGCATGATTGGTTGCGTCTGAGCGGTTTGGCGGATGACCCTGCTTTTGTGCGTTTTATCGATGCACAGCTCTTGATTTCATCACAGACGACCTCACGCGGGGCAAACGCCATGTATAGCGCTACCGCGCTCGATTTGGCGCGGCAGGGGGTCTACCATGTCGAGGGTGGCATTGGTGGTATTGCTGAGACGCTGGTGAGCAAAGTCCGTGCATTGGGTGGACAGGTGATCTATCGCCAGAAAGTTGAGCGCATCCATCTGACAGATGGGCGGGTGACGCACGTGACCACTAAACGAGGGGATACCTTTCCCTGTGATTTCTTGGTTGCCAATTTGACCCCATGGTCCCTTGATTCGCTGCTCGGTGAAGAAAGCCCGCGCGCCTTGCATCGCGAGACCCAAACCCGTCGCGCGGGGTGGGGCGCATATGTGCTGCATTTGGGGATGCGGGCGGATGCTTTGCCCGCCGATACGCCGGATCATCATCAGGTGATTGCCGAGATGAGCGGCGCATTGGGCGAGACCCGCAGCATCTTTATCTCGATGTCCCCGCGTTGGGACACCAGCCGCGCACCGGCAGGGTATCGCGCCGTGACGATTACGACGCATACCGATGTGCAGATATGGTGGGATTTGCTAAAAAGCGATCCTGCGGCGTATGGTGCCCGCAAAGACGAGTATACCGAGAAAATGCTCCGCAATATTGAGCGGGCGATCCCCGGATTCCGCGCTGGTATCGAGTTTATGATGCCCGGCACCCCTGTCACCTATGAATTTTACACGGGACGACATTTGGGCATGGTTGGGGGTTTTCCGCAAACATCCCTCTTTAAGGCGCGTAATCCCTTGACGGGCTTGCCCAATGCACGCTTGGTGGGCGATTCGATATTCCCCGGACAATCGACGGCAGGGGTGTCCTTGGGCGCGTTGCGGGTGGCGATGGATATCCAACGACATCTGCCTGTCTTGACCCGTGAGCGGCGCTTGGAAGGCGTCAGCGGCGCGAAACAAGTGCAGCCATGACCGAACCTGTTGTGCTTTGGTGGTTGCGCCGAGATTTACGTCTTGACGACAATATGGCGCTGAATGCCGCTTTGACCACTGGCATGAAGGTGTTACCAGTCTTTATTCTTGATCCCATGTTGCTCAAAGGTGAACGTTTTAGCTTGCCGCGCTTGAAATTTATGCTGGCGGGCTTAGCGGCATTGCGCGATGAACTGCTCGCTTTGGGGAGTGATTTACTAGTGCGACGAGGTGATCCCCTACAGGTGTTGCCGTCGTTGGTGAGTGAATTCAGCGCAACTGCTGTCTACGCGAATCGCGATTATTCTCCGTATGCCATCCGACGCGATCAGCAGATGGTGGCGGCATTGGCGGTACCTTTGCATTGGTTTGATGATGCCGTGTTGCACGCGCCAGCAGAGACGCTGAAAGGTGATCGTACCCCCTATGTGGTATATAGCCCGTACAAACGCTTGTGGCTGACCCTGCCGAAAATGTCCCCGTTGCAAGAGTTCAACGGGAACGGTAAGTTCCGTAATTTCAGCGGTGTGGATATCCCCACATTGCCGAGTTTAAGCGATCTCGGCTTGCCTGAGACGATTGCGGTTCCGAAAGCAGGGGCGCAAGAGGCGATGCGTCGTTTGAATCAGTTCACTGAGCGCGCCATTTTCAATTATGCGGTGGCGCGTAATGATTTGACGGCGAATCCGTTTGATGATGGCGCGAGTGCTGATGTAAGCTCCGGCTTGTCCCCCTATTTTCGTTTCGGGATGCTCTCTCCCCGCCAAGCCTATGCTGCCGCGCTGGAGGCGCGTCTTGTTGCCCCGACGACAGCGGCACAGGACTCGGTGGATGTGTGGGTCAGTGAACTAGCGTGGCGCGAGTTTTACACGCAAATCCTTTATCGGTTTCCGCATGTCTATAACACCAGCTTTCGAGCAGAATATGAACGGGTAGAGTTTCGGCAAGATGCCCATGAGTTGCGCGCTTGGCAGCAAGGGGAGACCGGTTATCCGGTGGTGGATGCCGCGATGCGCCAGATGAACAGCATCGGCTGGATGCACAATCGTGCCCGCATGATTGTTTCCAGCTTTTTGACGAAAGATCTGCTCATTTATTGGCGCGAAGGCGATGTTGCCTTCATGAAGGCGCTCATTGATGGCGATCCTGCTGCCAATAACGGCGGTTGGCAATGGGCGGCGGGCACAGGCACGGATGCCCAACCCTATTTCCGTATCTTTAATCCGGTGTCGCAATCGCAAAAATTTGACCCTGATGGTGCTTATATCCGTCGTTGGGTGCCAGAATTGCGTGGTGTTCCCAATGCCTTCATTCATGAGCCATGGACGATGGCGTCGCCGCCTAATAACTATCCCCCGCCCATTGTCGATCATAAGTTTGCGCGGGAACGCACGTTAAACGCTTTCAAAGCCATCAAATCAGAATAGGTGCAGTTTTCGCTATGGAACACATCATGAAAGGATTCAAGCTATGCCAAACGCATTGATTTGGGGGGCTTCGGGTGGGATCGGCGGGGCGTTGGCGCGCTTGCTGAAAACGCAAGGATGGGGGGTGTATGCGGTCGCGCGTGATGAGTCGAAAATATTCGAGGGTGTCGATTTTAGCTGCACGTTCGACGCTGGTGATGGTTATAGTATTCAAGCCGCGATTAGCCAAATTGCTACGCAAACGACCGAACTTGATTTGGTGGTCTATGCTGCCGGAGGGTTAAGGTTATCTTCGTTAGAAGATACAGAGATGTCGCTATGGAAAGAGATCATGAATGCGAATTTGACGGGTGTGCAACAGACTGCCCGTGCGAGTTTGCTGCTGTTGAAAGAAGACGGGCATATGATGATTCTTGGTGCCTATGTCGAAAAGATCACGTTGCCCCGCTTTGGCGCTTATGCGGCGGCTAAAGCAGCGTTAGAACCGCTGGTGGCGGTGTTAGCAAAAGAGCAACGGAAACGCAAATTCACGTTGGTACGCCCGCCAGCGGTGGCGACACCCTTTTGGGCAGAATTGCCGATCAGCTTGCCCAAGAATGCGCTGACACCGGAATTTGTCGCCGAGGCAATGCTGGCACGCTATGAATCGGGTGAGACCGGATGGCTTGATCTATAACGGCTTTAGGGAATAGGATGATACAATCGTCGGCAAAAATCGGATCCGCTTGAGGAAACCAGCTTATGACCCCGGCACGTCGCGATGATTGGATTGATGAGGATGAATATCCCGATGATGAGGATGTCGAGGATTTTGGCGATGACTCGCCGCCTGATAACCATCCGCTCACGATTGGCTATGTAGGCGCACGCCCGCCCTTTTGGACGGTGGGGCGCTTGGTCTTGTTGGTGATTGTCGCGATCATACTAGTTGCGTTGTTATTGCCGTTACTTTTGCCTTTGCTGTGATCGTCAGTCGCCTAAAATGTCGCCGCTTGACATATGGCGTCGCCGCGCTATCCTTAACGCCATGATTTCAAACGTGATGTTGTTTAGTCGTATCCGCCGTCGCCATACTCAACCTGAGTTTGGGGATATTGACGTTTACAGCGGCTAACAACGCGCTTTTCAGTGAATGTATAAACCCCGAACATGTTCGGGGTTTTTTATTTCAGCCCCTTACAGTTGCTCGGAATAAACATTTTCGGGATATCGAAATCAGCACAAGGCGTGTCATTTAGTGGTGTTATCAGGCGGGTGTGGACTCGCAAGTATGTAGGAGCTTGGCAAGCACATGGCGAACAAGGAAGTCAAAAAAGTCGTATTGGCGTATAGTGGCGGTCTCGATACCTCGGTGATCGTAACGTGGTTACGTCAGAATTATCAATGTGAAGTTATTTGCTTTACGGCGGACTTGGGGCAAGAGGAAGAACTCGATGGCTTGGAGGCGAAAGCGATCAAGACGGGGGCGAGTAAGCTCTATATCCGTGATGTGCGTGAAGAATTCTTGACGGATTTCGTGTATCCGACGATGCGCGCGGGGGCAGTATATGAACGTGATTATTTGCTAGGTACGTCGTTCGCGCGTCCTTTAATCGCCAAGCATCTTGTGGATATCGCTGAAATTGAAGGTGCCGATGCCATTGCGCACGGTTGCACGGGCAAGGGCAACGATCAGGTGCGCTTTGAAGTCACAGCGATGGCGTTGAACCCCAAGCTGAAGGTGATCGCCCCATGGCGCGAATGGGATATTCGTAGTCGTGAAGATGCCATCGCCTATGCCGAAGAATTCAATGTGCCGATCACCGCGACGCTGAAGTCGATTTACAGCCGAGATCGCAACTTATTCCATTTAAGCCACGAGGGGGGTCCCTTAGAAAATCCTTGGAACGAACCCGAAGAAGACATGTTCCAGCTCACTGTCGGACCGGAAGCCGCGCCCGATCAAGCTGAATATTTGGAGATCGAATTCTTGCAAGGGACGCCGGTTGCCGTCAATGGCGAGTATCTGCCCCCTGTGGAGCTATTCATCAAGATCAACCAAATGGGTGCCAAGCATGGCATTGGTCGCATGGATATGGTGGAAAATCGTTTGGTTGGCATGAAGAGTCGCGGTGTATACGAAACCCCGGGCGGCACCATCTTGCACCGCGCGCATCAATTGTTAGAGAGCATCTGCCTCGATAAACACACGATGCACTATAAGGACATCCTCGCTGTTAAATACGCTGAATTGGTTTACAACGGCTTGTGGTATACCCGCTTGCGCGAAAGTTTGGATGCTTTTGTAAAGGTAACGCAAGAAAACGTAACGGGCACAGTACGTTTGAAACTCTACAAAGGCAACATTATCAGCGCTGGGCGCAAGAGTCCGTTTAGCCTGTATCGTGAAGATTATGCCTCGTTCGGCGAAGAAAACGTCTATGACCAAAAAGATGCCGAAGGCTTTATTCAGTTGTTTGGGTTGCCCGTGAAGGTGGAGGCATTGCTGTCCATTGATGGGGGTGGCGCAAGCCGGTATCGGCAGCCAGACTACAGCAAATTCAAACGAGATTAAGCCATGACGTTATGGGGTGGCGCATTTTCTGAGCCGTCAGACGAGCATCTGCGGCGCTTGAACGATAGTATTGCCTATGATCAGCGGATGGCTGAGCAAGATATCGCGGGCAGTATCGCTTATGCCCACGCCATTGCCGCCGCCGGGGTGATCACCGCCGAAGAAGCCCAACAGATCGTCGCTGGACTGGCGATGATCAAAGCCGAATTTGTCGCCGGAACCTTTGAACTCAAGCCGGGCGATGAAGATATTCACACTGCTGTTGAACGTCGCTTGACGGAGATCGTGGGGGCGGTCGGTGGCAAATTGCACACAGGGCGCAGCCGTAACGATCAAGTGGCGACGGATTGGCGTTTGTGGACGATGGCGGCAATCGACGCATTGAAGGGGCAACTGCTGCACTTGCAAACCGCTTTTGTGGATCGCGCTGAAGACCATGTTGAAACGCTTATGCCGGGCTATACCCATTTTCAGCCAGCCCAGCCGATCACAGTCGCCTATTGGCTGATGAGTACCTTTTGGATGTTGGCGCGGGATGTCGAACGTTTGGATGATGCGCGCCGACGGGTGGCAGTGAGTCCTTTGGGGGCAGGGGCATTGGCAGGGACGCCATTTGGGGTCGATGTGGCGGCGCTGGCAACGGCACTCGGCTTTGCTTCGCATAGTCAAAACGGACTTGATGCCATTAGTGATCGTGATTTCGTGGCAGAAACCTTGTTTGTGCTGGCACTCACAGGGGTACATCTCAGCCGTTTGGGTGAGGATGTAGTCTTGTTTAGCAATCCAGCGTTTGGCTATATCACCCTTGATGATCGGTACAGCACTGGTTCCAGCATCATGCCACAAAAACGTAATGCCGACCCGATGGAACTGACGCGCGGTAAAGCAGGGCGGCTGATTGGCAATTTAACAGGGTTACTGGCGACCTTGAAAGGGCTGCCAACCGGTTACAACAAAGACATGCAAGAAGATAAAGAATCGCTTTTCGACTCGGTGGATACGCTTAAGCTGATTTTGCCCGTCATCACGGCGATGGTGCGCACACTGAAGATCAACCCCGATAAACTGCGGGCGGCGCTTGATCCGGCGATGCTGGCGACCGATCTTGCAGATTACTTGGTTGATAAAGGCTTGCCTTTCCGCGAGGCACATCATGTCAGCGGGCGGGCGGTACGATTGGCGGTGGAAAAAGGGATAACGCTTTCCGACCTCAGCCATGAGGATTTGAGTGGGCTGTCATTGTTATTTGCGCCAGATGTGCTTGCGGTCTTTAATTTCGAGGCATCGGTGGCACGACGCAAGTCACCCAATGGCACGGCACCAACAGCAGTTCGTCAACAGATCCAAAATGCTCGTCAATGGTTGCAAACACAAGGCACTTGAGGTCGTGATGGAGAGTGGTCAAGCATTGTGCGGAATATCTAGCGCTACCCTGTCAATCTGCACGAATTTGGAAGCAACTTGCCCAAAGCCATTGACACGTTTAGTGATTTTGGTTACGCTGGATTACATTGTTTTGGATGGTTGATATAAACAACGCGAAAACCATGACTCAACGACTCAATTTCAAGATGCTCAGCCTTAGCATTATCGTAGTCCTTAGCGTACTCGTCCTTATTCAGGGCGGGGTATAGGGGCTTGGCTGGTGTGCTGAAGTAGATGCAGCAAACACGAGTTAATAAAGCCCCCGACTAGGGGGCTTTTTGTTAGTATGTCTATAAGGATGATAGCGCAATCATGTTGGGCAATGTTTTAGGGCAAGCAGAGACAATGGATTTCCAGAAATTATCCCCGACCAGTCCTTGGACGGAGCCGTATCAGGCTTCGTTTGAGGCGAGTCATCGTGGGGCAATGCAGCAAAGTGCCTTCGACCGCGAAAGCCAGCGCCCGACACTGGACGCGCTTTCCGACATCTACAACCGGTTTTCGCCGACCGGGTAGATCGCCGGAAAGCGTTTTTCTTTTATATGGAGGAGTTTCAAAACAATGACAGCTCAATGGATGTGGCGAAACGGTGAATTTATTCGCTGGGAAGATGCAAATGTGCATGTCACCACGCACGCCTTACATTATGGTTCCAGTGTTTTTGAAGGGGTGCGTGCGTATGCCACACCGCAAGGACCGGCAGTTTTTCGTTTGAAAGAACACACCCACCGTTTGTTTAATTCGTGCAAGATCGCCCGTTTGAGTTTGTCATACACCGAAGATGAATTTAATGAGGCGCTGAACGAAACCGTGCGCCGCAATGGACATGAGGCGTGCTATATCCGCCCGTTGGTGTTTCGCGGTGCCGGGCCATTAGGGATCGAAGGACGCAAAAACCCAATCGAAGCGGTCATTTTCACGCTGGAATGGGGGCGCTATCTAGGGCAAGAGGCAATTGAGCAAGGGGTTGATGTGCAAGTTAGTTCATGGCGGCGGATGGCTCCTGATACTGGGGCATCGATGGCGAAAATTGGCGGTCAATACGTCAACAGTCAGTTGATCACGATGGAGGCGCATGATAACGGCTTTCACGAGGGCTTTGCGCTCGATTACAGCGGCAATGTGAGCGAAGGCGCAGGGGAAAATATTTTTGTCATTTATGACGGTCAGGTGTTTACACCCGGCATCGGTTCCTCAATTTTGAGCGGTATCACCCGTGACACCGTGTTGACCTTGTTTGCTGATCTTGGGTACACCGTTCGTTATGAGACTATCCCCCGCGATATGCTCTATATTGCTGATGAAATTTTCGTCACGGGTACGGCTGCGGAAATCACACCGGTACGTTCGGTTGATCGGATTCAAGTAGGCAGCGGAACACGCGGCGCGATTACCAAGCAGGTGCAAGATGCGTTCTTTGGAATTACATCGGGCACAATACCAGATAAATATGGTTGGCTGACCCCCGTCCGCCAGCCAGTTGCCGGCGATTAACTCTCGACAATGGTTATAGATTAAAAGGCGAAAAAACGATGCTACTCAGTGGCGCGGAAATTATCCTAGAGTGCCTCAAACGTGAAGGCGTGGATGTCATGTTTGGTTATCCGGGGGGCGCAATCCTGCCCACCTATGACGCCATGTCGAAATATCCTGAGATTCATCATGTCTTGGTTCGTCATGAACAAGGCGCAGCGCATATGGCGGATGGCTATGCCCGTGCCACTGGACGGGTAGGGGTGGCAATTGCCACCAGTGGCCCCGGCGCGACGAATTTGGTAACCGGTCTTGCCACCGCGATGATGGACTCCTCGCCGATTGTGTGTATCACCGGACAGGTCACGCGCGGCGCGATTGGCTCGGACGCATTTCAAGAGACGGATGTCACTGGGGTGACGCTGCCTGTCACCAAGCATAACTATTTGGTGATGGATATCCATGAACTGGCGTACATTATCCGTGAGGCTTTTTACATCGCGCGGACGGGGCGACCGGGTCCGGTACTGATCGATGTCCCTAAAGATGTGCAAATCGAGAAGATTGAATTTGTTTATCCCGAAGAACCAATTCGTTTGCCCGGATACCGCCCACCCGCGCTTGCCAGTGAAGACCAAATTCAACAAGCGCTGGAATTGATTGCCCAAGCCCAGCGCCCCGTGATTTTGGCAGGGCATGGCATAATGCTTTCTGGCGCGGTGCGACAGTTACGAGAATTGGCGGAACGGGCACAAATCCCCGTTACGTTGACGCTGTTGGGTAAGGGGGCGATGCCAGAAGACCACCCGCTGACCATTGGCATGATGGGAATGCACGGCGAGGCAGCATCGAATTATGCTATTCAACAAGCTGATTTGCTGATTGCGCTGGGGATGCGTTTTGATGATCGTGTAACTGGCAATTTGAAGACGTATGCCCGCAACGCCAAGAAAATTCATGTTGATATTGATGCTTCTGAGATCAACAAGAATGTGCGCGTGGATGTGGGTGTGGTTGGGGATTTGCGTGCGGTGATGGATCAACTTTTGCCGGGGGTGAAACCGATGACGCACGCACCATGGCTTAATCAGATTCGCGATTGGCTAGAAGACAGCAATGAGCGCGACATCGTGTTTCGCGATTCCGGCGAACTATTGTTTGGCGCACATGTCATTAACGACCTGTGGAAGTTCACCGAAGGCAATGCGATCACGGTGAGCGATGTGGGGCAACATCAAATGCTGGAAGCACAGTATTACCCGCATCAGCGTCCGGCAACCATGATCACGAGCGGGGGATTGGGCACGATGGGTTTTGGCTTGCCCGCCGCGATTGGTGCCAAGTTTGGACGCCCAGAAGAAGAAGTGTGGGCGATTATCGGTGATGGTGGTTTCCAAATGACGTTGTGTGAACTGGCAACGGCACGACAGGAAAATATCAATATCAATATCGCCATCATCAACAATAACTTCCTTGGCATGGTGCGCCAGTGGCAAGAGTTCTTCTATGAAGAACGGTATCAGTCTACCCCCATGTTTAACCCTGATTTTGTGAAACTGGCGGAGGCGTATGGCATCCCGGCGATGCGCGTCACGAGCCGCGAGCAAATTGCCGAGGCAGTAGCCTTTGCCCGCAACTACAACGGTCCTACGCTCATCGAGTTTGTGGTTGAACAAGAAGAAATCGTCTATCCGATGGTGCCCTCTGGCGCTGATCTCGACAAGATGATCCGTCGCCCCAAACCGGGCGAAGAAGTCGTGAAGGAGCATAAATCATGACCGACCCCATCTCTAAAAAACACTTGTTGGTCGCGTTGGTGGAAAATAAACCCGGTGTCTTAAATCGGGTTGTGAGTTTGTTTCGCCGTCGAAATTTCAACGTGGACAGCTTGACTGTCGGGCGCACTCACAAACCGCATATGTCGCGTATGACTATCGCTGTTGATGCAACACGCGGGGATGCCCTCAAAATCAAGATGAACCTGCTGAAATTGATCAGCGTGATCGATGTCGCTGAGGTGTCGATTGAACCGCATGTCAGCCGCGATCTAGCGCTGGTTAAAGTCCGGTCGAATGATGCTGAATCGCGCAATACCTTGACTCTGATTTGCGAGCATCATCCAGCGCGAATCGTCGATATTGGTCCTGAAGTGGCGATTGTGGAGATCACTGCTGCGGCAGATCAGGTCGAAGCGTGCATCCAAGAATTGCGGGCACTGGGGATTGTTGAAATGGTGCGAACGGGTGTCGTGGCAATGGGGCGAGGGACGCGCATCCTCGACTCGTCGTATGAGCCTGTGGTGACGACTTCGGCGGATGGTGTGCCCAAAGCGTTTGAAGTGTACAGCGTCTAGGTTTCTGTTTGGTATGATATATCGCTAGCGTCTTCGATGCTGCGTGACTCTTCACATTCATCCTGTGAAGGCGATCAAAAAGTGGCGGCTGTGCCCGCCACTTGGATGAAATTTAATGAACATACTGGAGCTTAGAATCTCATGGCAACAATGTATTACGAAAAAGATGCCGATTTATCCCTGCTTAATGGCAAGACCATTGCGGTAATTGGCTATGGCAGTCAAGGGCACGCCCATGCTTTGAACGCGCGTGATAGCGGTTGTAAAGTGATCATCGGGCTGCATGAAGGCAGCAAGAGCCGCGCGAAGGCACAGGCGGATGGGCTGGAAGTGCTATCGGTTGCCGACGCGACCAAAGCGGCAGATGTCGTTATGATCCTCGTCCCAGACACGATGCAAGCTGCGGTTTATGCTTCCGAGATTGGCGATAATTTGAAGCCGGGTGCGATGTTGATGTTCGCGCATGGCTTCAATATTCAGTACAACACCATTGTCCCACCTGCCAACGTTGATGTGACGATGGTCGCGCCGAAAGCGCCGGGTCATCGTGTGCGTGAAGTCTATACCGAAGGTGCGGGTACGCCCGGTTTGTTGGCTGTGCATCAGGATGCTACCGGTCATGCACACGCAATGGCATTGGCGTATGCCCGCGCGATTGGTTGCACCCGTGCGGGTGTCATTGAGACCACCTTCAAAGAAGAGACCGAGACGGATTTGTTCGGCGAACAGGTCGTGTTGTGTGGTGGCGTCACGGCGCTAGTACGCACTGCATTTGAAACCTTGGTCAAGGGTGGGTATCAACCGCAAATTGCCTACTTTGAATGCTTGCATGAGTTGAAGCTGATCGTCGATTTGATGTACGAAGGCGGTTTGAGCTACATGTGGTACAGCGTCAGCGACACCGCCGAATATGGTGGGTATACCGTCGGTGATGAGGTCGAAGAAGCAGTCAAAGAACAATTCGCGGGTGTCCTCGCCCGTATTCAAGACGGCACTTTTGCACGGGAATGGATCGCGGAAAACCAGAATGGTCGCCCCAACTTCCGTCCGCGTCGCCAGCGTGAACATGATTTGTTGATTGAAGAAGTGGGCGCGGAACTGCGCGACATGATGCCGTTCTTGAAGGCGAAACGAATCAAGCAGCAAGATTGATTTTGTTTTGAAATAAGCAAGATTTTGAGATAGTTGGGTATGGATCAAGGCTGCATTGACTGTGAAGGGGGGTGATCCTTTTGATCGACGATGGTCTTACCGACCTTCGCGTGGCGTTTGGTGATGTTTATTGGCGACAATGGCGGCATAACATAAAAGGATCACTCCCTGATGGAACCCAACATGATTGACAACAACGTCGTATTGATTTTCGATACCACCCTGCGGGATGGCGAGCAAAGCCCCGGCGCGACCCTATCCAGTGCTGAAAAACTGGAGATCGCCCGCCAACTTGCGAGTCTTGGCGTAGATATCATAGAAGCCGGCTTCCCGGCAGCTTCACCCGATGATTTGGCAGCAGTGCAGCGGATTGCGCGGGAAGTGGGTACGGCGACCGGCCCCACGGTTTGTGGACTGGCGCGTGCCGTCGAAAAAGATATCCGGGCATGTTGGGAAGGGGTCAAGGATGCGGCAAAACCGCGAATCCACACCTTTTTGGGCACGTCGGATATTCACCTGAAATACACCACCGGCATCACCCGAACTGAGGGGCTAGAGATGATCCGTAAAGCGGTAACGCTGGCACGGAGCTTGTGCGCAGATGTCGAATTTAGCCCGATGGATGCGGGGCGAACCGATCCGCAATACTTGATCGAAGTCTGTGCGGTGGCGGTCGAATGTGGAGCTACGACGCTCAATATTCCCGATACCGTCGGCTATGTGACCCCTGATGAGTGGTACGAAAAAATTTCAAACCTGATTGCAGAGACGCCCGGTGCGGGTGTCGGTAGTGGGGTGATTTGGTCGGTGCATTGCCACAACGATTTGGGGCTGGCGACTGCCAACACTTTGGCAGGGGTAGCGGCGGGGGCGCGTCAAGTCGAGGTCACGATTAACGGCATTGGTGAGCGCGCCGGCAATACCAGCCTCGAAGAAGTGGTGATGGCGCTGCATACCCGTTCTCCTTATTATGGCTTGCGCACAAATATCAACAGTCGCGAAATCGTCAAAACCAGTCGCATGGTCAGCAATTACACAGGCATGAGCGTGCAGGCGAACAAAGCGATTGTCGGCGCAAATGCTTTCTCCCACGAAGCGGGCATCCATCAAGATGGGATGTTGAAGAACGCCAGTACATTTGAGATTATGACTCCCGATAGTGTGGGGTGGTCGCAAAGCCGGTTGGTGTTGGGCAAGCACAGTGGACGCCATGCTTTGAAGGTGCGTTTGCAAGAACTGGGCTACGAAGTGGCAAAAGATCAGTTGAATTTGGTCTTTGCGCGCTTCAAAGACCTCGCTGACGCCAAGAAGAACGTCACTGATGCCGACTTAGAAGCATTGATGACCGATGAGTTGCAACAACCGACCGAATTCTTTAAGTTGCAAGACATCCAAGTGACCTGTGGCACGATGGGGATGCCGACGGCGACCGCAAAACTTATCAATATTGATGGGGTGGAATTCATCCATGCCGCAGTGGGGGTAGGCCCGGTTGACGCCTGTTTTAAGTCTGTTGATGATGTCGTTCAACGCCCGAATATCTTGATCGAATACAATGTCCATAGCGTCACGGAAGGTATTGATGCCCTTGGCGAAGTGACGGTGCGGATTGCTCTGCCCGATGGTTCGCGGTCATTCGGTGGTTATGCTGCCGAAAGTGATGTCGTGGTTGCTAGTGTTCGTGCGTATCTGGTCGCGCTCAACCGCATGATTGCGGCAACCGGATATGGAGACCGCCAACCGGAAGGTGACGCGGCAACCGTCAATATGCAGCACCCCCAAACAGGATAAGGATCGTTTTTGATGAAGACTATCGGCATGATCGGCGGCTTGAGTTGGGAGTCGTCGGCGGAGTATTATCGCATCATCAATCAGGGCATCCGCGCGCGCTTGGGCGGTGTACATTCGGCTCAATCGTTGATGTTTTCGTTTGATTTTGGCGAGATCGAAGCTTTGCAACATGCCGGACGTTGGGATGACGCGACCGCCCGTATGATCGACGCGGCGCGCCGACTCGAACGCGGCGGGGCTGATTTCCTGCTTATTTGCTCCAATACCATGCACCGCATGGCGGCGCAGGTCGAAGCTGCTGTCAGTATTCCGCTATTACATATCGCGGATCAAACTGCCGCCCAAATTCAGGCACAGGGTTATCGCTCTATTGGGTTGTTGGGTACACGCTACACCATGGAACAATCTTTTTATAAGGGGCGCTTGGTCGAAAATTTTGGCTTGGGCGTTTTGGTGCCTGATGATGAGGGGCGCGCGTTGGTAAACCGCGTGATCTACGATGAACTCATTGTCGGGGATATCAAGCCGGAATCGCGCGCAGGATACGTGCGTGTCATTGAGGCGTTCCAACAGGCTGGGGCGCAAGCGGTGATCCTTGGTTGTACTGAAATCGGGTTGTTGATCAAGCCAGAAGATAGCCCGTTGCCTGTCTTTGATACCACGTTCATACATGCTCAAGCTGCCATTGATTTGGCGCTGGCGTGATCATCATTTTCTAAGAGATAGGGAAACGCAATGTCAGGAAAGACACTTTTCGAGAAAGTTTGGAATCAGCACCTTGTTCGCCCAGAGACGGATGAGCTGCCGGCGGCACTCTATATTGACCTGCACCTCGTCCATGAGGTGACATCTCCGCAAGCGTTTACCCAACTGCGTGAACGTGGTTTGAAGGCACGCCGCCCGGATCGAACGTTAGCGACGATGGATCACAGTACCCCGACTACGCCGCGTGGGGCGGATGGGTTGATCCCCGTCACCGATGTGCAAGCGATATCACAACTTAATGTGATGCGCAAAAATTGTGCTGATTTCGGTATTCCCTTGTACGATTTGGGGACGATCAATCAGGGAATCGTCCATGTGATTGGACCGGAACAAGGGTTGACACAGCCCGGCATGACGATTGTGTGCGGCGATAGCCACACCAGCACCCATGGCGCTTTTGGCGCATTGGCATTCGGCATTGGTACCAGCGAAGTCGCCCATGTGTTGGCGACGCAAACGCTGTTGCAATACAAACCCAAGACGATGGCAATCCGCGTGGATGGTCGGTTGGAGGCGGGGGTGAGCGCGAAGGACATTATCCTCGCGATTATCGCCAAAATCGGCGTCGGTGGGGGTACTGGGTACGTCCTTGAATACATGGGCGAGGCGATACGCTCGCTCGGCATGGAGGGACGCATGACCATCTGTAATATGTCGATTGAAGGCGGGGCACGCGCAGGTATGGTGGCTCCCGATGATAAAACCTTTGAATATATTGCAGGGCGTCCTTATGCCCCCAAAGGTGCAGCATGGGATCAAGCGGTTGCTGGTTGGCGCAGTTTGCCGACGGATGATGATGCCGTCTTTGATGCCGAGGTGACGCTGAATGCCGATGAACTCGTCCCCATGATCACCTATGGCACCAACCCCGGTATGGGGATGCCGATCACGGGTTATGTGCCCGATCCCGACAAAATGAGGGATGTGAGCCAAAAGTTGGCGCTCGATAAAGCGTTGCATTATATGGGGTTGCAACCGGGTGAACCGTTGATCGGCAAAAAGGTTGATGTGGTGTTTATTGGTAGCTGTACGAATTCGCGCATTGGCGATTTGCGTGAAGCTGCCAAGTTCATCAAGGGGCACCATGTGGCAGATGGGGTGCGCTTGATGGTCGTTCCCGGTTCGCAGCGGGTGAAGGTTCAAGCCGAAGCCGAAGGGCTGGATCAGATTTTCAGAGAAGCCGGCGCGGAATGGCGCGAGGCGGGGTGTTCGATGTGCATCGCTATGAATGGCGATCAACTACAGCCCGGTCAGTATGCCGTCAGCACCAGCAATCGCAATTTCGAGGGACGACAGGGCAAGGGTGGACGCACCTTCCTTGCCAGCCCCTTGACCGCAACGGCAACCGCTATCAGTGGAGTGGTCACTGACCCGCGCGCGATGGTTCGCGCTATGGAGCACGCATAACTTATGGACCCGATCACAACTTTTGAGGGGCGTGTCGTCGCGCTCCCGATCAATGACATCGATACCGATCAAATTATCCCGGCACGTTACCTCAAAGTCACCGATAAAGCGGGCTTGGGCGCGGCGCTGTTTTCGGACTGGCGCTATAACGCCGATGGTTCCCCAAAGCCGGAATTCATTTTGAATCAAGCTGAGCATCAAGGTGCCTCGATATTAGTGGGTGGACACAACTTTGGATGCGGTAGCTCGCGCGAACATGCCCCTTGGGCACTGGTAGGCGCTGGTTTTCAGGCGGTCGTTAGTACCTATTTTGCGGATATCTTCCGCAGCAATTCGCTTAAAAACGGACTATTGCCGATCATCGTAGACGAAGAAACGCATCAGCAATTGATCAGCTTGGCGGAAGAAGATGCGCTCACTCAAGTGAAAATTGATCTAGCTTCGCAAATCTTAACGTTGCCTGATGGACGGGGGGTTACTTTCCCGATTGATGGTTTTTCCAAACACTGCCTGCTGAATGGGGTCGATCAATTGGGGTATTTGATGAGTTTGGAAACCCCCATCGCTGCTTATGAAGAGGCGAACGCCGCGCGCGTCAACACGCTGGCGTAATTTTTGGGCAACAGGAATTTACAGAGGGCATGATGTATCAGGGCATGATGTATCATGCCCCTACCAGTGTGGAGAATAAACATATGCCGGTCGCTATTTACGATACGACATTGCGCGACGGGACACAGCGTGAAGGCATATCGCTGTCGGTCGCAGATAAATTGCGCGTAGCCCAACTTTTGGATCAGCTCGGTGTCGCCTATATTGAGGGCGGATGGCCCGGCTCAAATCCGAAAGATGCCGCTTTTTTTGAAGCTGCGCGGCATATCAGTTGGCAACACGCGCGCATCGCCGCGTTCGGTTCGACTTGTCGTAAAAATAGCGAACCGGCGACGGATGCCAATATTCGGGCATTGATTGACGCCCAAACGCCGGTGGTGACCATTGTCGGCAAGACTTCAATGCTCCATGTGACCGAGGTTTTGCAGACGACGCCCGATGAAAATATCCGTATGATCCGCGAGAGTATCCGGTATCTGAAGGCGCTGGGCAAAGAAGTGATTTATGATGCCGAGCATTTCTTCGACGGGTGCAAGCTTGATTTTGAATATGGGTTTGATACTTTGCGCGCGGCATTGGATGGTGGGGCGGATTGCCTTGTGCTGTGTGATACCAATGGCGGGTCTATGCCATGGGAGATCGCGCGGTTTGTGACGGCGGCATGCGAGTTGTTCCCGAATATGCAAATTGGGGTGCATACCCACAATGATGGCGAGCTTGCAGTCGCCAACACCCTTGCCGGTGTGCGCGCGGGGGCAACCCATGTGCAAGGGACAATCAACGGGTATGGCGAACGATGCGGCAATGCTAACCTGTGTAGTATTATCCCAGGCCTCGAACTCAAGATGGCTGTAAAGTGCTTGCCAGAGGGTGGCTTACGTCATTTGCTGCATGTATCGCGGGCGGTTGCGGAAATCGCCAACCTTGCCCCAGACAATCACTTGGCATATGTGGGTAAGAGTGCCTTTGCGCATAAGGGCGGTATCCATGTGGCGGCGATGCGGCGCAATATCTATAGCTACCAACACATCGATCCCGAACTTGTGGGAAATGAAATGCGGATCTTGGTCTCAGATTTATCGGGGCAGGGGAATCTGCTAAGCAAAGCGGAAGAACTGGGCTTGGATGTGTCGAAAGATGAGGCGCTGCAAGTCCTAGAAGAGATAAAACAACTAGAAAGCGAAGGGTTTGTCTTTGAAGGGGCAGAGGCGTCGGTGGCGGTACGGTTGTATCGCGCACGCCCAGACTACAAGCCCATCTTCACGCTCATTGACTTTACCACTATCGTCGAAGATCGACGTGGGCGCGGTTCAATTGCTGAGGCGATGGTCAAAATCGAGGTCAGTGGCGAAGTGGTGCATACCGCTGCTGAGGGCAATGGTCCAGTGAATGCGCTCGATTTGGCACTGCGCAAGGCGCTTATGCCGATTTACCCGCACTTTGCCGATTTTCAACTTGCTGATTATAAGGTTCGTATCTTGGATAGTGCCAATGGCACGGCGGCGACTACGCGCGTGCTGATCGACACTCAGCGTGGTTCGCAGCGATGGAGTACCGTCGGTGCGGGGTCGAACATTATCCGCGCAAGTTGGTTGGCGTTGGTGGATAGCATTGAATATGGTTTATGTGTTCTGCCGGAATCTGTCGAGTCTTCAGAACGAGTGCAAAGCGGTACTGATTAAGCAAAGTTTTGATGCACAGTGGATTCTATTCATTTAAGCGGTTGTGCAGCGGCGCATCCGCTGGTTGTTTGAATCTAGCAACAGAATCCAATAGCTTCTCCTTAAAAACCTCTCCATTCTCACTCCAAAAGGAAACTCCATGAAAGCGAAAATTATCGTCCTGTCTGGCGATGGGATCGGTCCTGAAGTCACGGCGGCGGCGGTCGATATCTTGACCACTATCGCCGCAAAATTTGGTCATGACTTCACGTTTGAAGACGCCCTTATCGGCGGTATTGCGATTGATAAGACGGGGAGCGCGCTCCCCGACGAGACGCTCCGGTTGGGTGAAGGTGCGGATGCGATTTTGCTCGGTGCCGTCGGTGGACCCAAATGGGATAACCCAACAGCGGCGGTACGTCCCGAACAAGGGTTACTTAAAATCCGCAAGCATTTTGAATTGTATGCAAATTTGCGCCCTGTAAAGGCATATCCGGTGTTGGCAGGGTATACCCCGCTGCGCCCAGAATTGCTGGAAGGCGTCGATATGTTGTTCGTGCGTGAACTGACGGGCGGCATATACTTTGGCGAACGCAAAGAACAGGGCGATGATGATTTCGCCTATGATACCGAATATTATTCAGTGCCAGAAGTTGAGCGCGTAGCACATATCGCTTTTCGGGCGGCACAAGGTCGGCGGAACAAACTTACGTCGGTGGACAAAGCCAACGTCCTTGCCGCGATGCGTTTGTGGCGGCGCACGGTGGTGAAGGTTGCTGAAGATTATGCTGATGTCGCCCTTGATCATGTCTTGGTGGATTCCTGCGCGATGCACCTGATCACCCGTCCGGCAAGTTTTGACGTGATTGTCGCCAGCAATATGTTCGGGGATATCCTCAGTGATGAGGCGTCGGTTTTGGCGGGTTCGTTGGGGATGTTGCCATCAGCGTCGTTGGGCGCGGGCACCATGGGGTTGTATGAACCTGTTCATGGTTCGGCACCGGATATTGCGGGGCAGGGCAAGGCGAACCCAACAGGCGCTATTTTGAGTGCGGCGATGTTGCTGCGCTATAGCCTGAAATTAGAAGCGGAAGCGGTCGCGGTCGAAAACGCGATTGAGCGCACGCTTGCTGATGGGGCACGCACGGCGGACATTGCGCCTCGTGGGACGCCGATGGTCAGCACGAAAGAGTATGCTGAGGCGGTTAAAGCAGCGCTATAGAGTTTGGGGTGATAGCGATATTTTGCAGCGGGGGCATGAATTTAGTGATTATGCCCCTGCTATGGCGTGTGCAAATGATCATTCATTCCAAATGGAGGTGCGTGAGTCAGCACCCGACTCGCTGGAACGGGGCATTTGTTGTAATTCATAAAAGGATAGGGCGGCAAGGCAAAACATCAGGCGGCGCGCGCCCAGCGAAATGGTGTCCCATTCATAGGCGCGGAGGGCGCACATCGCCAAGGCGATAAAATACTCGGCGCGGGTTTCGGTTTTGGCAAGGCATTGGTTGACGATAGACCGCACCGCTTGAATCGGTGCCAGCATTTGACGTATCTCCCCAGCCGTGGACGGGATTTCTTTGCCGCGATTGATCAGGCTGATATAGCCCAAGATGGCGCGTGCTGTCCCCCATGTATCCCCTTGTGAGGGCATCACTAAATCGTTGAGCAAACTGACCTCAAGCATTGCCCAGTCAGAGAGGGTGTGCCCGTTGCGGGTTTGGGCGAAGTCGATCAGGAACGGATTTTGATCGACGCCGACGAGGATATTCCCCAAATGAAGATCGCCATGAATTTTACTGATTGAGCCATTGTAGAACTCGTCAAGCGCGTTGTCATAAACCATAAGCGGGTTAGGCAAACGTACAGATTTGTCTGAACCGGGGATGAGGTCATCGGCTGGGTCGAAGTCCGGTTCGAGGGCGTTTAGCGCCTGTAGCATCAGGGCGGTGCGCGTTTCGTAAACTCGTCCGGCGAGGCGCTCTACGACTTCGCCACGAAAAAAGGCATATTCGGAGAGGTTGATGCCTTTGACCTGAATTTTATACGCCTTTTTAGAGGCTTCTGCCCCTTTGCCGAGCGTCAATTGGATCATGTTTTGATCCCGATAGACGCGGTTCACCGAAAAGCCATCGACGATGACGACAGCACCATAATCCAGTTTTTGAAGGCGTGCTCGCTTCACCGGATCGCTGATGGTGAATGCTTCTTCGGGGGCATCATTTTCTGCGATGTGTTCCAAAATCAGCAGCGGTGGCAGCAGCCAGTCATATTCCATCCAGACTTGAAAACGATAGGGCGAACGCTGCATCCACCATGTTTTTCCAAAATATGGAAAAAGGATGTTCTTGAGCCAAGTGGCGAGATCTGGCAGGTATTGGGCGGCTTCGCGCAAGTCGCGGCTATAGCCATTGGCATCGGTGACGAAGGTGTAACGCAATGCCGCAAAATCAGAGGTTTCCACAACGATGGGCTTGTCTTCGATGCGTGCCGTCAAGGGCGGTAACGAACTTTTGACATGGCTTTCGTAACGCGCCGCTTCTTCGAGGATATTGTCGGTACGATCAATTTTGATGACAATCGGGGAGTCGGTGGTGTTATCGGCGTTGATGGGAGTGACGACAAACAACACAGCCGAAGAATACCCACCTGGTAAACGGCGTTCCACGCGGACGGCTGCATGGCTGAAAAACATGCGGCGCAACACAAATACATGCTCATCGGTGATGCTTTGGGCGCTATCGAATTGCTCGCCAAATTCAATGCGGGTGTAGGGTGGGTTGAGGCTGGCGATTTGTTCTGAAGGTGCGTTTTTTGCCTTCTCCAACAAAGCTTGAGGGGATATTCGTAAACGCTTCAGGACGCGGATGGGGATGCTATCACTTTCATCAAGGATGGCGATCAAAACATCACGCTCGCTGATTTCGGTACGACGATCTTCTAAAGCCAAATCGTTGGCGATACTCATCACCACATCGGCGCGTGGGGTATTGGGCATACCCGCCCACAAACGCTGACGGTTGCCTTTGCCCGCCACCCGCCGAATAGCGTCAACGATATAGCGCGCCGTGATGCCATATTCTTCTAAGATCGCGGTCGTCAATCCACCTTGGATTTCTAGCAAACTGATAAATAGATGCTCTACACCCAAATAGTAGTGACGCATCCTGATGGATTCTTGGCGTGCATTGATGAGGATATCACCGAGGCTTATTTTCGACATCGCTTAGAAGTCCTGAAGTCTTAACCATGTGCGCCCAACTCTGAAAAATTGCCCCGTTTCGATGGGGATGGTGCCACTGACACGCGCATCATCATCATTATCTTCAATGAAGGTGCCGTTTTTGCTGTTGCAATCTTCTAACCACCATGTATTGTCTTGATAATGAAGCAGGGCATGATAGCGGGATACATAAGTATCGTGACGCAAGCAGACATCATTTTCCTCGCGCCGACCAATGGATAACGTCCATTTTTGTCCGTTGGTTGTTCCGTTGTCGCCCTCTTCGGACAGTTCGATCATAGAACCATCTTGGAGACCGCTCATGATTGCCAGACTGATACGCATGTCTTTCATCGCGAATTCCCCGATTATACCGGTGGTTGATGGGTGTCTCGGGTGAGCAGGGCACTGATCGCTTCGACAGTGGGAGCCACATCGTGGGTGCGATTAGGACGAACAGCACGGATGCCCGGCAACTTGTCTTCATGATAGCCAATGGTCGCGTCTGGGTCTTTGAGCAGATGTCCAGTGAGGATGCCGACGACGGTTTCATTGGGCTTAATCACACCACTATTGACGAGTTTGCGCACGCCCGCCAACGAACAGGCAGAAGCGGGTTCACAGCCGATCCCCTGCGCATCGATCAACGCTTTTGCTTCCATAATTTCTTGATCGCTGACTTGTTCGACGACCCCATCCGTCCAGCGCAAGGCGCGGGCGGCTTTAGGATAGTTGACCGGATTGCCGATTTTAATGGCGGTGGCAATCGTGTCGGCTTTCATCGGCACGAGCGTTTCCAAGCCGTTTTGATAACTTTGATACAACGGATTGGCACCATCAGCTTGGATCACGGCGAGACGGGGCAAACAGTCGATTAAGCCAAGATCGCGCAGTTCGCACAAAGCTTTGCCAAAGGCAGAACTGTTGCCGAGGTTGCCGCCGGGGACGACGATCCAATCTGGGACATTCCAGCGGAGCTGCTGGATCGTCTCGAACATGATTGATTTTTGTCCTTCAAGCCGGAAGGGATTGACCGAATTGAGGACATAAATGCCGAGTTTGTCGGACATTTCGCGGACGAGGGCTAGGTTTTGGTCAAAATCGGCATCAATGCGAAGACAGGTTGCGCCATAGGCAACGGCTTGTGCCAATTTGCCGAGCGCGATTTGTTTGTTTTGAAAGAGGACAATCCCCTGTATGCCACTCCATGCCGCATAGGCGGCGAGCGAAGCGGAGGTATTGCCCGTGGAGGCGCAAGCGACTTTTGACATGCCCAAGACGCGCGCTTGGGTGACGCCGCCGGTCATGCCGCGATCCTTAAAAGAACCAGTCGGATTTTCGCCTTCATGTTTCAAAAAGAGCTTCGTCACGCCAGCCCATTGTGCTAAACGGGGCGAGGCATATAAATTAGTATTGCCTTCGGGGCGGCTGACGACAGTTTCGTTGGCAATCTCGGGATAGATCATTTCTTTATAACGCCAGACGCCACTATTATAAGGGGCTTCAAACGTGCCTAACCGAGCATCAAATAACTCGCGGGTGACGAAGGAACGCAGCCAATCCATATCATGCTGCACATCTAAAAGTCCCCCACAATTGCTGCAAGTATACATAACTGCGTCCGTTGGGTATTGCCGTCCGCAATCCATACATTGTAATATGCTTTTCATCTGCGCCTCATCGGTGGTTCAAAGATATTTAACCGATACTTTAAGGATAACATCATCGTGGCGTTTTCCACAGCCGAAGCTTTTGCCCCCGCGACCGTTGCAAATTTGGGCGTGGGTTTCGATATCATGGGATTGGCACTTGATGAGCCGGGTGATGCCGTTGTCGCTGAATATGTTGACCAGCCGGGCGTTTCAATTGCCACGATAGAAGGAGATGGTGGGCGTTTGCCCCGTATCCCATCAAAGAATACTGCTTGTGTTGCTGCCCAAAGCGTCCTAAAAGCTGCCCATGCGACTCATGGAGTGCGTTTGACGATCAAAAAAGGGCTGCCTAGCGCCAGCGGACTGGGGAGTAGTGCTGCCAGCGCTGTTGCAGCCGCTGTTGCGGTCAATGCACTAATGGGCGATCCGTTGACGAAAGATGAAATCCTGCCTGCGTGCCTTGATGGAGAAGCGGTCGCCAGTGGGTATCATCCCGATAATGTTGCGCCAAGCTTATATGGTGGCATCACATTGGCATATGGTATCCAAGCGCATCAAATTGTGAAATTGCCGATCCCCGAAAACTTGCATTTGGCGTTGGTGACCCCCGATGTCGAGGTGCCGACCGCACAAGCGCGCGCCGTGCTGCCGGCGACTGTGACCTTGCGACAGATGGTCAAGCAGACCGCGATGGTCGCCCGCTTGATGGATGCTATCTATCGTGGGGATATTGACTCTATGGCGGCGGCGATGGAAGGTGATGGGGTTATCGAACCGGCGCGGGCACATTTGATGCCGATGTTATTAGAATGCCGGAAAGCAGCGAAAGCAGCGGGGGCGTTATCGTTGGTCATCAGCGGAGCAGGTCCGACATTATGCGCGGTTTGCGATGATGCCCAAGTTGCCGTGCGCGTGATGGAGGCGTTGCGCGTGGTATATGCCGAGGCCCATATTGACTGTATCGCCCGTGCTACGCAAGTTGCTCCACAAGGCGCGCGCACTTTGCATACGGCTTAAATTGTCGAGCTATTGCTCCTGTTTGTGAAATTATTGACAAACGGAACCCTATTTTCTATACTCAAGCCCTAATCTCTTGGCTACTGATTGAACATCTGTTACTTAGCGTATATTGGTGATCGACAAAAACAAGCAGGCACGGTTCACGCCAACTGTGTCGTACCGATAAGTATGGTTACGCCTATACAAAGGGACACGGCGCTATCCCTTCCCAAGCCTAAAGGTGGGGGTATCTCGCGCCAATTTTGATGAAGATTTATGGGGAGCGCACTATGACCGATCTTGTACGCCATTATATCGGGGGCAACTGGCTAGAATCGCAGTCAGGCGCTACCTTTGCTTCGTATAACCCAGCAACTGAAGCCCTGATCGCGGATGTGGCGCTGGCGGGGGTAGCCGATGTGGATGCTGCGGTCAAAGCTGCGAAATCCGCATACAAAGATTGGCGCTTGATGCCGGCACCGCGTCGCGGCGAGATTCTGTATCGGGTGGCTGAACTATTGCAACAGCGCAAAGAAGACCTTTCCCGTTTGATGACGCAAGAAATGGGCAAGGTGCTTTCGGAAGCACGCGGCGATGTCCAAGAAGCCATCGACATGGCGTATTTTATGGGTGGCGAAGGTCGGCGGATGCACGGCTATACCGCCCCTGTGGAAATGCCGGAAAAATTTGGCATGGCACTGCGCGACTCGGTTGGGGTTGTAGGCTTGATCACGCCGTGGAACTTCCCAGTGGCGGTGCCCAGTTGGAAGATGTTGCCAGCTTTGGTGGCGGGCAATGCCGTCGTTTGGAAACCCAGTGAGGAGACGCCTACTATCGCGGCGGCGTTCGTACAAGTGTTTACGGATGCTGGGTTGCCGGAAGGTGTGCTCAATTTGGTGTTGGGCGCGGGTGAAGCGGGCGCGGCGCTGGTGAATCATCCTGATGTGCGCGTGATTTCCTTCACGGGTTCTACCGAGACCGGCTTGAAGGTATACAGCAAAGCCGCCAGCATGGGCAAGAAAGTCGCGCTCGAAATGGGCGGCAAGAATGCCATTATCGTGTTGGATGATGCCAATTTGGAATTGGCGGTGAAGGCGGTGACGTGGAGCGCTTATGGCACGACCGGACAGCGTTGCACGGCGACCAGCCGCTTGATCGTCCAAAGCGGTATCAAGAAACAATTGATCGAGGCGTTGGTCGAACGGGCGCGGGGACTGAGTATCGGTGACGGTATTGACCCTGCCATTGAGGTGGGTCCGCTGGTCAATAAGAAAGCGCTAGAAAAAGTAGAGCATTATGTCGGGGTAGGGCGGTCTGAAGGTGCCCATGTCGCCACTGGTGGTGGACGCACGGACAGCGAAAAAGGGTATTTCTACCAACCGACGTTGCTAACGGAGGTTACGGCAGGAATGCGGGTCGCGCAGGAAGAAATTTTTGGTCCCGTGCTGTCGGCGATTGAAGTCGGCTCGTTAGAAGAAGCGGTCGAAGTCAACAACAATGTGATTTATGGGCTTTCCAGTAGCATTTTTACTGAAAACGTCAATGCTGCTTTCCGCGCGATTCGTGATTTGACGACGGGTATCGTCTATATCAATCACGGCACGACCGGTGCTGAGATTCAGTTTCCTTTTGGCGGCACACGCGGCACGGGTAATGGGATGCGTGAAGCTGGGCAGACGGCGCTTGATAGTTTCACCGAGTGGAAGAGCGTCTATATCGATTACAGTGGTAAATTGCAGCGCGCCCAGATTGATAATCGCGAAGGTTAGGGCTGAACTTAGGGGATTATCATCGTTTATTGAGCAACCTGAGTTAAAATAAGTCAGGTGATTTATTAAATGGTGATCAAGCGTGTTGGATTGGGAATCGTCTTTTGAGATTGTGCAAAGTTTGATCGAGGTTTATCCTCATGTTGACCTTGATGAAGTCGGGATAGATCAACTACGCCAATGGATCATCGCCCTGCCAGATTTTAGGGATGATCCGGCGTTTGCGAACGAAGGCATTCTTACGGGGATACTCCGAGAGTGGTTTGAGGAGGTAAGCGCTCTATGAGCGAATTGCAACTGCGGGAACTCCATGATACCGAGTTCCCTGTTCCGGCGGAGCTGCAAAGCAACATCGCCATCACCAGTCTGAATCGCATTTATAATTGGAGCCGTCGCTCGTCGGTGTGGCCGATGTTGTTTGGGTTGGCGTGTTGCGCGATTGAAATGATCGCGACCGCGTCGGCACGTTATGACACAGCGCGCTTCGGTATGGAAGTGATGCGGGCGAGTCCGCGTCAATCCGATTTGATGATCGTCTCTGGGACGGTCACGAAGAAGATGGTCGTGCCGATTGTGCGTTTATACAACCAGATGCCAGAACCCAAGTATGTCCTTGCAATGGGCGCGTGTGCCAGTGGCGGCGGTCCTTTCAAAGAGGGGTATAACGTCGTTTCGGGCATTGATCAATATTTGCCGGTCGATGTGTATGTCCCCGGTTGCCCACCCACACCACAAGCACTTTTGTATGGCTTGATTTCGTTACAAAAGAAGATTGATGGTCAGTCGCTCGCCAATATGGATGATGTGCCATGGTATGGGGTAGGTCCGTCCGATCCTGTGCCGATCCCTATCTTGGGTGCTGACATCATTGATCCGCGTCAGATGGAATTGATCCGCCAGCAGGCACAACGTGCTGCCGCCGGTCAGCCGTATGGTGTTCGCCCCTTGCCGCAAGCTGCGATTGATCGTGTTGAAAACGCGCGCCTGATGCCGAAGGCGTCGAAAGCCGCACCTGTGATTGCCGCTGCCAGTGCCGCCACCGGCGTGGCGGTGGAAGACCCGCGCACCGCGCAACGGGTCGCAAAACGTCTGGACGCGCTTGCCCGTAAGCGCGCTCTTGAAACAGAAAAGGCGTAGTGTGAATGACTGATCAGATAATTGCGCCGGCGCAGACCGGCTCTATTGAGAATGCTATCGCCCATCTGAAAGCTCGGTTTGGCGAGGCTGTAAAAGACGATGAGCGGGATGGCTTTGGGGGGATTGTCGTTGACCGTGCCCAATTGTTAGAGGTCGCCCGCACGATGCGCGATGAACTCGGATTTGATTATCTGTCCAGCGCGACAGCGGTCGATTATCTGGGCATTTCTGACCACATGGAAATGGTGTATCACGCCTACCGGACGACAGGCGGGACGGCATTGGTGTTTAAGGCGCAAACCGCGCGCGAAAACGCCACCGTGCCGTCGTTGATCGATGTGTGGCCCGGTGCTGACTTCCAAGAACGCGAAGCCTACGATTTGTATGGCATTCAGTTCCCCGGTCACCCGAATATGAAGCGCATCCTGATGTGGGACGGTTTTGAAGGACACCCCCTGCGTAAAGATTGGCATGAAGCCTATTATGAGGAGGATACGAAACCCTTTGATAGTCGTTGGCCCAAAGGCTATGTGCGTCGTGCTGAAGAATTGAACGTGTTCGGCAAAAATGTGAAATATCCGGATGATCTCGACCTCAGTCGTTTGAGTGATAACTCCGAAGCCTCTTTGTATAGCGGCATGGGCTTGGGCGTGGATGTCGCGCCGTTTGAAGAAAGCGGCATCAAAACGGATAAGCTCGTCGTCAATTTAGGTCCGCATCATCCCAGCACGCACGGCGTATTCCGCATGGTCGTCACCCTTGATGGTGAGACGGTGGTGCAATTGGAACCGGTGATGGGCTATCTGCATCGCAATCACGAACAAATTGGTGAACGCAACGCATGGCTCCACAATATGCCGTTCACGGATCGGTTGGACTACATCTCCAGCATGAGCAATAACCTCGGTTATGCGATGGCGGTCGAGCAACTGATGGCGCAGGGTGCGCGTTATGTGGCACCGTCCTATCGTGCCGAAGTGATACGTGTTTTGATGGTCGAACTCACCCGTATCGTGAATCACTTTTGGGCGATTGGCTTCTTGCTGAACGACTTGGGTGCCTTTTTTACGCCGGCGTTATATGCGATTGCCGAGCGCGAAAAAATCCTCGATTTTTTCGAGGCGACTGCGGGTAGCCGCATGATGTGTAATTATATGCGTTTCCAAGGGGTCGCTAAAGACCTACCGGAACGTATCCGCAGCACCGCCAACCTCGTCAATGATCGCGTGCGTGACTTTAACACGATGGATTACTTGACGGAATTGATCAATGAAAGCTTGCCGCGTGCGATTGATGAACTGGATCGCTTCTTGACGGATAGCGAGATCATCCGCGCGCGTACCATTGGCGTTGGGTATCTGCCGCCCGAAATGGCGATTGCCTATAGCACTGCCGGTCCCGTTTTGCGTGCAAGTGGCGTGGCTTATGATGTGCGCCGCGCCGAACCGTATAGCATCTATCCAGAGTTGGATTTTGATGTAGCGGTGCGTTATAACGGCGACATTTATGATCGTTATCTCATCCGTTTTGATGAGATGCGCGAAAGTGTTCGTATTCTCAAGCAAATTTTGCCGCGTTTGGAAAAGACACAAGGCGAGTCGATTTTCACCGGCAACAAGGCGATTTATATGCCGCGCGTGCCAGTGGGCGAATCGTATGGGCGCGTCGAAAACCCCAAAGGAGAACTGGGTTTTTACTGTGTCTCCGAAGGCGATCCGAAGGGTCCACAAAATCCATGGCGTTACCATGTGCGGGCACCAAGTTTCATTAACTTGACGGCGCTGGGTGCCATGTGCAAGGGGCATAAAGTCGCCGATGTCGTTGCCATCCTCGGAAGTATCGACATTGTTCTCGGTGAGACCGACCGCTAGACAGCCGGACACACGATTAAGGGAGCGGTTTATGTACGGAATGGGTATTTTCAAGGGGCTTGGTGTCACTATCAAGCACTTTATTGCAGGGTATGTGGACGACATCAAGTATGCTGGGCGTAAATATATGCCCGGTGTCGATAACTTTGAGGCGCGTCAGGGGCTGAACCCGCACGGATCGTATACGGTGCAGTATCCTGAAGAAAAAATTGCGGTGCCAGAGCGGTTTCGTTTTATCCCGTTTTTGGTTGTGAATGATGAGGATCACCCTTCTGCACCGAATGACGATTGGTGTACTTCGTGCGGTATTTGCGCGAAGGTGTGTCCGCCCCAATGTATTTGGATCGTTCGTGGTGAAGACCCTGTTACCAAGCGTCCAGTGCCGCAACCAGAAGCATTTTTCATCGACATCGACATTTGCATGAATTGTGGTTATTGCGCTGAATTCTGCCCGTTCGATGCGATCAAGATGGATCACGATTATGAGTTGGCGAGTTATGACCGCACGAGCTATCACATTCATGACAAGGATCGGTTGTCGAAACCGTTCAGCCATTGGATGAAGATCGCCCCGACGACCGCCAATGAAGAAGCGGCAGATCGCGGTGGATGGGAACACTCTGACGTGATTAAGGCGCGCAAGAAGGCGGGTGAACAACCTGTCCCATATACGCCTGCCAACACTGGTGCAGAAGTCATGGACATGATTCGCCAAACGGAACAACCCAAAGCATAAAGTTTGGTGGGTTTGTTCATTAAAAGTTGAAATACAAATAATCACCCCAAGTCGCATTAGGCTTTGGGTGATTATTTTTCAGAATTTATTCTCGGAAGCTTATGCTTGGCTTAGATAGCCCCGTTATGATTTTGTCTATTCGTCTAGCGATTGGTCATGGACAAAGACTTATGCGCAGTGTGAAAAAACAAGACTTGCCACAAAAATTATGTCTAGTCTGTGGGCGTCCGTTTACATGGCGAAAAAAATGGGAAAAGAACTGGGACTCTGTGAAATATTGCAGCGACGCCTGCCGTAAAAAACGTCAGGCTGGATCATGAGTGAAAATAATATGCGACGGGGATTTTCATCGCGCGAAGATTTGATCGCTTATGTACGGGGACAGTTTCCGGATGCAGCGCAGCGCGATGATCATGTCTCGGAAATACGCGGTGGGCGTGCGGCGGCACAAGCACAACTTTGGAAAATTGATCCTGTACGCTATGCGGCGACTCGGAATCAATTAAACGGAGGTGTAACTCGCTTGTCAGCTTATCTTCGACACGGTGTTTTGAGTCTTGTCGAGGTGAAACGTTTTGCGATAGGGCGGGTGCGCCAGCCCCGCGATGCCGAAAAGTTGATCAATGAATTGGGATGGCGTGATTATTTTCAACGTGTCTATAAGGCGATTGGCGAGGGGATTTGGCAAGACCAAGAAGCCTATAAAACTGGCTTTCAAATCAATCATTACGCTGATCAACTGCCTGATGATGTGCGTGATGGCACCACCGGCTTGAAATGTATGGATGCTTTCAGTCGTGAACTGCGCGAAACGGGATATTTGCACAATCATGCGCGGATGTGGATGTCAGCCTATCTCATCCACTGGCGGCGTGTAAAGTGGCAGACAGGGGCATATTGGTTTTTGCAACACTTATTAGATGGCGACCCCGCTAGTAATAATTTGTCATGGCAATGGGTGGCGAGTACTTTCAGTCAAAAACCATACATTTTCAATCGTGAGAATGTCGAACGTCTCACGAAGGGTGTCTACTGTTCCATGTGTCCACTGTATCGCAAGTGCGATTTTGAGGGCAGTTATGAGCAACTGGAAGCACAGTTATTCCCGAATCGCGATTCTGAGACAAATGGTGGGCGGTGAGAATAAATGCAAAACCCGATTTTATGGATACATGGTGACTGCCTTGCCTTTGATAGTCCTGCATTCCAACAATATCCACACGCGCCGGCGTTATGGGTATGGGATGATGCTTTGCTTGAGTCGTGGGGGATTACCTTGAAACGGGTCGTATTTCTCTATGAATGCCTTTTGGAATTGCCTGTCACGCTTCGGCGGGGTGATGTGTCTGTCGAAATTATCAAATTTGCCCAAGAACATGTCGCTGACGGTATTGTCACAGTCGAAAGTCCTAGCCCTCATTTTCGGGAGACTTGCCAATCACTGCGGCAAACCATGCAGGTGAAGGTTTTACCGATAGAGGCATTTGTGAATTACCATGGATCGTTTGATCTCAAACGTTTTTCTCGTTATTGGCAAACTGCACAGCGTTACGTGTATGATGATTGAAGTCATCAAACGAGTTCCACGCAAGGACAACCCCATCACTGACAATTTCGATGATGAGGGTTATACTTATTGGGATATCATCGGGTTAGAGCGGAGTATTTGATGGGCGATATTGAAAAGCAGGTGATGACGGCGTTAAGCAAGGTCATCGAGCCTGAACTGCACCGCGATATTGTCACGCTCAATATGGTGCGTGATTTGACAGTGACTCAGGGTGTCGCACGATTTACGATTGTGTTGACAACCCCGGCATGTCCTTTGAAAGATGTATTTTTACAGCGTTGTAATGAAGCTGTGATCGGCAAAGTTCCCACAATTGATAAGCTGGACATTCGTTGGGATTCGCAAGTCCCGACAGATCGCAAAGCAAGCGGGCAAATGCAATCCCCGATGCGCTGTATTATTGCTGTTGCGAGTGGTAAGGGCGGGGTGGGCAAGAGTACCGTTGCCACTAACCTCGCCGTGACATTGGCAGAGGCGGGCGCGCGCGTTGGCTTGATTGACGCCGATATTCTTAATCCGAACATCCCCATGATGATGGGTTTGGGCTATGGGCGTCCCCGTGTTGAGGGGGATAAACTGGTGCCCCATGAGGCATATGGCGTCAAAATTATGAGTACCGGGTTTTTGACCGAACCGGATAAACCGATGATTATGCGCGGTCCGATGTTGCATGGCGCGATTCGGCAGTTTTTCAGCGATGTCAAATGGGGTGAACTCGACTACATGATCGTTGATTTGCCGCCCGGCACCGGGGATGCGCCGTTGTCTTTGGCGCAATCTTTTCCACTCACTGGGGTGGTCATCGTCACGCAGCCGCAAGATGTCGCGGTGTCGGATGCGTTGCGGAGTGCCGCCATGTTCGATACCTTGAATGTATCCGTTTTGGGGATCGTCGAAAACATGGCGGGTGATTTCTTTGGAGAGGGTGGCGGCGAACGGCTTGCCAAAGATCGTAATGTCCCGTTTTTGGGACGCATCCCCTTAGAAGCCGAAGTGCGAAAGGGCGGGGATTATGGTCGTCCGGTTTCGGTGATTTCGCCAGAAAGCCCGGCAGGGCAAGCTTTTCAAAAGATGGCGAAAACAATTGCCGCCCGCGCTAGTGTGGTGATGTTGCAAAGCGCGGACGTGATTCCGCTGACCGTTATTCAATAAAGCCCACCCGTAAAGAATAGACTAAAGGAGCGGCAAATTCTGCTCCTTTAGTCATCTAATCCCAAGACGCGAATATCGTCGCTGTTGGCTACGGGGTTATAGCGCCCGATAAACAACCAGAATATGAAATTTATGAGCAGTGCGAAGAACAAAGCCGTCAGCGCCTCGGCATGAACGTCCCGATACCATGTATAGCGGCGAACAAGTTCTAGCACGACCAACATGATCACCGCCACGAACAAACGGCGTCTGGACTCCGCACGTTGGATGATGAAGAACACAACGCCGAGCGATAATCCCAACAATAAAACAATGCCAATATCCATCTGTATCACCATCCTATTGGGTTTCTGACAGGGTGAAATGCGTTAGCTCTTCCCCATCTCAGCCTCAGCAATGCCACAAATCTTTGAAGATGCCTCTATTGTACACGGTCTATTTCTCAATGAAGTCACCTTCAAACATCTCTCAGAAAGGATTATACTGACGGTATAAGGTGTGGTGTCTATTTAGGTTGCCTATAATGCTTGAATTCGTTTCCCAATTTATCGAAGCCATAAAGGTCATCCATGTGCGTGGGCGTATCGATAGCTCTAACGCGCACGAACTGGGGGATTACCTAAAAATGGAACTTACGGATGCCTCCCAACAGGTAGTACTCGATCTTTCGGAAGTAAGTTACATGAGTAGCGCAGGGTTGGGGGAACTGGTGACTGCGTATCGCCGATTGCAACAACACAAAGGGGATTTGCGTCTGGCACAGCCCTCGGCGCGCGTTCGTGACGTTTTGGAGCTATCGGGGCTGGATACTGTGCTTCAGGTATACAGTAGCCGTATAGACGCGGTGATGAGTTATTAAAGGCGATACACGATGACGGACTCGTGTGTCCAAATTTCTTGTGTTCTGAGTGACATCGCGCGCGCTTGTAGTTTTGTTGTCGGTGTTGCAACCCAAGCCGGCTTGAGCGGGCGCGATGTTGAGCATTGTTATCTGGTGGTGGACGAAATTTGCACCAATATTATTGAGCATGGATCGATAACAACAGACTGCCCTGAGGCATTGATCGAGGTATGCTGCTATGCGGTTCCACAAGGTATTTGTATTGAAATTAGAGACAATAGCATAGAATTTGATCCCCTTTCTTTCCCGTTGCCTGATCCGAGCGACGGTCTCGACCGGCGAGGTGATGGGGGATGGGGAATTTATTTCCTCAGAAAGCTAATGGATGATGTGCGCCATGATTTTGCAAATGGTCAAAATAAACTTACGTTGGTGAAAAAAAGAACGTCAGAAGCTGTCTCGTTAGACAGTGTGCCCACGAGCGAAAATTCTGAACCAAGCTATACCCTGACTCCTCATTTGCAAGATCAGCGTGTGATGATGATAAGTTTAGAAGGGCTATATACGGGCGTTATCGCCGAAGCGGTCGGTGATGATGTTGCCCATTTGCTGCAACAGGGAGTCAAGTGGTTCATCATGGATTGCGCTGGTGCAACGGGTCTTTCATCAGCGGGCTTGAAACACTTAGTAAAGTTATCTCAACGGGTTCAAGATCGCAAAGGGAAAATTATCTTCAGTGGTGTCCCAATGCAGATTGAGGAACTGTTCGGATTGGTTGGGCTTGATCTGATTTTCACAATGGTCGAAACAACGGATCAAGCCCTGCGGGAACTTCAAAAGAAGCCGTGATGCCTAAGTCGTATGCTAACTGCTGGGGACGGTAGTTCGCCACGCATTAATGTCATTTAAATTAACTTCCCCGTAAGGGGGTGAGAAATTTACGCAATCTGCCGCGTATTCAGGGAGATCACTACGGGGTGCGACGAGTGGTGCTTCGGGGCTGAAATAGTTCCATGCGGTGCGCGATATACCTTCAATCAGGGGCCACGCACGAGTGAAGCTGAAAAACTCGACATTTTCCCAAACGAAGACCGCAATCACATAGTTATTGCCATTGCTGGGAAAAACGATTCCGGCATCACCATGTACGTTGTCCAACCAACCATTCTTATGGGATATGCGCGCGTCGGCGGGTACGCCGCCTTGCAATAACCGCTCCAAATCATTGGCGCTGGTAAGCTCCAGCATTTGACGGCATTCGTTCTGGCTGAACTCACCATCGGGATAGGCAACCATCAAGCCTGATCCGTAATTAGCGCAGTCGTAGATTTGGGTGAAGAGCGTCCCTAAATCTTCAGTCGTTATTTGATTATAGGGGTCTGCCCCCGTATTGAAGGCGGGATTAGAGTTCGTGGGTGGTGCTGCAATTGATCCCAAAACTTGGTCGCCGCCCAAATAGAGCGGGGCGGAAATATAGCTATTGCGTGCGCCGATGGCTTGGGTTGTGGTGGTGACATTGGCAATGCCTCGGAAAATATCTGTACCACCCCCGCTGATTTGCATCAAGAGATTGGAAGAACTGTTGTTGCTGCACAAGAGCGATTGCGCCATGAGATAGGCTTCATCATCGGAAGGCGCGAACAACAACTGGCGGTAATAGTCGATGAGAATCGACATCTTCACGGTGCTGGCGGCAGAGAAGGCGACATCACTATTGATATTGACTTCCTCACCGGTTTCGAGGTCGAGGATGAAGACCGAAGCGACAGTCGATTGACCATCATAGATGAAGCCTTGCGAGTCCAAGTAGGCGATGATGGTATCGTGCAGGGTTTCGATACCGATCCGCGAACCGTCGGTGATCGTCACCGGCAACGATAGTTGCCGATTGGTGGGGTCAAAAAGGGCTTCATCAATCACTGTGATTGCTTCATCCACATTCAATTCGTAGCCAGCACCACCGGGACGAAATGTCAGGGTTGATACATCGTAACTGGCATCACCGGGGGGGCGGTCATAGCGGACGGCAATGGTTTCTAAATATTGCCGGAGCGCATTTTGTTGGTAATCAGCCGCCAGCGTCACATTCATGGTTTGGTCGGCTTGTTGATTGGTGAGATAGTTGAAAAACCGTGCCCAAAAAGCACCTTGGGTGTCTGCACCCGTGCGTGCTGCCGCCAACATTGCTTCGCGATTGGTGCGAAAGCCAACTGACGAGGGGTCAAGGATGATCGGGCTATCTTGGTACCATAAAGTGATAGGGGAGGCATAGGTGCGCTCAATGATAGAGGCAGCGTCTCCATTAGTTAGCCCGCCAACAGGGATGCCGGCGACAACGACTTCATCGGCGAAACGTTCTGACTGTTGACTGAAGCGCACGAGTTCTATCAGCAGCAACCCCATCGCCAAAATGATAAACAACCACGAAAAAATAGGCAGAACAGGGATGCGATAACTTCTTCGGCGTGTGCCTAATCCGCTTAAACTGGTTGTCATAGGTAATCCACAAAACTACATGAGCAGAGATGGAAAACAGCAGTTGCAGCGGACCTAACCTTGAAAAGAAAGGTAATCTTTACCCTCTTTTCGGTTTTTGTGCCCCGACTGTTTCGATTGCAAGTGTAATGGAAGGGGTTTGTGCCGTCAACTGTACTCGTCTAGGAGGAGGTATCTCACGACCTAAAATGTGTCCTGACACCCCCTGTAATTGATGGATAGCCCGCGTTAGGAATGTGTTATATACTGCTTTTGTGTCGTCACTCTATCAACCTCACGAGATTTGAGTAACCAGTCGCATGACTACGCCCATTGACTACGCTAACCTACTTGTTCGCTCGCCCGGTGATGTGTTTTATTTTCTAATTGTGATGGTGGTCAACTTCGGCGGTTTGTTGATTGCGACAGGGCATTGGTCGCGGCATCGCACCGATAAAAAGACCGCGCGTTTTGCTGCGGCTTTAGGGGTGATGAGTTTTTGTTGGTTAGTGCTTTTAATCGGGGCAGGGTACGTATTGTCCGTCAATCAACGCTTGGATAGCCTGCTGCCTTTGCTTGAACGAGTTGCGCAAATTTTGATTATGATAAGTGCGCTGTGGCTGTTTGTAGAGATTAAGACTGAACAAGCTCGTTTTTTGCTTAATATGGCTATTTTGGTCACGTTTTTGGCGCTCTTTGTCGGGTACATGTTTCAGGGTAGCCAGTGGGCGAGCGCCTATCTCACAATCGATTTCAATGTGAGCCGTTTCGGATTGGTGTGGACGCTCTTTGGCGCAATTGCGGGATTCGTTGGGATGGTCGTCATCATTGTCTATTTTCAGATTGTGGTAGACGCCCTTTTGAAAATCAGTTATTTCCTCCTGTTTTTTCTGAGTAATGCCATTACCGTATTTCAAATTGCGCAAGGAAATATCACGGGGGATTATGTCGGTCTCGTGAGAGGCGCATTTATTGTTTCTAGCGTCATCATGTTGGCAATCGTTTATCGGCGTGTGATCGCTTATTTAGAACGCCGTCCCCCTACCGAACCAGTAAAGTCTGCATCTTCGGTTTCGATTCTAACGCCCATTACTGCGCCCGAACGCGAGTCCGCGCAGCTAATGAAGGCGTTGGGGACGATGTTGGAAGGTGCTGCACCAAGTGAGATCGTGGAACGAATTTTGTCATCAAGTCTGAATGCGCTTAAAACGGATATCGCGGTGATGATTGAAGTGCGTTCTGCGAATCATGCCGACATTATTTATGGTATTGATCAGGTGATGGAAAAGAAAATCACGGGCTTATCGTTGAAATTAGACGATCAGCCTACCCTTGTAAACGCCATTGAACGTCGCCAACAACGCCCGATCTTCCCTGATCGCAATGTCAATGAATTGCAGGATTTGTATACCCGCTTCGACATTCAATCGGTGGGACCCACCTATTTTCAACCATTGACCAATGGTTCCGAGGTGTTGGGAGTCATGATTTTAGGGTTGCCGTATTCCCGACGGGAACTGCTCGATACTGAAAGAGAACTGCTCAAAGGGATTGCCATCATCGGTTCAAAGCTGTTGGTGCTAAGCCGCCACATCAACCCGAACGATGGCAAAACTCAAAAGGTAGCTACAAGCGAACGCCCTGTGGTGAAGGATCAAGGGCGCGATATGACCAAAGAACTAGATAGCGCCCGTCGCCAAATCGAAGATTTGTCCGAGCAGGTGGGGCGTTTGAAGCAGGAACTAGAGGGAGAGCGTGAGAAAATCACATCGCAGTTGGCGCTAACCGATAGCGATGATGCCGACTTTGAGTCGCGCCAAGTGACGGCTTCATATGAAGAACAGCAGCAACTTGTTGAGGAACGAGATCATTTGGCGAATCGGTTGCGCGAAGCCGAAACTGCGCTTATGGGGGCAGTCTCTACCGATAATGAGGCGCTGTTGCAAAATATGATAGAAGTCCTAGAGACCGAACGGGAAGACTTGGTTGCGGAACGGGATCGCTTGATGACCCAGATCAAGACTTTCCGAACTGGGGCACCGATTCCAACGGTGGTTCATGATTTGTTGGAACGTATGACGGGCGAAAAGGCGCAAATTGAACAGGAACGTGCAATGTTGCGCGAACGCCTCACCACTATCGAAGATCAACTCCATGCTTTGGGGGTGACGAACGGTACACACGGGTTATCGCAATTGATCCAAAGCTTATACGAGCAACGTGCTCATGTGGAGCGGAATTACGCGCAAATCAAGCAGGAACGAGATGCTTTGCTGATGGAGCAGTCAAAGTTTGCGGAAGATAGCGAAGCCCAAACCAGTAGTGAGAATCAGCGCAGTACTTTGCAGGTGCAAATGGCATATTTGGCGGCGGATCGTGAAGCAGCTCTAAAGCAACGTGATCAAATTCGTAACGAGCGCGATGAATTGATAGGCAAGCAAAAAGAATTTGTGGAGCAGTACACCCGCTTGCTGGCGGAAATGACCGCTTATGAGCAGGAGATTGATGAGTTAAAGGGGGATACGCGCGATGTGAAGGCGGAATTTGACGCCTTGCAACAGCAGTACGGCGCGCTTAAAACCCAGCTTCAAACCGCCAAAACAACACTAGGGGGAGAACTGGCGACCATTGCCGGTAGTTTCCAAGAGTATTCACCCTTGCATGAAGCTAATGCCGCACGGCTTGGCTCCGAGGGCGCAAAAGTTTTCATGAGTGTTTTGCAAGAACTTCGTACCCCGTTAACCTCGGTCATGGGGTATGTCGATTTGCTGCTGAGCGAGTCGGCAGGGATATTGGGGGAAATGCAACGCAAATTTTTGCAGCGGGTTTCCTCCAACGCGAGTCGTTTGGCGCAAATGTTAGAAGACTTGTCCCGTCTTGTCATTTTGGATAGTGATGAGGTCTCGCTGGTGTCAGAGGCAGTTAACCCAATTTCAATTATTGAGGACGCCATCACGCAAGCTGCGCCCCAATTGCGAGAACGTCGCTTGGTGATCAACCTGAATTTAATGGATAACCCACCCTTGTTGAATGCCGATAAGGATGCGTTGAACCAAGTAATGACGCAGTTGATCTCCAACGCGCATTTGGTGACACCGCCTATGGGAGAGATTGCGATTTCGGCGGTGATGGGCAAAGATAATGACGATCCGACACGCGACGTGTTGATCATCTCGGTCGGGGATCAAGGGGGCGGGGTCGCGCCGGAAGATGAGCCGCGCGTTTTCGCCCGAAAATATAAAGCTGATCATCCTTTGTTACAGGGGTTAGGCGATACAGGGGTCGGCTTGGCGATTGCGAAAGCCTTGATTGAAGCACAGGGTGGGCGTATTTGGATGGAAAGTGAGTCGGGAGTGGGCACAACCTTCCGATTTATTCTACCTTTGAATAATACCTTAATTCCCGAAAAGTAGAGTTCTGAACTAGGCGTTATCCCGATGATAAACGCCTGACCGTCGCACTGAGAAGGGCTTTGGTCTATAGTGAAGGACTGTATCGCGTGTTTTGATTTCTGGGGATGAAAGCTCGTTTATGACACAGAATAAACCTTCTCGCATGGGGCGGATCGCTGCATTCTTCTTGTTCCGCGTAATCCCTGCTATGTTGATTGCTGCCTGTTTCTTCTTTGGTTTCCAAATTGCGCAAGCCGTGTTTGGGCGGGTTCGTGACGACGCCGAGTCGCGTCGTCAGTTGCCTTTGTTCGCGCAGACGGCGACTGCGCTGGCTGGTGCAGAAGCGCCTCAATCGCGTGTGGTCGGGTATCAAAGTGTGCGTTTTAGCAAGTCAGATCGATTCTTTAGTCAGTTTGCCACTAATACGCCGCAACCAGCGGATGGGGTGACGCCATTGACGGCGACCGAATTGGTGGCGACTCCCGAACCGCCTACTGTCCCAGCCGCTACCCAAAGCGCGATCACGCCTAATCCGTTACCGACATTGTTCATTTATGCCGATCCCAATCAACCTTTGGAAGCGGGTGGCACCGCCGTGCCCACCGTCGTACCAACGTTGGATCGACAGGGCTATGATTTAATGAACATTCTCTTGATCGGGCATGATGGCGAACTGACCGATGATGGTTTTGTGCGTACCGATACCATGATTGTGGCGTCGATCAACCGAACAACGGGCAGTGTGTCGATGTTGAGCTTGCCGCGTGATTTATATGTCTACATCCCCGGATGGACGATGCAACGGCTTAATCTGGCTTATATTCATGGCGAAGCGGTCGGTTGGACGGAAGGCGGATTTGGACTGCTGCGTCAGACATTGCTCTATAACCTCGGCGTCAATGTCCACTATTTCGCGATGGTGAACTTGACAGGTTTCAAGGGGATTGTAGACGCGATTGGCGGGGTAGATTTAGCGGTCGATTGTGCGCTGGAAGATTTGCCGCTGATTGGTGCGGAAATCCCGCAAGGGGCTTATCGAGTCAACGAGGAAGGTTTTTATGTGTTGCCCGTTGGCTATTATTCGATGACAGGGGCAGAAGCTTTATGGTATGCGCGGTCACGGAACAATACCGATGATTTTGACCGAGGACGCCGCCAGCAACAGGTGTTGCGCGCAGTGTGGCGTAAAGCGCGGGCGACTGGTTTGCTCAATAATGTGGTGACATTGTGGAACCAATCGAGCGAACTGGTGGAGACGACGATGGTATTGGAAGACGTGCTGGGTCTGGTCCCACTGGCGCTGAGCATCGATACCAGTCAAATTGAAGATTATCGCTTGGTGCGCACCTATCATACGACGCCCTGGCAACCGCCAGATGGCAGTTATGTCCAACTTCCTGTGTACGATACCATGCGCCCATTGCTACAAGACTTCTATACCCCCCCAACGGAAAATCAGTTGGTGTTGCGGCAGGCGTCGATCCATGTCTACAACGGCTCTGGCAATGACCAATGGGATCGGGTCGCAGCCGAACGATTGGCTTGGGATGGTTTTGGGGCAGTGGCAATGGGGAGTGCCGACACCCAAACGGTAGACACCATTTTGATCGATTACACTGGACGCACCAAAGGGAGTAGCGTTGAAGATATTGCGCGGATTGCCAACGTGCTACCAGAGAATATTTTGAGCGAACCCGATCCGAATCGTACTGTCGATTTTGAAATTATTCTCGGCAGCAACTACAACTCTTGCATCGAACAGGGCATTATCCCCGTTTCCGGTTAATCCAAAGCGCATATGCAGTAGCGGGCTACCCCTTAAGCACTCAGGTAGCCCGTTTTTATTGGCATTTAGCTGTCGATGTTTACCACAGTTGATGCACTTGAGCGCGGATCAACCGATCATAAATACTTTGAATTGTCGCCATCTGTTCGGGCGATAGGGGGGGTAAGTCGGCGGCATGAACATTGTCTAGCACTTGCGAAGGGCGCTTGGCACCGGGGATGGCACATGAGATCGCATCGAACATCAGAATCCAGCGCAAAGCAAACTGTGCCAACGTGACACCCTCAGGAAGCAGGGCGGAAATTTCTTCGACCGCGCGTAGCCCGGTTTCGTAATCCACGCCGGAAAAGGTCTCGCCTTTGTCGAATTGCTCCCCATGCCGATTGTAATTGCGGTGATCATCTTGGCTGAATGCCGAGTCGCGGGTGAATTTGCCCGTCAGCAGACCGCTGGCGAGCGGTACCCGCGCAAGGATGCCGACTTTTCGCTTGAGCGCTTCGGCGAAAAATAGGCTGGCAGGGCGCAACCGAAACATATTGAAGATGATTTGTACCGATTGCACATTGGGGAATTCAATCGCTTTCAGAGCTTCTTCGACTTTTTCGACACTGACGCCATAATATCGAATCTTGCCCTCCGTCACGAGATCATCCAGTGCCCCAAATACTTCGGGGCGGTAATAAGCATCAGTGGGTGGGCAGTGAAGCTGTACTAAATCGAGGCAATCTGTTTGTAAATTTTGCAGGCTACGTTCGATAAATTGTGTGAGATTTTGTTTGTTGTAGCCGTCGGCGATGTGTGGATTGAGTCGACGTCCGGCTTTGGTCACGACGTAAAATGGCTCAGAGCGTTCCTTTCGTAAACGGGCAATGAGGCGTTCGCTATGCCCATCGCCATAAACATCAGCGGTATCGAAGAAATTGATGCCGTTGTCAAGGCAACTATGCAACGCTGCCATTGATTCGCTATCATCGACTGTGCCCCACGCGGAACCGATTGCCCACGCGCCAAAACTGATCTCAGAAACTTGCCAACCTGTGCGACCAAATTCACGATAGTGCATATTTTTCCCTTTTTGATGTTTGAAATTAGGTAGGAAAACCGCCGCCCGCACCTTCGGCTGCGCCGCGTATCTCGGCGATGCGTTGGGCGTAATTATCGGCGCGATATGCCGCAATTGGATCCAGCGCGACGCCAAGTTCTTCGCGGGCACGGCGTAACAGAGGGCGCACATCCGTTTGAAAGGCGTCCATCAAGACATCATGTGCGCCCAAGACATCCCCCGATTGCTGACGTTCACGCAGCGTATCATAGTTGACGATCAATGCTTTCGCATAGGCGATCTGGCAATTGACCACGCTATAAATCATTGCTTCCAGCTTAGGTTCGATATTGTGAGATTGGTCGATCATGAAGGCGACATCTTTGGCGCGTTCCCCTGCTGCGACCAATTCGGTATAGATTTCAAATAACTCTTGGGGATTATTCGAGCCGACAATGAGGTCGTCATCCCCGTAACGACGGGCGTTAAAGTGAAAACCGCCGAGCTTGCCTTCATCCACGAGGAAAGCGACGATATGGGCGATATTGGTTCCCTGTGCGTGATGACCGGTATCGACCAAGACTTGTGCCTGTGCGCCTAACTTGAGCGAGGTAGCATATGCCATGCCCCAATCTGCAAGGTCAGTATGATAAAATGCAGGCTCGTAAAATTTATATTCGATGAGCATTCGGGCAGCAGCGGGTAGGTGAGGATAGACTGCCTGAAGCGTATCTTCCATGCGATGTTTGCGTTCGATAATGCTGTCTTGACCGGCATAGTTGGTGCCATCGGCAAACCATAAGCTGAGAAGCTTGCTACCTGTTTTCGCCATGATCTCGCAACATTCCACCATATGGGCGATGGCGTTTTCGCGCACACTGCCGCTTGGATGGGTGATGCTGCCAAGTTTGTACTCTTCATCCTGAAACAGATTGGGGTTGACCGCGCCGATAGTGACCCCTTGGGCTTGTGCAAACGATTTCAGTGAGTCGTAGTCCCCTGTTTTATCCCATGGGATATGAATGGCAACAGACGGTGCGACGCCGGTTAGTCGATGCACATAGCCGGCGTCTTCGAGTTTTTCGTGAATGTTGCGGGCAGCACCACGCCATGGAAAGGTTTTGAAACGGGTGCCGCTGTTGCCATACCCCCAAGAGGGAGTTTCGATATGCTGAGTCTTCAAACGTGCTAGCACGTTTGGGACATCAATGCCGCGCTGACCTAAAGTTGTCGAGAGAATCTCGTAATGTGAGTCGCTCATGATCCCCTGTTTTGGAATAGAATGGGTAAATGAAAGATTATTTTGTTTCATTGTTTGTCAGTTTATGTCGTTGTGAAAGGCATGTCAACATGGGTGATCCCTTATTTGTGGAAGAACGCCGTCGGGCAATCTTAAATCGACTGCGTGAAGATGGTCGAGTATCTGTTAAAGAACTCAGCGAAAACTTGCAGGTGAGTGCGGTGACAATTCGCCAAGATTTGCGTACACTGGAAGACGAAGGGTTGCTGGAGCGCACTTATGGGGGGGCGGTGCGGCGCGAAGCGGCAGAACCGATACCCGAATTGTCTTTTCATATTCGTATGAGTAAACGTCGCAAAGAAAAAGAAGCCATTGCTTCACTGGCTTTAGCCTATATTCAAGAGGGTTACAGCATCGCGCTCGACGCTAGTTCGACGGCACACACACTAGCGGCGCAGCTTAAACAATTTAAGAAATTAACTGTTGTCACCAATAGTTTAGTGATTGCGCAAACCTTTTTGGATAGCCCTCATATTCAAGTAGTATTGCCGGGTGGGCGTTTGCGACGGGACTCAATTTCGCTGGTGGGGTATCCGCAAGGCTTGCCGGACATCAATTTTAATGTGGGATTCTTTGGCGCGCGCGGTGTGACTTTTGCCGAAGGGGTTACGGATATTGACGCCGATGAGGTTTCGATTAAACGGGCGATGATCATGCGATGTGTCAAAACTATCATCCTTGTGGATGGCAGTAAATGGGGACAGGTGGCACCCTTTACTTTTGTTCGGGCGGACGAAGTGCAGCATGTGATCACAACTTCTGATGTCACGACCGAGAAGGTTGAACCTTTTCGTAAACAAGGAATCATCGTGCAAATTGCATCAGTGTGAGCTTTAGAGAAGTTATTTTCGATTTGACATGTTTTTCGGTTCGCGATAAACTGTTGAAGAATGAAAGTAAACGAAATTAAAACTCGGTCAAGAAATCGTTTAACTGGCTTTTATTAAGGTGCAATATTTATGGCACGGGTTATCGCAGTTGATTTGGGTGCTGAATCCGGGCGAATAGCGACAGTTGAATTTAATGGTCACCGCTTTGCCTTAAATGAAGTTCATCGCTTTTCAAATACGTCAGTTCATGTGCGGGGCACACTACATTGGGATGTGCTGAATCTGTGGCATGAAATCACCAGCGGGATTCATGTTGCGCGCGAAGGAGCATCCGGCATTGGCGTGGCGACATGGGGCGTGGATTTTGCGCTTCTTGACCGACACGACACGCTGATCGCAAACCCTGTTTCTTATCGGGATTCCCGCACTGACGGCATGATGGAGTGGGTATTTGACCGTGTGCCGCGTCGCGAAATCTTTGAACGTACCGGTATCCAATTCCTGATTTTGAACACCTTGTATCAGTTGGCAAGTGTGGCAGTGCGCACGCCTGCCCAATTGGAACGTGCCCATACTTTGCTGATGCTGCCAGATTTGCTGAATTTTTGGCTGACGGGTGAAAAGGTTTGCGAGTTCTCGGACGCGACCACCACCCAGTTTTACAATCCTCGTCTCGGTGATTGGGATCGCGATTTGCTGACCCGATTAAGCTTGCCAACCCATATTTTGGCACCGATTATTCAACCCGGCACTAAAATTGGCAGTTATGAGGGGATTTCTGTTTTTGCCCCTGCTTGCCATGATACCGGTTCCGCCGTTGTTGCGGTACCTGCCACAACCCCAAATTTCGCATATATCAGCAGCGGGACATGGAGCCTGATTGGGCTGGAGCTGGATCAAGCCGTCATCAGTGATGAGTCGTATGCCGCTAATGTCACCAACGAAGGGGGGGCAGGGGGAACCTTTCGATTTTTGAAAAATGTGATGGGGTTGTGGCTGGCACAGCAATGCCGCTCGGCTTGGCGCGCTGAGGGCACGACCTATACGTATGATGAATTGACAGCGGCGGCTTCCCAAGCGGATGCTTTCCGCAGTTTTATCGATCCTGATGAGATTCGGTTTTTACCGCCGGGGGATATGCCCCAACGTATTCGCGCTTATTGCCATGAGACTGAACAACCCATGCCTGAAACCATTGGTCAGGTGATGCGCGTAGTCTATGAAAGCTTGGCGCTTAAGTATCGATATGTTTTAGATCAGATGATCGCCATCAGCGGGCAATCTGTGGATCGATTACACATCGTTGGTGGTGGTACGCAGAACAAGTTGTTGTGCCAAATGACTGCGGATGCGGTGGGTTGCCCCGTAGTGGCGGGTCCAGTCGAAGGCACTGTGTTGGGGAATGCCATCGTTCAACTGATCGCGCTTGGAGAACTGGCAAGCATTGCCGATGCCCGCGCGGTTTTGGCGCAGACGATTGATGGCGTCGATTATCAACCGCACCAAAGCGCGGCGTGGGAGCGGGCGTATCAGCGCTTCAAAAATTTGTTGGATGGGGCAGGGTAGTCCATCGTTTCTAAGCCTTTTACGGTTCGCAGGGCATAACCATTATTTAGCTAGAGTCATTTAGAAAAGCCTTATTTGATGGATGTATTACTAAAGTTATCGGATATCTCTAAATCTTTCCCCGGCGTACGGGCGCTCAGTGATGTGCAGCTTGAGGTTCGCAAAGGGGAGGTTCATGCGCTGTTGGGCGAAAATGGCGCGGGCAAATCGACCTTGATCAAGATTATTTCTGGCGTACATAAGCCCGACAAGGGGGAGGTGCGCTTGGATGGTAAATTGGTCTCGTTCAATAGCCCGCGCGATGCTCAAGCCAATGGGATCGCCACCATTTATCAAGAACTTATCCTTTATCCTGAGTTGACGGTGGCGGAAAATATTTTCATCGGTCATGCGCCCCGCCGGAGTCTTGGTCCACTCCATTGGGTCAACTGGCGGGAGATGAACGACCGTGCTGCCGAGATATTGCAATCGCTCAATATTCATGACCTTGATGTGCGGCGCAAAGTCGGTTCATTGAATATTGGCAATCGGCAGCGGGTTGAAATCGCGAAAGCGCTATCGATTAATGCGCGCATTTTGATCATGGATGAGCCGACAGCAGCATTGACAGAAGCCGATGTCAGCAAGCTTTTTGATATCGTGCGGTTGCTGCGGCAACGCGGTGTCAGCATTATTTACATCAGCCATCGTTTGAATGAAGTGTTTGAATTGGCAGATCGCGTTACCGTACTGCGCGATGGGCAATATATTGACACCCAAGCTGTAAGCGCCACCACCGAGCGTGAACTGGTCACCAAGATGGTCGGACGTACCATCGATAATTTATTCCCGAAGTTGCCCCCGAAGATCGGCGAACCGGTATTACAAGTACGGGATTTGGTGCATCTGCCTTTTACGCGCGGTGTGTCGTTTGAGGTGCGGGCGGGTGAGATCGTCGGTCTTTCGGGCTTGGTGGGTTCGGGGCGTAGTGAATTGGCACAGGTGATTTTCGGCATCATGCCCGCCCAAAGTGGCGACATCTTCGTCAGCGGTAAGAAAGTGCGGATCCAAGACCCTGCCCAAGCGATTAACTTGGGGATCGCATATGTTCCGGAGGATCGTGGGACACAAGGGTTGGTTAAGCAGATGGTGATCCGCGAGAATGTTTCGCTGGCGGTGTTGCAATCACTCGCGAGTTCGGGTTTTATCCGGCGGGGCAGGGAGCGTAGTTTGGCGGAGCGGGCAATTGAACAACTGAGCATCCGTGCCTATAGTCCAGAGCAGATTGTCGGCAAATTGTCGGGGGGTAATCAACAAAAAGTGGTCGTCAGCAAATGGTTAGCGAGCAAACCGCGATTGCTGATTATGGATGAGCCAACACGCGGCGTTGATGTGGGGGCAAAATCTGAAATTCACCGTTTGATGAGCGAGTTGGCAGTGGAACAAGGACTCGCGATTTTGATGATTTCGAGCGAACTTCCGGAAATTATGGGGATGAGCGACCGTATCTTGGTCGTTCGTGATGGTCGTATCGTGGCTGAATATGCCCGTGCGGATGTGACCCAAGAAAAGATTGCCGCCGCCATGATGGGCGGTCAACCTAAATTCGAGAATGCCAACCCGCAAGAAGTGAGCCGAACATCATGACAGCGATCCCACAAAAAACATCCCAAGCATTGGCAAATCGAAGTATTGGATCGCGACTGAGTGGTTTACTGACGCAGGAAAGCGTCTTGGCGCTGGCGCTGGTCATCATCAGTTTCGCCGTTACCATTGTGAATCCGAACTTTTTGGCAGCGCGCAATATTTCTGACATTCTCAGCAACAGTTCCTATATTGCGATTGCGGCGATAGGGATGTCGTTGGTGATTATTTCTGGCAACATTGATATTTCGATTGGCTCGCTCATTGGCTTGTTGGCGACGATTGCGGGACGGCTTGCTATCGGTGCCGAAGCCGGGGGGTATCCTGAGATCTTCGCTTTTATCATCCCCATTGTCGTAGGGGTGGCGTCCGGGGCGCTCATCGGATTTTTCGTCGCCTACCTACATGTCCCCGCGATTGTTGTCTCGCTTGGCATGTTGAGCGTCCTCAAAGGGGGCTTGATTTTGTGGACGGGTGGGGAATGGATTTATAACCTGCCAGAATGGTTCAAGTTTGCACAGCAACGTCCGCTTGGCATTCCTGCACCGGTGTATCTGATGATATCGCTCACGATTATTGGGGCGATTTGGATGAAGTACAGCGCCACAGGACGGGCAATTTATGCGGTGGGTGGCAACCGTGAAGCGGCGCGGTTGTCCGGTATCTCGGAAAAAAGGATTATCATGACCGTGTTCATGATCAACGGGTTTATGGTGTCGATTGCCGCGTTGTTGTTTGCCACCCAGTTTAATGCCATTCAATCGACGGTACCCTCTGGTTTGGAGCTACTGGTGATCACGTCCGCTGTGGTAGGCGGAGTCAGCATTTTGGGCGGTACGGGGACGGTGATCGGCTCGACTTTAGGAGCTGTACTTGTCCATGTCATTCCGGCTGCCATGATCTTTGCGAGTATCTCTGACTATTGGCGTCAGGCGGTTCAAGGCTTGTTGATTTTATTCACGGTGTTGGTCGATTTGTATCGCAGAAATCAACAATCTTATGCGAGGCGAAAATAAAATGCAGGCAGTAAAAGAACAACCAGAACAGCAAAAGAGCCGATTTTCAGAAACACGTTTAGGGCGCTCTTTGTTGAGCCAAGAAACTATTTTGCTGATCATTACGATCATTGCCATAACTTTTTTAGCGACCCAAAATGAACGATTTCTGACCCTTCGCAATCTCTCGCGAGAAGTTGTTCTGCTTTTTGAGGTTGCGGTCATGGCGATGCCAATGACGCTTATCATCATCACCGGTGGGATTGATCTATCGGTGGGTTCGATTTTTGGGTTAAGCGCCGTCGTTCTTGGTTTCTTATGGCAAGATGCGGGCTGGGCGTTGGAAGTGGCGATTGTTGCGTCATTGATCGTGGGATTGATGTGTGGCTTCCTCAATGGCATTTTCATTGTTCGCTTGGGGGTGCCGCCATTGATTATGACGTTGGCGACATTGGCATTGTTCCGAGGGATGGCGTTGGGTGTCAGTGAAGCCCGATCAGCACGGGGGTTTCCTGAGTGGTTCACCGATGGCATAGGGCGAGGTGATTTCCTAGGATTGCCACTCCAAGTATGGATTATTGGTATTGCTGTTGTTGTCACGGGTGTGGTGTTGGCACGCACGACCTTTGGACGGTCGCTCTATGCAATGGGCAACAACGAACTGGCGGCGCGTTTTGCGGGCATTCCCGTACAGCGCTATAAACTGGTGATCTATGTCTATAGCGGCTTCATGGCATCGTTAGCTGCGATTCTTTTCACGGCGCGTGTGACCACAACCCGGTCTGACATGGGCACTGGCTACGAATTGGATGTGATTGCGGCGGTTGTCCTTGGTGGGACGAGCATCTTCGGCGGATTGGGTACGATTTGGGGAACAG